>NZ_JAXDPY010000347.1:0-2856 GCF_034668105.1 Paraburkholderia sp. | reverse complement strand
CGCCGTCTTTTGCAGCGGCAAGCAGTTGCCGGTTGGTTTCCCCGTCTGCCTGCGCCAGTGCCGGCAAACCCACGCCGCATGCGCCCGCTAGCAGAACAACAGCCGCAATGCGGCGGGTGAGCGTTTTTTTCATGATCTCTGCTCCAGGCTACTCGAGATTGTTGACGTACGCAGCAAGGTTGCGGATGTCGTCGTCGGTCAGATTGCGCGTTACGCTGGTCATATTGCCCGCATCGTTGGTCCGCGTGTGCGAGCGGAAGTCCTGCAGTTGCTTGACGATGTACGGATACAGTTGACCGGAGACCCGCGGAATCTCGTTCTGGCCGGCAAAGCCGCCCAGGTGGCACATCGTGCACAGCACTTCGGCGGATTTCTTTCTTCCGGCTTCGATGCTGGCGCCATCCGATTTGAAGGGAACAGGGGCGAGCTTTTGCGCGGCAAAGTAGTCGGCAAGGTCCTGCATGTCCTCGCGCGACAGGTTGGCCGCCATGGGCGACATGCGCGGATCGCTGCGCCGTCCTTCCTTGAAGTCCTTCAGTTCCAGGTAGAGATAGCGCGCGGTCTGCCCTGCCAGAATCGGATAGTCCGGATTGGTCGAATTGCCCATCGGCCCGTGACAGGCCACGCATACCTGTGCTTTCGCCTTGCCCGCGTCGGCGTCGGCACGCGCGTTCAATGGCAGCCATGCGGCTGCGAACCAGCCGCATAGAATGGCCGCCCCTGCCCGGCGGGTCGAACCCCGCGCTCCCCGTAGCGTCGGTATCCTCATGGCACTGCGAAGACGAGCACGCTATTGCCGCGCTTGAAGTCGAGCTGCGTATTGCCGCCCGCAGCGACGGCTATGTACTGCTTGCCGTTCACCGTGTACGACACGGCGGGCGCATTGACGCCCGCACCGCACTGGAACTCCCAGAGCTTCTTGCCGGTTGCGGAGTCGAATGCGCGGAACAGGCCATTGCCTTCGCCGTTGAACACGAGGCCTCCCGCTGTCGCGAGCACGCCGCCGATCAGCGGCTGTTCGGTCTTGTAGTCCCAGGCAACCTTACCCGTGTCGACGTTCACGGCGGACAGCTTGCCCCATTGCTGCTCGGACGCAATCACCTTGAATGCACCGCCTAGCCACAGCTTGCTGCCGCCCGGATAGGCCGCGTCCTCGACCTGATAGGTCATCGGCTGATGCAGGTTGGCCGCGTAGACGAGGCGCGTGCGTGGATCGAACGCCATGGGCGACCACTCGACCCCGCCGTTCGCGCCGGGCAGCATGCGCGCGCCGGCCGCTGTCGGCAACGTCCACATGTTTTCTTGCGGAATCATTGCCTGCGAGTAGCGGATCAGCCGTCCGGTGGCGCGATCGTGAACGTACACGTGACCGGTCTTGCCGCCATGCACGATGCCGGGAATCATCTTGCCGTCGTTGTCGCGCACGTCGATCAGAATCGGCGGGCTCACGGCGTCGAGGTCCCATACGTCATGCGGCACATACTGGGTGTGCCATTTGTATTTGCCGGTGTCCAGATCGATCGCGACCAGCGAATCCGTATAGAGATTGTCTCCCGGCCGGATCGCGCCATAAAGATCCGGCGATGGATTGCCCACCACGAAGTACACGGTATGCGTTTGCCGGTCGATCGCGGGCGTCATCCAGACTCCGCCGCCGAGCGTCTTGTAGAAGTCCCCACCCTTCTCGGCAAGCTGCTTTTTCTCCGCATCGATGTCGCGCTTTTCGTCGCGGCCCGTCGCGTCTTTCGTGGCCCACACGCCTTCCTGGCCGGTTTCCGGAATCGTGTAGAAGGTCCAAAGCAACTGGCCGGAATTCGCATCGAATGCTTTGACGAATCCGCGAATGCCGTATTCGCCGCCGTTCGTGCCGATCAGCACCTTGCCGTCCACGACCGTCGGCGCCATGGTTTCCGAGTAGCCCTCGTCAGGGTCGGCGATCTGGCTTTGCCACACTACGTTGCCGGTTTTCGCGTCGAGCGCGACGAGTTTCGCGTCGAGCGTGCCCATGTAGAGCCGGTCGCCCGATATGGCCACGCCGCGATTGTTGGGCCCGCAACAAAACGTCGTGACCGGACCCATCTTGTGCTTGTAATGCCAGAACTCCTTGCCCGTTACCGCGTCGAGTGCGTACACGTGGTTGAACGACGTGGTGATGAACATCACGCCGTTCGATACGATCGGCGCCGTTTCCATCGACTCGTTGACAGCGGTCTGGAAGATGAAGGCCGGTCTGAGCTTCGACACGTTGGTCTTGTTGATTTGCGCGCCGGGGTAATAGCGCGTCTGTGCGTAGGAGCCGTTCGAATGCAGCCAGTCGGATGACGTAGCGGCGGCGCGGTCGAGCTGTTGCTGGCTCACGGGTTGCAGCCTCGACGGTACGGGCGAGGCCGTGGTCGTCGAGCTGTTCTGAACTTCGTCCGCGGCGTAGGCCGCAGGCAGGCCGAATGCGATGGCAAGCAGAGGCAGGCCGACGACTCCTTGAATACGGGTAAATGGCATGAAAGTCTCCTTGGTTTTTTATTGCTATCAGGAATTTCAGCTCAGGAGTGCCGCATTCATCCGCGATCGATAACGCGGAAAGGCTGGATGGCGCAACCCTCGCAAGCACCCAAACACGTACGATTTCGAACCATTGATCGCTTCGTCAGGACGGGTCGGCTCCGCATCAGGGAAAGCGTTGAGGCATCTGTTCCCATAAGGCCGGCTCGCTTAAGCGTAGGCGATGCGCTCCACATTTTCTAGACTTCTGGTGAGCATTTTGCAATCCGCGGTTTCATACGTATGATGATTTCGGTGCGGCGGCCTCGTGGCATTCCGGGCGGCGCCATCGTTGCGGCATCATTCAGGCACCCGAAC
>NZ_JAXDPY010000346.1:0-12892 GCF_034668105.1 Paraburkholderia sp. | reverse complement strand
GAGTTCACCATGGCCCGCTCGGAACGCATTCACGGCCAGTGGCCCGACCAGCCCGATCATATGCTGGGGCGCATCACCCACAACCCGCTGCGGATCTACGTGAAGTGGCTGCCCGATGGCGCGCATGCCGGTCAGGAAATCATCTACGACGAAACCAAGCGCACCGACGAAATGTATGGCCACCTCGGCGGCATCATGAATGTGATGCCGCTGTGGACCTCGCTGAACGGCGCCCTCGCCCGCGCGCAATCGAACCACCAGTTGCGCGATCTCGGTACCGAGTACATTGCCAATCAGTACCTTTCCGAAGGCAGGAAATATATCAAAGCCGGCTTGCCGCGCTCGACCCAGGTGGCAGTGCAAACGATCGACGGGGTGCGCGTCGTCACCTTCACCTTCGAAACGCCGACCGGCCAGCCGCAGTTCTACGCGAAGAAAGAAACGCTCGGGCTGGATCTGCGGCATCCGTATTTCCGCACCGTCGAGTCTTATGACAACGACGGCAAGATCTTCGAGAAGATCGTCTTCGAAACCATCACGCCGAAAACCTTCGACGACTCGACCTTCGATCCAAAGAATAAGGATTACAGGTTCTAGCGGACACGGCGCGGCGTCAGCGCGAAGGCGACATGCGCGAGCTGCGCGCCCGGTCCCGCGCCCTGCTCGTGGCTGTGCTCGATCATGCGGCCTACGCGTGTGGCCAGCTCTCTGAGCACGAAGTAATCGGATACGCGGGTAAGGCCGATCAGCGACGCTGGCGTCTGGGCGGGCGTCGTCCGGCTGAGACGCGGCGCAAGCGTGCCGTACCAGAGCACGCCGATGTCGTCGCCGGTTTCGAAGGCTGGCAGCTTCATGCTGGCGACGTAGTCGGAAAATGCCGGGCCGCTCGCCAGCGTGGAGTCGATCACGGCGAGCGTATCGCGGCGAGCGGCTGCCTGCGCGAGCCACGGCCACGCCCCACCTGCGGCGGTCGAAAGCCATGCGCCGGTTATCACGAAAGTGCGTCGGTCCATGAGTTCATCACGTCAGATAGATAGAGATGATGCGCGCCGTTCGCGGCATCCGGTTCACGCGTCCTCACGTATGACCTCGCCGGTCGCGCCATCCGGGCCACGCGTCCTCACGTATAACCTCGCCGGTCGCGCCACGCCGCCGGCCAGATCCCCTGCTTGCCCGGCGCGAGAATACCGTTCGGGTCGAGCGCGTCCTTGATCGTTTCCGAGAGCCGCAGCAACGCGCCGTCGTTGAAACTGTACTGCGCCGCGGCGAAATCCATATACGCGAGATGCGCGCGATATTCACCATAACCCGCTGCACGCGCATCGCTCATCAGCGAACGGAGTAAGGAGCCGGCCTGCTCGACCTGATTGGCGTCGTCACGGTCGAAGATCGCCGCGAAGATGTGATGCAGATGACGCACGCCCGCCGTAAAACCGCCGTAGTAATCGAACCCGTATTCCGCCGCGCGCGTCTTCACCATGGTGTATTGGCGTAGCGCGTCGCGGCCGGTCGCCGGGCACAGCGGCGCGAAGTCCACATGCGCGCCCGCGCCGCCGCGCCAGTCGAGCATGCGAAACGCGCTCATCGCCGGGATGCCGGCCAGGTTGCGGTCGCCGCCGGCGGTGGGTTGCGCATCGCCCGCATAACGAGCCGCCGACAGTGTCGCCTTCGGCACGCGAGCGAAAGCGCGCTGCACGATCGCATAGCGTGCGTCGATCAGTTCAGGGGTCCCGTATAGCGCGAAATGTAGATTCCAGCGGCCCACGTTCAGCTTGTCGAGCATGGCCGCCACCGCGTTCTCAGGCATCGCGCCCTTGCCTTCGTACCACTGCCGACGTGCCGACAATCCCGCGGCGCGGCGCAAACCGCCTTCGATCACCGCGTTATTGCGGATCGTTTCATCGAGCCGCAACGGCCGCAGGATATCGACGATCGTTTCGAGATCCTCTTCATGCTGAAACTGGATTTCGCCCAGCAGATAGGCCGGCGGCGCAGGCATCAACCACACGCCGAGCTTGGTGACGATGCCGTAGTTCGACTGCATGAACATTGCATCGAACGAAGGCCCGTAACCCGGCTGATAGAGCTGCCACGCGGTGCCGATTTCGATGCCGCCCATTCCAGTGCGCAGCACGTCGCCATTGGCGAGCACCACTTCCATGCCGCACTGCGTCGCCGCATGATCGCCGTACGCCGTATAGCCAAAGCCACGCTCGAGCGTATTGCCCATCACGCTGCCCCACCCCGCCGCGGGCGGATCGACCCACAGCTTGTAGCCTTTCTCGCGCAGATGCGCGTACAGATCGAAGTAACTGACGCCCGGTTCGACCAGCGCGTAAGCGAGCGTCTCATTCACTTCGATGATGCGGTTCATCCGTTGCAGATCGAGCACCACTGAACCCGACAGCCGCGGCGCGGCCCCGCCATACGCGAAGTTGCGTCCGGTCGAGACGGTCCACAACGGAATCCGGAATTGATTGGCAATCCGCAACACCGCGCGAATCTCGTCGACGGAAGCGGGCAGCAGCGCGGCGGACGCGGAGAACGCTGCGCGCTCGCCGGGCGCGAACGGATCCAGGTACGCAGCGAGCCCAGCGGCCGACGTCACCACCTGCGGCTCACCGACAATCGCGCGCCAGCCGGCGAGCGCGTGGTCGAAATCGGCGGCGGAAACTTTCGGCGGCAAGCTGCGTGTCAAAGTGGCTCCTCTGTGGCGGCAGGCGAGCTGCGTATCAGGTTTTCGGTGCCCGCCATACTTCGCGTGCCGTTAGTGCTCCTGCCACGTCTCCGGTTTACCGCCGAGCGCGCTGCACACGTCGACCGCAATCGAGCGCAGCTTGCCTTCCGCAATCGGCCCGGACAACGCGTAACCCATGCGGTCGCTCACCCAGTAGAACGTGCGGCGGTTGCCGTCGCGGAACAGGCGGAACGCGGTTTCGTCGCGCGAAATACCAGTGATGTACAGCGTGAGGCGCGCGCCGCTGCGATTTTCGTACATGAACTGCGCGGCCGGCCCCGCTTCGCCGGGCAACAGACGCCCTCCCACCAGCGAGTAACCATATTCCTGCAACGACGGCACCGACAGCGGCCGGTTCAGGCGCTTCGACAGCCAGTTGATCAGATGCTCTTCCTCGCTCGCGGCGACTTCCACGGGATGACGCTGCTCGGGCGTGTACACCGCGTAGGCGATGTCGGCGCGTTCGGCAAAGCTCGGCGGCCGGCCGCTCAGACCGTTCCACGCGCCGCCCGTCAGGCGCGGTGCGAGCGGCCCCAACGCAAGCGCGAGGCCCGCGCCGAGCGCAAGCCAGCACGCCGCGAGGCCCATGCGTTGCCACGACGGCGCCGGCCGCCGCACCACGATGAAGGCTGGTTCATCGTCGTCGCCCTGGCCGGCGCGGCCGCCGCGTTCATTGCGCTCGTTGCGCTGTGGCGCGCCGCACAGCGCCTGCAGCCCCGCTTTCTGTGCGCGCCACGCGGCCACTCTGGCGGCAGCCTGCGGCTGCTGTGGCAGTTGCGCCTCGACCGCGGCGCGCTCCGCGGGCGGCAACTCGCCGTCGACGAACGCCGACAGCACTCGCAGATCGAGCCCCTCAGGCAAGCTGGCATCGTGGTCGTTATTCATCACGGATTTCTCACTACTTTCAGCGGCGGCACTTTACGCGCCAGTCCCCCGGCGCCCCCTTCGACCGGCCCCTCCGTCATCAGCACGCGCATGTGTTCGCGCGCGCGCGACAGCCGCGACATCACCGTGCCGATCGGCACGCCGAGCGCCTTCGACGTTTCCTGATAAGACAACTCCTCCACGCAAACGAGCAGCAGTACTTCCCGTTGCTCGACCGGCAGACAATACAGCGCCCGCTGAAGATCGCGCAGCATCAGACCGTCGACCTCGCCGTGCGGCGCTTCGAGATTGCGCCACGGCGCGCTTTCCTCGTCGACGGCGATCTCGCGGCGGCCGCGCAACTGATCGATGTAGAGATGCCGGAGGATCGTCAGGAGCCACGCACGCAGGTTGCTGTTCGGACGAAACGCCGCCCAACGCGCGAGCGCGCGCTCCGCCGTATCCTGCACGAGATCGTCGGCCCAGGCGCGGTCACCCGTCAGTGCGCGCGCATAGCGGCGCAACTGCGGCAGCCACGAAATGACTTCCGCTTCGAAATTCACCCGGCGTGGCAACGCTCAGTAGCCGCCGCCGCTGCTGCCGCCGCCGCTGGTGCTCGACGCGCCGCTGTCGGTCCCGGAGGTGCAGCCGCTCACTGCGAACGAGCCTAGCGCGAGCGCCAGCAGCACGAAGACGGCGGAAAGAAGGCGGGATACTTTCATGGTGAGTCTCCTGATGAACGCCCGGCCGATCATGCGAACCGGGAGAGCCGATTGGCTGCGTGCGGGATGCAGCGTTGCCATGTCTGACTTAACGTGGGCAGGCACGGATTTATTCCATGGACGGCGGCGATATGCGCTTTCTTTTTCCGCCATCGGCGCCGGGAACACCCGAACGTGGCTGAAGAAAGCGCGATTCGTTCGCAGATTCGTAACTCAACGTTACAGTCAATAGTTATCAGATGCTTATGTCCGCGCAAGCCGTTATAGTGGACGCAGTTCGGCCGCCGACGCTTTCCGCCCCACACAGGGTAGAATCGCGGCGAACCACCGTCTACCTAACCTGAATTGTCCATGGCTTCCGCAGAATCGCATCCGCAAAACGACTTCATGAACGCTGCGCGCAAAGAACGAAAGCGCGTCGAGATCTATCTTGTCAACGGTATCCGCCTGACAGGGTGCATCGAGTCGTTCGATCAGTATCTGGTGATGCTGCGCACGCCTGTCGGCCTGCAAGGCATCTACAAGCGCGCGATCTCGACGATCCAGCTCGACACCGGCACACGTCCGGCGCCGCGCGCCGGGCGGCCTTCGCACGGCGAGCACACCACGCGGGGCCCGCACGGTTCGCGCGAACCGCGCGACCATCGTGAGCCGCGCGAACCGCGCGAGCCGTATGGCACGCCGTCGTCGGATCGCCCTGCGTCCGATCGTAGCAGCAGCACGTCGGACGGTCCGGTGGTGGTCACGCGCCGTCGGCGTCTGTTTGGCACGGGTGGTGGCGACGGTGGCAACCATGGCGGTGGCAATCATGGTGGTAACGGCGGTACCAGCGGTACCGGCGGCGGCAACGAATAAGCCGCCGCGGCAACGGCCGGCTACTCCGACGGGTGGCCGAGTCGCTGCAAAATCTTCTCCAGTCGCATTCCCTGCAAGTCCGTCAGTTCGAATCCGCATTTGACCGCCAGCACGCGGCGCCGCCAGTACACGGCGTCCAGCATGCGTAGCGCCGGTTGCCGTGTCGCCCAATCCAGATGTTCCAGTTCGGCTTCCACTACGTGAGAGGCAGTGAAGCGCTGCGCGCAGGCAGGGGGTTTTGGGTCCATGTCGGTGCATGCTCGTTATTTTTCTGGCGATACTCGGAGAACGATTTCATGCGGGTTGGTTTTAATTTTTCGAGAGTTCAAGCCGGTCGGCTGATTCTCGGGGTGCCGGGCTTTGCGCTATGCTGAATTGTTGGCTTTCTTCTTCTAATGGAGCATGTCATGGTTAAGCAGAAGCAACAGGTGCATCAAGGTGGGGATGCGGCGAAGGTTGCTGGGGGCGAGCAGTCCGCTCAGTCCGCGGAAAGTAGGCTCGATGAAGCCCTCGAAGAAAGCTTTCCCGCCAGTGATCCCATCGCCGTCGACATGACTGAACCCTCCCACTCACCACCCGAAACGGAACCTTCAGCAGGGAAGAAGCAGCATTAAATTCGCGGCTGAAGTTTTTTTGCCTCGTCGTGCTTTTTTTTTGCGCCGTATGAATATGGCGTTGGCCTTTCCTTGTTTTCTTATCGGTATATTAGCGTCGCCCCTGTGCGGGGCAGGCACCTACTTTTCTTTGCCTGCTGCAAAGAAAAGTAGGCAAAAGAAAGCAGCTCAAACCGCTAACCCCTAAGCGGGTCCCCCGCACAGTCACGGTAGTGGTGCATCTGGAATCCGGGCCCTCGCACTTTCAGCCTTAGTGACAACGCACTCATCAGCTCCCACTCCGCACTACGTGCGTCGCGGACCAGTAAGCAAGGGAAACCAGTGGGCGCATAGCAGCGCCACTCCCCTCATCAGTAAAGTCATTTCCGACAAACGTCGTACTTCCGGACTGTGTATTGCCGGGTTTGTATTGCCCTGGTTTGCATCACCGCGGTTTGCATTGCCGCGGTTTGCATTGCCGCGGTTTGCGCTGCCGGCTTTGCGCTGCCGGCTTTGCGCTGCCGGCTTTGCGCTCCAGGAGTTTATGTCGCAGCGCTTTATGCCGCAGCGCTTTATGCCGAAGCGTTTTGTACCGCGAGGCTTGTGTGGCTGGATTTTGTACTGCGATGCCCCTTGTGCCGCGGGCTTTGACTGCCGGGCTTGTGCCGCCGGCATAGTTAGTTGATCAGCGTTATTACGTCGACTCGTTCATTCAATCGGTCGGGCGACGCTTCAGAGCCGCTTCGCCCTCCCATCTTCCAGTCTTCCGGCTATCGCGCTCAGTGCGACGGCAAGCCGGTTTCCAGTTGGCGTTGCAGGTCGCGGACCTGGCGTTGCGCAGCGCGCAGTTGGTCCTGAGCGGCAGCCTTCTGCTGCGCCAGGGCCGTTGCCTCGGCACGGGTCTGCTGCTGCTGATTCGCAACAATCGTCTGCTGCTGATGCGCAACATCCAGATCAGCCTGCAAGCGGTTGGCCCGGTCCTGCGACAATGCAATCATCCGGTCCGTAAACGCCTTCTGCGCTTCCAACTGCGTACGGCGAATCTCAACGTCCGATAGCTGCAGCGTCTGCCGCACAAAATCCTTGTAGATCATGTCGGCTCGCGCAGCGTCCTGCGTCTTGATGACGCGCCAGAAATTCTTCTGCTGGAACAACGCGACGTAATACGTCATCTCCTTGCCGTAAAACAGCAAGCTCGCACCGTAACTGCCGTTGTACGTCGTGCGCAATTCGCTCAGATCCGAACCGTGGATCATCTGCTGCAATTCCGCAACATTGCCCGCAGCAGACTGCTTCGCTTCGTCCGGCGTCAATGCGCTCGTCTGCGCCTGTCCAGTCTGTCCAGCCACTGTATTGGCCGGCAAAGCCGTCGTCGTGCCCGGCTGGGAAACGACGCCAGCGCTCGACCCGCTATCCGGCAGAGTCTGCGCATTCACGCTCTGAACGGCCCCCATCGCGACGATTGCAGCCAAGGCAATCCGCCGTAGTTTCGACTTTCGGTCCATGTAAATCCTGCTTGAACAGTTTTTGTTTTAGCACAACCATCTCATTATTACTCACTTTCGCGTGTTTCGGGCTCTTCGTCGAAAATTTGATACTTGCGCATCTTCTCCCACAAAACCTTCCGGCTGATGCCCAGATAGAGCGCCGTATCCTGGCGGCGCCAACCGTTTGCGTCGAGCGCGGCCAGCACGCGGTTGCGCTCGGCCATGTCCCATTTGCTCCGATCCACCAGCACCTCGGCCGCGCTTTCGGCCGGCACCGGCTGGCTGGTGCGCGCCAGCGCCAGCAGCCGCTGCAGACGCACCGCGTCCCATGCGCCAATCTGCCGCACGGTCACGCCGATCCGCTCGGCCAGGTTGCGCAGTTCGCGCACATTGCCGGGGAAGTAGGTGTCGGCCACCGCATCGGCAAGCCAGTACGGCAGGTCCGGCAATCCCGCGAGCCGCTCGCTGCCGACGATCTGCGCAATGAACGCCTTGAAGATCGCAATCTTGTCGACAGCGCCCCGCTCTTCCAGTGACGGAATCTTCAACTCGATCACGGCAAGCCGATAGTAAAGATCGGCGCGGAAAGTGCCCTCCTTCACCAGTTGCGGCAGATGCTTGTTGGTCGCCGCCACCAGCCGGAAATCCAGCTTCACGGGCGTCGCCGAGCCGATTCGCGTGACCGCGCTGCCTTCCAGCACGCGCAGCAGCTTGACCTGCTGGTAGAGCGGCAGATCGCCGATTTCGTCGAGAAACAGCGTGCCGCCGTCGGCCTGCTCGAAGTAGCCCTTGTGCGCCACCACCGCGCCGGTGAACGAGCCTTTCGAGTGGCCGAAGAACAGGGATTCGAACAGGCCGTCCGGAATCGCGCCGCAGTTCACCGCGACGAACGGTCCCTGGCCGTAGCGCGTATGTTTTTCGTGCAGCAGTTGCGCAATGCGCTCCTTGCCGACGCCGGTTTCGCCATGCACGAGCACGCTCGTGTCGCAGTCGGCAAACGTGTCGACTTCGTGCAGCAGCGCCTGCATGCACTCCGAGTTGGCGATCATCGCGTCCGACTCGTGCGTCTTGGCACTGTGCGCGCGCAGTTGCAACACCAGCTTCATGACCATGCCGCGCAATTCGGCGCAGGTGAAGTCGAGTGGCAGGATGTGCGAATAGTCGGACGGGTAAGTCGCCGGGTCGTGCTCGCGCGGCGCGGCGCCGACCCACACGACGGGGATGCCGTGCGCGGCCTGCCAGTCGCGCATGAGCAGCGCGCCGCTGTCGATCACCGAGACGCTGATGATCGCAAGCGATGGCCGCAGCGCGGTCCGCTCAGGCGAGATCGCCATATCGTCCGCGCGGATCACTTCGACGTCGAAGCTCGCCATGCAGCGCGCGACCCGGTCGACGATGTCGGCCTTGCCCTCCCAGACGTAGATATCGAGTTCGTCGATTTTGGTGGTCGTTCTCATTGGATGTCATTGAACCAATTGAGCTTCGCCGCATTGCAGCGAGACAGCATGAACAGTGGCGATACCGATTTGCACACCAAGCAATTGCAGCAACGGCACAATGAGGGTATCGAGCGCCGTCAGCAGCGGCTGCAACAGCGTGGTCGTGAGACCGCCAAGCGCGGTCGAAAGGGGCGTCAACACCGGCGTGATCAACGCGTTCAAGGCCGCTCCCACGGCACCTCCCCATGAGCCCAGCGTCTGGGTGAGCAGCGTCTGCAGCGCGTCGCCCAGGCTAAAGGCCGATAACGGATAAGACTGATTACCCACGGTTGCATATAACGCCGCCGACCGCGGCGAAAGCGCCGCAATCAATTGCGCCAGCAGGTCACCTGCCTGCGCGCCGACCTGATTCGAGTTGGCTTGCCCCGTCTGAGGATTGAACGTGTTGAGGCTCCCCACACCGGTAAAGCTCAACGTTTGCTGGCCGGGCGACTGCACGCTCAATGAAAACTTCTGGGTCGGCGTGCCGCTACTATTCGGCGCGCTGCCAATCGCCAGAGAGATATTCGGAAGAGAAACACCCAGCGCCGCCAGCAGATCCAGCAGATGCTTCGCCAACGGTATCGAACTCAACGAGAACGTCAGGACATTCGCAGGCTGCTGATACGTAGGACCATGCATATAGTTCAGATAGTCCTGCGTGGAGGTACTCGCCATCAAGGTCTTCACGTCATTGCTGATAATGGCGTGCGCAATACCGGGCGACACTGCGATGTTCATATTGGTCAGATCCGGAGTCGAGCCGCATTGGATCGACTGCAACGGCGCCGTCGCCTGAAATCCCTCTACGTAAAGCGGCAATTCGAACGTCAACGGAGAGCCGAGAATCGACGACAACGCCGGCGGTATCACACTCACGTACAGGTCGGCGAACAGCGCGATATCGGCCGTATGAGCCTGCGTTCGCCAATTTCCATTGACATCCTGGCCAGACTCGCCGATCACGATTTGGGGAGGCGTGCCCACGATCAGCTTGACCCTGGTCCCCTTCAGCGACGGCAGCAGATTGATACCCGGCGACAACGCGCCCGCGCTCCCCGTAAAAGCCGCAGTCAAATCGATCTGCGACGTGCCGTTCGCCAGCGCCACGGTCGTCAGCAGATCGAGTGCATTCACATACGCCGACGCCGCACCGTCCGGATTGGCGAGCGTCACGCCCAGAATGTTGCTGATGGCGACCGTCGGTGAGCCGGGTATGCTCCCAGCGATCGTCCCAAGGGCGGTACCGGCCGACACGTTAGCCACCGTGCCTTGGGACAGGACGGCCGCCGTGGCCTTGAGCAGATCAGCCACGCCTACAGTGGCACCGAGCAAGGCGCTGACCGAGGCCACACTGATATCGCCCTGCACGTTGAGTTGCTTCGCCAGGTCGAGCAGCTTGATCTGACCGCCCAGGATACTGGTGTAGTCGCCTATCTGCAGATTGACCGATGTACCCAGCGTCTGATTCAGCAATGCATTGAGCACCCCGCCCTGCAATTGCGCCGCCTGGGTCGCTAGCGAAAAGGACGCGACATTGGTGGACTTGGCGATCGCCGTCGCCTGCAGATTGCGCGCCTTTCCGACGAATAATGTCGGCACGTCTCTGGACACCGTGACCTGCACGGCATTCTGCGCAAGGTTCGCTGCGACCGAGCTTGCAAAGTACGGCGCTGCCGCGGTCATCGTGGGATCCCAGCGGCCGCACACCACCGTGGGCGTAGTGGCAACTGCATTGGAAGCCACACTGGCAGCGGCAGCGGCTTTCGCCGCCGTGCATCCCGGCGTATCGCCCGCTTGCGCGCCGGCAGACGGCGCGTTGATCGTCTGCGCGCCGGCAATCGCGGCGAGGTCGGCGGTGCGCTGCAAGGTCCGACGGGCGAGGAAAACGTTGCCGACGTCCAGCGCGCCCAGCGCCGCAACCACCAGCGCCGCCGCGAAAATCGCGCCGATCACGCTGATGACGCCGCGCGAACGCGCCAGCGACAGTCGCCGCGAGCGTCGCCTGATCTTGCCGACGCTCATGTCAATTGGCTCCGCCACCCGGACCGCCGCCCTGCTGGGACTGCAGCGAGGAGGCAAAGAACGGTGGAATCTTGCTATTGAACGACTCCAGATAGCGCCGGTAAGCCGCCGTCGCCTCGGCACCCAGCATGGGCTGGGGTTCGCTCCCTTCTGCTCCGCTTCGTTGAAGCTGCAACCATGCGCTTGTCGCGTCGCCGATTTGCTGGACGGGGGCTTGAGCGGACTGTTGAGCGGACTGTTGAGCCGATTGTTGAGCCGATTGTTGAGCCGACTGCTGAGCCGATTGCTGAGCCGATTGCTGAGCCGATTGTTGAGCCGATTGCTGAGCGGATGCCATATCGCTACCGGCCAGCAACATCGCGCTGACCAGCGTGACGTATATCAGCTTCACCGCATTCTCCCCGTGCGCTTTGGTTGCCGATCGTCGCGCATCGATACCGGCATGCACACCGCGTACGGTATCTTCAGTTATCCGAACATCGTTCATCGTCGTATCCATGGAAATATCACTTGCTACCTGCTGAGGGATAAGCGATCGAGCAGGCGTCCCTGCGGTCCGTCCGCCAGCGCCGTGTTACTACGCGCCAGGTCGGGACGCGACGGGCCATTTGTCATCGTTGCCGCCGACGGTGTGATCGCGGCCTGCGCCAGCGTCTGCGCCATGCGCCGTTCGCGAACCGCCTTGCCGACCGCTTCAGCCTGCTTGCCGATCGCGGCTCGCACGTCGGATGAAAGGTCCAGTTGAGCCATCGCCGTTTTCGCGTCCGCTACATGGCCGTCCACCAGCATCAGCAAGATGACGTTGCTCGCGATCTTGCGGCTTTGCTGATCCAGTTCCGCCGCCTTCATCAGCGGCACGCGCGCGCCTGCCACATCGCCGCCGCGCAATCGTGCATAACCGAGATCGGACAGCATGCCCGCGTCGGTCGGCGTGAGCTGCACGGCCTGCTGCAATTCCTGCGCGGCGCGGCCGAAATCGCCCTGCTCCCCCGCGAGCAGGCCGATGCCCCAATAGCCGCGCGCCGCCAGCGGCGTTGGCAATAGCTTCGCGTAGGCATCGCTCGCGGCGGCCGGCTGATCGGTCATGCGCAGCGCATCCGCGCGCAACAGGACCGTGTCGGGCGTCACGCCATATTGCTTTTCGTAGGCGTCGATATGCGCGAGCGACGCGTAGTACAGACCCTGCGATTGCATCTTGTCGATGAGCCCGAGATACATGCCTGGCGTATCCGGCGCGGGATCGCGGTTGGCCTGCTGAATCATGGCCTGACGCTCCGCCTGCGGCCCGACGCCATAACCCGTTTGTTTCGACGCACACGCGCCGAGCAACGCGATGACGGCCAGCGTCAGCGCCCACCGCGCGCCTTGCCGGCAGTGCAATCCTTGATTCGCTGTCAGGTGGTATTTCATCGTCCAGTCCTCATCGCCGCGCCGATTCGAGCGAGTGCAAAACCGACAGCACGCCCGGCCCCGCGGTCACGATCATCAACGCCGGCAGCAGCGTCAGAATCATCACGCCCGTCATTTTTACGGTGAGCCGGCCGATCCGTTCGCGCAGTGCCGCGCGCCGCGTTTCGCGCAGCCGGTCGCCAAACTGCTTGAGCGGTTCCTGCACCGCGCCGCCGTGGCGGTCCACCTGGATCAGCAGGCGCACCACCGCCCGCAGGTCTTCATTGCTATAGCTGGAAGCCAGCCGGTTCAGCGATTGCTCACGCGTGCGGCCTGTCGCGAACTGGCGTTGCGCAATTTCCAGCTCGCTCGACAGCACCGGCAGCACGCCGCGAAAATCGTTCACCATGACCTGCAAACTCTGGTCGAGCGACAGGCCGACACCTTGCAGCAGCCGCAGCAGATCGACCAGCATCGGCAGTTCGTCGACCACGCCGTGGCGGCGCGCCGCCGCCCGCCGCGACAGCACCATCTTCGGCAGCATGAAGCCGACAATCAGCGCGCCGACCACGAGCCCCACGTAGCGCGGACCGCTCAGATACGCTCCTGCCCCGAGCATGGTCAACAGGCAGAGAACCGACGCACCGCCAAGCCGCGCGATCAGGAAGAGTCCGCGCGTGCGCGCATCGACAAAGCCACATTGCTCGAGCAAACGGCGATCTTCGTCGGCCACGATCTGGCG
>NZ_JAXDPY010000345.1:0-13209 GCF_034668105.1 Paraburkholderia sp. | reverse complement strand
CATTGCCATCTGATGGAAGGCGCGATGTGGGATGCCGTGTATCTCGGCTATTACGATCGGCGCGGTCCCGACGGCAAGTTGTGGCGGGGGCTGAGAACCCTGGATGAAGTGATCGAGCGGCTCACTGACGCGCAACGCGCGATGACGGACGCAAGCGCGCCGCTGCTGGCGTGGGGCTTCGATCCGATTTTCTTCGGCGCGAGCCGCCTCTCGGTCAAGGAACTCGATACCGTTTCGACGAGCCGGCCCATTGTCGTGCTGCACGCGAGTGTGCATCTGATGAATGTCAACAGCGCGATGCTGGCGCTGGCCGGTATCGACGAGAACACCGACATCGACGGGATCGACAAAGACCAGGACGACCAGCCGACCGGCGAGTTGCAGGAATTCGCCGCGATGTTCCCGGTGTATCAGGTGATCGGCAGCGAGCTTTCCATTGCGGCGAGTGAAAAGACCGAGGCCATCTGGAATTTCGGCAAGGTTGCGCAACTGGCCGGTGTGACCACCGCGACGGATCTGGTCAACGATCTCTCAGCGCTGGGCAATCGCAACCTGCGCGAAGTCACGGCCGACCCGCAGTATCCGGTCAGGATCGTGCCCGCATTCGCGCCGCAGCGAAGCCCCGACAACGGGGTCGAAAAAGTGCTGTCGGCTATTCAGGACAGCACGGAGAAGCTGACATTCGGCCCGGTCAAATTCATCGTCGATGGATCGATTCAGGGCTTCACGGCGCGGCTGAAGTGGCCCGGTTATGTCGGCGGCCAGGCGAACGGCTTGTGGCTGATTCCGCCGAGCCAACTGGTGGAGGTGTTCACGCCATTTCATCGCGCCGGGCTGCAACTGCATATTCATACCAACGGAGATGAAGCCACCGAAGTCGTTCTGAACGCCGTCGAGAAGATGCTCGACGCCTGTCCGCGCAGCGATCACCGTCATACGCTGCAGCATTGCCAGATGGCTGACGCGAGCCAATTGGCCCGCGCGGCGAAACTCGGCATGTGCATCAACTTTTTCTCCAACCATCTCTATTACTGGGGCGATCCGCATTACGCGCAGACCATCGGCCCGGATCGCGCGAACCGGATGAATGCCGCGGGTTCTGCCCGACGTCTGGGGATTCCCTTTGCGTTTCATTCGGACGCGCCGATCACGCAGTTGAGCCCGCTGTTTACCGCCTGGTGCGCGGTGCAGCGCAAGACCGCATCGGGACGCGTGCTGGGCGCGAGCGAGTGCATTCCCGTGGCCGACGCATTGCGTGCGATCACATTAGGCGCGGCCTATACGCTCAAGATGGATCATCTGATCGGCAGTATCGAGGTGGGCAAATTCGCGGACTTCGCCGTGCTCGCTGAAGACCCGAGCGAGGTCGCGCCTGAGCGGTTAAAGGACGTCGAAGTGTGGGGAACGGTGCTGGGCGGTCGCGTGTTTCAGTCGCCGGCAAAAAATGATTGACGCTGCTGCCGGGGCCACGACCGCGGACACTACGGCCACGGGTACGGGTACGTTTGCGGCCACGGTAATGCCAACGCCTGCGCTCACGCCCACGACAGCGTCCGCGAACACGACAGCGTCCGCGCCCACGACAGCGTCCACGAACACGACAGGGTCCACGAACACGACAGGGTCCACGACAGCGTCCGCGACCACCACGGCCACCTCCGCCGACGGCCGTCCACCCATTCCGTTGGTCGTGCTCGGCGGCTATCTGGGCGCCGGCAAGACAACCTTGCTCAACCATGTACTCTCGAGTGCGGGGCAGCGCCGCGTGGCTGTGCTGGTCAACGATTTCGGCGATATCAATATCGACGCCGCGCTGATCCGCGAACGCACAGACGACGTCATCAATCTGGAAAACGGCTGCGTGTGTTGCTCGATCGGCGGACGCCTCGTCGACGCGCTCGTAAAGATAAGCGCGCGGCCTGCGCGTCCCGAGTTGTTGATCATCGAAGCCAGCGGCGTGTCCGATCCCGTGAAGATCGCGCAGATCGGCCTGCTCGATCGGGCGTTCAGGCTGATCGGGATCATCGTTGCCGTGGACGCCGAGCGCATCGGCGCGACTTTGCGCGACCCGTACGTCGGCGATATCGTGCGCCGGCAGATCGCGGGCGCGACGGCCCTCGTGCTCACCAAGACCGACCTCGTCGCACAGAAGGGCAAAGCGGCGGCGATCGAGACGGTGTCGTCGCTCGCGACCACGTCCATCCTGCTCGAATCGGCAAACGGGTCCATTCCGCTGGAGTTGATCTTCGACGCGAGCGTTGCGCCTCGCCATCGAACCGGCGGCTCGCTTCTCGCGGCGGGTGAGCGGGCAGGTGAGCGGGCAGGTGAGCGCCTCAATAATCATCAGGACATCTGCAGCTTTTCTTTCCGCTCCGACTTCCGCCTCGACAGAAAGAAACTGAGGCAAGTATTTCGCAGTCTGACGGTTCCGCTATTGCGAGCGAAGGGCATCATCTGGCTGGATCAGGAGGATGCTCCACAGGAACTCCATGTGGTCGGCGGCCGTATTCTGATCACACCTCTCGCGGGCCGCGCGGCGGCTGAGTCGACGATCGTCCTGATCGGCCGTTTCAGCGACGAAGACGAGCGTACCGTGAAGCGTTGCCTTCAAAGCGCGCAAGCGTTGAACTAACAGCGCGCTTCGCCCCAGCGCACTCTCCCCACGCGCTGCACCAGGCGAATCCATCGCACTGGCCCTACCGCCGGCCCCCCACCAAACTTACACTTTTCCTCAAGAGATCGCCGCTCTGGCGATCACAAGTCTCACCCAATTCACGAAGCAGGAGACATGCATGGCCACAACAGAAACGTCCGCATCGAAGGTGACCGCGGACACGCTCGCCGCCTTTTCCGATGCGTTCAACCGTCATGACGCGAACGCGCTGATGGAATTCATGACTGAAGACTGCGTGTTCGACGCCGCCGGCGGAAGCGAAATCCACGGTGCGCGTTTCGTCGGTCGCGAGGCGGTGAGCGCCGCGTTCGAAACAGTCTTCAAGACCTTTCCGGATGCGCATTGGGGCCGTGGCCGTCATTACGTCATCGGCGAGCGTGGCGTGTCCGAATGGGTGTTCTCGGGGACGCACGCGGAAGGCTGGCGCATCGAAGCGGAAGGGTGCGATCTGTTCGAGTTTCGCAACGGGTTGATCGCCGTGAAGCGCGCGTTCCGCAAGGAACGCCCGAAGCAGAACGTTTGACGCCGACGAGGAGCTTCACATGGAGCAAAGTGTCATCACACGGGTCGGCGAAGGTCTGTCCGCAGGGCGGGACAGCGCGGCGCAATATGATCCGAGATACGATCCGCTGGTTTCGCCGGGGCCCGGCCACGGCAGGCAATACGCCCCCACCTATTGGGCCGCGACCGCCGGTACGCCGCCGCCCGACGATGGTCCGATCACGAAAGACATCGACGTGGACGTGGCGATCATCGGCGCGGGCTATACGGGACTCGCAACGGCGCTTTGCCTCGCGCGGGAGCATGGCATCAAGGCCGTGGTGCTCGAGGCCAACAAAACCAGTTGGGGTTGCAGCAGCCGCAATGGCGGACAAGGGCAGAATGCGTCCGGACGTCTATCGCGTTCGCAATGGGTCGAGCGGTGGGGTAAAGACATCGCGTTGAAAATGCATGACGAGATTCAGGAAGGCTTCGACAACTTCAAATCGCTGGTGGCCGAAATCGATTGCGATCCGCAACCCGGTGGCCACTTCCTGATTGCACACCGGCCGCGCATGATGGCCAAACTCGCCGCCGAAGCCAAAGTATGGAAAGACGTTTTCGGTTACCCGTCCGAGCTCATCGATCAGACTACGTTGCGCCGCGAGTATGTCAACGATTGTGAGGCGGCGGGCGCGCTTCATGAGCCAGAAGGTATCGGTATCCATGCGCTGAAACTCGCGTATGGCTATCTGCGGCTCGCGCGCGAAGCGGGCGCGCGGGTCCATCCGTCGAGTCCGGTGATCGGGTGGGAAACCGTCAACGGTATTCATCATTTGCGCACGCCGGGTGGCATCGTGCGCGCGCGCGCGGTCGGCATCGCGACCGGCGCTTATACGGCGCCGGACCTCCATCCTTCGCTGACGAGCCGCGTCATGCCGATCCTGTCGAATTCGATGGTGACGCGGCCGCTCACGCAACAGGAAATCGCGGCCTGCAATTTTCGTACGACCCAGGTGCTCACGGACACGCGCACCTTGCGCTTCTACTATCGTTTCCTGCCGGACAATCGGCTGCAGATCGGCAGCCGCAGCGCGATCACGGGCGCCGATGCGCCGAACCCGCGGCACTACGAGTTGCTCATCGAAGGCATGGGCCGCAAATTCCCGGCGTTGCGCGGTGTCGCGATCGATTATTCATGGTGGGGCTGGGTGGACGTCAGCCACGATATGATGCCGCGCATCTGTCAGCCGGATCCCAAGCAGTCGGTGTTTTACGCACTGGGCTACGGCGGCAATGGTGTGTCATATTCGCAGCAGGCGGGCCGCCGGCTCGCCGAGCGGATCGCCGGTAAGGGGTCGAAGCAGACGCTGCCGATCTTTACTTCACCGTTGCCCGGCCATCCGTTCGCACCGTTCCGTCGCCTCGGACAACGGATGCTCTATCAACTCTATTTCAGGCGCGACGAAAAGCCGTGAAGGCGGCTTAAGTACCGCGTTATACGCATCCCTCGCATTAACTGCGGTATGTAGCGCATCATTTACCGTGCCTCACACGCACGGCACCGCGCAGGCAGCCAGGTCTGCGCATTCAGTCATAAGAAAAAAACAATCAGCAGCGAGGCGCGCAAGCGTCCTCGCTCGATCCGGATTGACGGCGCCCCGGTCTGGCGGCTGCACACGCAGCCCTGCACGACAGGCGCCTGAATAAGCAGGATATGGAGGTGACATGCAAGTATCAGCGAATAAAAGTGAACTGAAAACCGGCCTCAAGGAACGCCACATGACAATGATCGCGCTCGGCGGCGTGATCGGCGCGGGCCTGTTTGTCGGCAGCGGCGTGGTGGTCCGGCAGGCCGGCCCAGCCGCGGTTCTGTCGTTTCTGATTACCGGCGGCCTGATCGTGCTGGTCATGCGGATGCTCGGCGAAATGGCGTGCGCGATGCCGGCGGTGGGTTCGTTCTACGAATACGCGCGGCTCGCCTTCGCCGGCAAGCGCGGGCCCGGCAAACTGGCCGGCTTTCTGACCGGGTGGATGTACTGGTACTTCTGGGTCATCGTCGTCGCGGTCGAGGCGGTGGCCGGCGCGAAACTCGTTCAGTTCTGGTTGCCCGATACACCGGCGTGGGCAATCAGTCTCGTGCTGCTGGTGGTGTTGACGGCGACCAATCTGATCTCGGTGGGCAGCTACGGCGAATTCGAGTTCTGGTTCGCGTCTATCAAGGTCGCGGCGATCGTGGTGTTTCTGTTCCTCGGCGGTCTGTATGTGCTGGGGTTGTGGCCCGCGTCGATGCACACCGCTTCCGTGATGCCCACGCTGCTTTCGCACGGCGGTCTGATGCCGAAGGGAATTGGACCGGTGTTGAGCGGCGCGGTTGCGGCGACCGGTTTTTACTTCGGTGCGGAGATCGTCACGATTGCGGCGGCCGAAGCGCATGAGCCGGTCAAGGCGGTCGCCAAAGCCACCAACTCGGTGATCACGCGCGTGCTGATTTTCTATGTCGGCTCGATTCTGCTGGTGGTGGCGCTGGTGCCTTGGGATTCGCCGAAAATGGCGACGCCGTATGTGAGCGCACTCGACGCGATGGGTATTCCGGCCGCCGCGAACGTCATGAATGCGATCGTGTTGACGGCGGTACTATCCGCGCTCAATTCCGGCCTCTACGCAGCCTCACGGATGATGTTCGCGCTGACCCGTCACGCGACGCGCCGGCGGCGCTCGCGAGAGTCAATCGTCGCGGTGTGCCGGTTCGCGCGATTCTGGTCGGCACCTTGTTCGGCTATGTGTCGGTCGTGATGTCTTATGTTTCGCCCGACAAGGTGTTTGCCTTCCTCGTCAATTCATACGGGACGGTGGCCATATTTGTCTATGTGCTAATTGCGGTATCGCAACTGAAACTGCGCGCGCGGCTCGAGCGTGAGGCGCCGGAAATGCTGCGCGTGAGGATGTGGTGCTACCCGTATCTGACGTGTTTCGCGATCCTCGGCATGATCGGCATTCTGGTGGCCATGGCGTTCATACCGGACCAGCGCACGCCGCTGTGGCTGGGCGTCGTGAGTCTGGGTGTGCTGCTCGTGGCTTATGCATGGCGCGCCCGCAAGCGTGGGGCGGCTTCTTCCGAGCCGGAATTCGTCGAGTATCGGCCGCATACGCATTGATGGCTGCTTTCTATGTGCGACTCGCATCTCAGCGATGCAGCAGTACAGCAGGTGGCGCTCGCGACCAACCGCTGCACTGCTGCTACATGTTGCCGGCTCGCGCCGATGCTGTTCCCTGGGGTCATACGCTCTGCATCTCCTGCAACTCCTGCATCTCCTGCAACTCCTGCGTCTCCTGCGTCTCCTGTGCCGCGAAGGAGCGAAGGAAACCTACTTCGACGCAACCACCGCGGCCGTAGCTGCCGTAGCCGGCGCAGCCATCGTCCCAGGCTGCAACAGCGGCCCGATGCGCACGGCGATTTCCTTTAGCTTCGGCACCGCTTTCAACAGATCCTCCAGACTGGCCCGCGCCGTGGGCGAATGAACGGCCAACGCGGCCAGCACGCGGCCATCCTCCACGTTGCGCACCGGCACGGCGACCGCCACCATGCCGCGCACGAACTCCTCGTTGTCGACACCGATGCCGCGCATGGCGAGGCGGTCGAGTTCCGCTTCCAGCAGATCGATGTCGGTCAGCGTGCGATACGTCATCGATTTGAGCGGCAAGCGCCTGATGACGAGCCCGCGCTCGGCGGGCGTCATCTGCGAAAGAAACAGCTTGCCGCTCGCCGTGCAGTGCAGCGGCACGCGCGTGCCCGGTTGCATATGCAGACGCAAGGGTTCGTTCGTCTCGACGCGCTCGACGTACAACACGGTATCGCCGTCGAGCACGGTGAGATTGCAGGTCTCGCCGAGCGCATCCACGAGCGTGCGCAGCAACGAGCGGCAAGCGCGCGTAAACGTGCTGTTCGCGAGCGTGGTGAGCGCGAGTTGCGCCGCGCGCGGCCCGAGTGCGATCGCGCGATCCGCGCCGCGCGAGTCCGGCATATGCGTGACGTAACCCCGTGCTTCGAGCGATTCGATCAGACGCATCAAGGTCGCCTTCGGAATCTGCAGACGTGAAGACAGTTGCGACAGCGAAGACGGTTGTCCCGCGGAAGCGAGCTGTTCCAGCACATTGAGGGCGCGCAGCACGCGAGTGTCGTCGGCGGGCTCGTGAGCAGGTGAGGGCGAACGCGTGGTGTCTCTCATTGGCCTTCCCGAGGCGGATAAAGATGAATGCCGCCCTAACGGATCGGTGACAACCCGGATGATCGCGAGCGGACAGATTGAATAGTGAAACGAAAAAGTCGGTTTCCGTACCGGATTACTGAATCCTAACCGGATTTGCTTGAAGTCGAAACAGCCATCCAATAAATTGGGACGAAATGAACCGTTTTTGAGCACAAAGATAAGCATCAGCACGGAGACATCAATGGTACGGAGTTTCGACTACGTGGTCGTCGGCGCGGGATCGGCCGGCTGTGTACTGGCCAACCGCCTCTCTGAAAACGGCCGCTACTCGGTGTGCCTGCTCGAAGCCGGTCCGCCGGATCGTTTTCTGTGGATTCATATCCCGATCGGTTACGGCAAAACCATGTTTCATCCGGTCTACAACTGGGGCTTCTACACCGACCCGGATCCGAACATGCACGATCGCAAGCTCTACTGGCCGCGCGGGCGTACCTTGGGCGGTTGCAGTTCAATCAACGGACTGATTTACGTGCGCGGTCAGAAGGAGGATTACGACCACTGGGCCGCGCTCGGCAATCGTGGCTGGAGCTGGAAGGAGTGTTTGCCTTACTTCCGGCGGCTTGAACACAACGAACTTGGCGAGTCGCCCACACGCGGCGTGGGCGGTCCGTTGTGGGCCTCCACCATCAAGCAGCGCCACGAACTCGTGGATGCGTTCATCGCCGCGTCGAATCGCCTGGGCGTCCCAACCGTCGACGACTTCAATCAGGGCGATCAGGAAGGGGTCGGTTACTACCAGCTGACCACGCGGCGTGGCTGGCGGTGTTCGACTGCCGTCGCTTACCTCAAGCCCGCGCGCAGCCGTCCGAATCTGCAGATCGAGACCGACGCGTTGGTGTCGAAGATTCTTTTCGAGGGCACCCGCGCCACCGGTGTTCGCTATGGTCGGCACGGCAAGGAGCACGAGGTGCGCGCCCACCGCGAGGTGGTGCTGACGGCGGGCGCATTGCAGTCGCCGCAATTGCTGCAGGTGTCGGGCGTGGGGCCGGCGAAATTGCTCAATGAGTTCGGGATTCCGGTGGTCGCGAATCGCGCCGGCGTCGGCGAGAATCTGCAGGATCATCTGCAAGTACGGCTGACTTATGAAGTGACGCGGCCGATCACGACGAACGACTTGCTGCACTCCTGGACGGGCCGCGCGAAGATGGGGCTGCAATGGGCGCTGTTTCGCGAAGGGCCGCTTTCGGTCGGCATCAATCAGGGCGGCATGTTCTGCCGCGCATTGCCGGATGAGGCGAAAACGCCCGACATCCAGTTTCACTTCTCCACGCTCTCAGCCGATACCGCGGGTGGCGACGTCCACGCGTTTCCAGGCTGCACTTATTCGATTTGCCAGTTGCGGCCGGAGTCGCGCGGCAGCGTGCGGATCCGCACGAATGACATGCGCGACGCGCCTTCGATTCGACCGAATTATCTGGCGACCGATCTCGACCGGCGCACAACGGTCGCGGGTGTGCGCTTCGCGCGCCGGGTGGCTGCTAGCGAGCCGATGGCCGCACTGATGAAACGTGAAGTACGTCCCGGCCGGGACGCGCAAAGCGACGACGAATTGCTGGAGTTTTGCCGCGAATACGGCCAGACGATTTTCCATCCTTCCGGCACCGCGAAGATGGGCGTCGCGAGCGATCCGGGCGCGGTGGTCGACGAACGGCTGCGCGTGTATGGCACGCAGGGGTTGCGGGTGGTCGATTGCTCGATCATGCCGACGCTGGTCTCCGGCAATACCAATGTGCCGATCGTGATGGTCGCTGAAAAGGCGTCCAGCATGATCCTCGAGGATGCCCGTGCCGGCGATCGGCCGGCGGGGCAAGTGCAATCGCGGAGTATGGAAGCGCAGTACTGACGCGGAAAGCGGACGTAAAAAGTAGAAGCGGAAAGCAGAACCAGAACCAACGAAGCAAAGTGGCCACCAGAAGTAAAACGAGCGCTACCCGACTCGCTGCATTCGAGTTCGATAAAAAGCAGCCTGCGGGTAACGATATTCGCGCCCCCGAGGAGGAGACAGACAAGGGGCTGAAAATGTGCTGCGATGCCGGGACGGCACGCGGCCATCCATTGGAGGAGACGCTATGGCAATCGATCAGCGGGTTATCCGCCGCGTTGCATTCGCGAGCGTGATTGGGGCGACGGTCGAATGGTATGACTTTTTTCTGTACGGTGTCGTCGCCGGTATTGTGTTCAACAAACTTTATTTTCCCGCTCACGATCCCCTCGTGTCGACGATGCTCGCCTATGGCACGTTCGCCGTCGGCTTCGTGACGCGGCCGCTCGGCGGCATAATTTTCGGCCACTTCGGCGACAAGGTGGGGCGCAAGTCCGCGTTGATCTGTACGTTGATCATCATGGGGATTTCGACCGCGGGGGTCGCCTTTGTGCCGACCTTCGCCCAGATCGGCATCTGGGCGCCGATTCTTCTCCTCACCCTGCGTGTATTGCAGGGGATCGGGCTCGGCGGCGAGTGGGGCGGCGCGGTACTGATGGCCTATGAATATGCGCCGCCGAACCGGCGCGGTCTGTACGCGAGCTTGCCGCAGATCGGTTTGTCGATCGGCTTGTGTCTCGCGTCGGGCATTGTCGCGGGCATCTCCCGCTTGCTGCCGGAAGAGGCGTTTCTCTCGTGGGGCTGGCGGGTCGCGTTTGCCGCTTCGTTGCTGCTCGTGCTGCTCGGCCTCTACATTCGCGTGAAGGTCATGGAGACGCCCGAGTTTCTCGCGCTCAAGCGCAACCGGCGCGCCGTGAAAATCCCGTTCGTCGACATGATCACCCGCTATCGCAGCGAGGTGCTGCTCGGCATGGGCGCGCGCTGGATCGACGGGGTGTTTTTCAACATCTTCGCGGTGTTCATGATCGGCTACCTCACGCAACGGCTTTCGATGAGCCGCACGGAAGCCCTCACCGGCGTGATGATCGCGGCGATGGTGATGTGCTTCTTCATTCCGTTCTTCGGCAGGATGTCGGACCTGATGGGACGCGCGCGCGTGTATCGCTGGGGTTCGCTGATCTGCGGCGTCTCGGTGCTGCCGGCGTTCTGGCTGATGGAGACGCAGGCCGGCAATACGCTCGCCGTGTGGCTCGGCGTGGTGATCCCGTTCGGCATCTTCTACGCGATGGTCTACGGGCCGGAAGCGGCGCTGTTTGCCGAGCTGTTCGATCCGGAGGTGCGTTATACGGGCATCTCATTCGTGTATCAGTTCTCGGGCATCTTCGCGAGCGGCCTCACGCCGATCGTCGCGACGGCGCTGCTGCGCCTCGACGGCGGCAAGCCCTGGTATGTGTGCGTCTACGTGATCCTGTCGGCGCTGCTGTCGGCATGGGCGGCGCGGGCGATGGAACGGCGCGCGAAACCGTTCGACGAGATGGCGACCGCGCGCTGAGGGCGCGCCACCGCCACCGCCGTTGGCCGCGGACGCGGACGCGGACGCGAAGCGTCGCCCACGGCACGCGATTCTGTTTATAATAAAAATGGAACAAATCGTACCGAAAATTGAAAATCGTGCCGGCAGCGCCGAACGACTATCCCCGCAGCGGGGAGGAGAAATGAAGTGATTGATAAGGCGACTGGCAAACCCGACCGGATGGTCTCGGTACGAAGCGTTTTCGGCATCGATTCCAGCCTGATGGTGCCCGCGTTCAGTGAGCGCGACGACCACGTGCCGGAGATCGACGAGGTCTACCGGTTCAATCCGGAGGTGACCCTGGCGATCCTGGCCGGCTTTAGCCGCGACCGCCGGGTGATGGTGCAGGGCTTGCACGGTACCGGCAAGTCGACCCACGTCGAACAGGTCGCCGCGCGGCTCAACTGGCCATGCGTGCGCGTGAATCTCGACGGCCATATCAGCCGCCTCGATCTGGTGGGCAAAGATGCGATCGTGGTGCGCGACGACCTGCAGGTCACCGAGTTTCAGGAGGGCATCGTGCCGTGGGCATTGCAGCGGCCGGTTGCGCTGATTTTCGACGAATACGATGCGGGCCGTCCAGACGTGATGTTCGTGATTCAGCGCATTCTCGAGCGGGACGGCAAGTTCACCTTGCTCGACCAGAATCGCGTGATTCATCCTCATCCGTATTTCCGCATGTTCGCGACCACGAATACCGTGGGGCTCGGCAATCTGAACGGCTTGTATCACGGCACCCAAATGCTGAATCACGCGCAGATGGACCGCTGGAACGTGGTGGCCACGCTCAACTATCTGCCGCGCGCGGAAGAGGCCGGCATCGTGCTCGCGCGCGTGCCGGAACTCGCCGACGAAGCGGGACGTGCGCTGATCGAATCGATGGTGAGCGTGGCGGAACTCACGCGCAAGGGCTTCGCCAACGGCGATCTGTCCACGCTGATGTCGCCGCGTACGGTGATCAACTGGGCGGAGAACTGTCAGATTTTCCGCGACCCCGCGATGGCGTTTCGCCTGACCTTCCTGAACAAGTGCGACGAAGCCGAACGGTCGATCGTGGCTGAGTATTTCCAGCGTTGTTTTGGCGTGGAGCTCGAGCCTGCGGATGTGGGCGATGACGCGGACCACGCAGCGGAATCGAATCGATGACGTCGGGATGGCAGGCGGACTTGAGTCGAGCGGATCCGCAGCAGGCGGATTTGAGTCGGGAAGACCCGCAGCAGGTGGACCTGAGTCGAGTGGATCCACCACGTCCGGTGGACTTGCGTCAGCCGCCCCTGCTTCAGGCAGACACGCGGGCCGCTACGCCGAACGCAGCGCTCTCACGCCAGGCGACACTACGCGCGGAGCAGCGCGAGGCCCTATGCGCGGCGACCGTGCGCGCCCTCACGGGGGACGCCTCCTTGCACTACCGCGAGGGCCGGTTATGCCGCGATCTGCGGCCTTTGCCGTTGCACGCGCCGCATCTGCGCACCGACCCGCAGCAGGACGCTCTGGCATCGCTGCGCGGCGCCGCCGACGGCGCCGCCATGCGACTCATGCACTCCGATGCGGCCCTGCACAGCCGGCTCTGCCCGCCCGATCCCGTCGAGCGGCTCATGTTCGAACTACTCGAACAACTGCGTTGCGAAACGCAAACGCCGCCTGGCATGCCGGGCCTCGTGCAGAACCTGCGCGAGCGTTTCGAAGCGTGGTCGCGAGCCTTTTGCGACGCCGGACTCGCCGACGACCATGTCGGCATTCTGCTATTCACGGTGGCGCAGATCGCGTGGTCGCGCCTGACGGGCTGGCCGGTGCTGGAACAGACCGAAGGCCCGATCGAAGCCACGCGCGCGGCCATCGTGCCGGTGCTCGGCGTGTCGCTGGCGGGTCTGCGCCGGCATCGGCAGGAGCAGGACGCGTTCGCTGTCCATGCACTGGAATTGGCGCGGCTGGTCGCCAGAATGATTCGTGACGCCCGAGCCGATGCGCTCGACGACGCGCAGGACGACGCGCAGGAGAGCGACGACCAAGCCCCGCGCACGGCGTTCTCGCTCTGGTTCGATGTCGAGGACGACGAGTACAAGGACATGGCCGTGGCGCTCAGCGGCAGGAGCCGCGTGCTCGAAGCATCGGACCAGGGCTATCGCGCCTTTACGACGCGCCATGATCGCGAGCTTGCTGCCGGCAAGCTGGTCCGCAAAGCGCTGCTCGATGAGTTTCGCGAGCAGCTCGACGAGCGCGTCGCCGCCCAGGGGATCAACGTCGCGCGGCTCGCGCATGCACTGAAAGCGGCGCTGGCGATACCGCAACGCGATGGCTGGTCGGTCGGCGAGGAGCATGGCCGGATCGACGGCCGGCGCCTCGCGCAACTGGTCAGTTCTCCCGCTGAACGGCGCCTGTTCCGGCTTGA
>NZ_JAXDPY010000344.1:0-5019 GCF_034668105.1 Paraburkholderia sp. | reverse complement strand
TGGAAAAGTGGACGTGAAAGTCGGGCAACAGAGTCTCGACCAGGAATTCATGGTGAGCCAGTTCGCGACGCCGTTCATCAACGCGACCTTCGGCTGGTCCGTATTGCCGTCGGTCGACATGCCGGCGGGCGGTCCTGCTTATCCGCTGTCGTCACGGGGCGTGCGATTGCGCGTCAGACCTTCGGATGCATGGACCGTGATGGCCGGTGTCTTCGACGGCAGTCCGGCGGGCAGCGATACAGGCGATCCACAGCAACAGAACCGCCAAGGCACGAATTTCAATCTGCGCGGCGGCGCGTTGTTCATCGGCGAGGTGCAGTACGCAATCAACCAGATTGCGGCGAATTCCTCGAGTACGCCCGCAACCGGTCTGCCTGGCACTTACAAGCTGGGCTTCTGGTACAACACGCAAAATTTCGCGGACCAGCGTTTCGACAGTGCCGGTTTGTCGCTGGCGAACCCGGCCAGCAACGGCGTGCCAGCGAGCCACCGAGGCGATTACAGCTTCTACGCAGTTGCCGATCAGACGGTCTGGCAAGGGGGCGGCAATAGCCCGCAGTCGGTGGGCGTTTTCGCGAGAGTCATGGGCGCGCCGGGCGATCGCAATCTGGTGGACCTGGGTGTGAACGCAGGCGTGACGCTCAAAGCGCCGTTCAAAGGGCGCGACAACGACATAGCCGGATTGGCCGTCGGCTACGCGAAGATCGGCTCGCATGCTCAAGGGCTCGCAAGCGATACCGCCTCGCTGACGGCGCCGGGCTATCCGTCGCGCAGCGCCGAGACTGTCGTCGAGGCGACCTACCAGTACCAGGTCGCGCCGTGGTGGCAGTGGCATGCGGACTTTCAGTATGTGTTCCGGCCAGCGGGCGGTATTCCGGATCCGGGCAATCCGTCTCAGCGCGTCGGTAACGAGGCGATTGTCGGGTTGCAGACCAATATCGTTTTCTGAGTAGGCGGAGTGGGTGATTCGGCGCGTTTCGGGCCGCGGTAGCGCGTTGAAACACTCAGGACGGGGCAGGGAGGATGGATGATCCGGTGTCGTGGAGATGCCAGATCCAACGGGTTGATACGCAACTAACGGTCAAGCCCGGATGGCCCTCCCAAACACGCGAACCCGCCTCGATGGAACCTGAAAACGGCCGCCGCTCGCGTCCTACGCAGCGGCTATGCAGTGAGGCAAACAGCTATGCCGCTCAACGATTGCCGTCAAGCAGCTCGCCGAGCAATTCGTCGAATGCGGCTTGGGCGTCTTCGAGTTCCTGCAACGCAGCGTCGAAGGTTTGCAGCGCGAACTGCGAAGGCTGGCCGGTGCCGGCCGGCGGAAATTGCGATTGCAGCGACGCGAAGGCTGCCTGGACCCGTTTGGTTGCGGTTAATACGCGCTCCATCGCGGCTGATTCTTCGGCTCTTGCCTTTTCGTGATCCATGAAAACTCCGTGCTCGTCTGGTCGGCTCGCGCCGTATGAAATGCGTGACTATGCCACGTCCGCGTTCAGGACAGCGGCAGCCCGCCGTTAGCCTTCACCTCCCGCAGGGACAACGCCGATTCCACCGACGTCACGCCAGGCAGGCTGCGCATTTCGTCGCGCATGAACGTGCCGTAGTCGTCGAGATCGCGCGCGACCACTTGCAGGATGTAGTCGGCGCTGCCCGACACGTTGTGACACGTCAGAATTCGCGGGATTGCCTGCACCTCGCGCTCGAAACGGGTTGCCACCGCGCGGTCGTGCACGGCAAAACGCACGTAGACGAACGCGACCACGCCGAGGCCGAGGGCGGAGCGCGAAAGCATCGCGCGGTACTGGTCGATATAGCCGTCGTTCTCGAGGCGCTTCAGGCGGCGCGCGCAGGGTGTCTCGCTCAGGCCGACCATTTCGGCCAGGCGTGCATTCGACATGCGGCCGTCGTTCTGTAACGCGGCGAGGATCGCGCGATCGGTTTTATCGAGGTCGGTTGACATGAGTTTGGGGCGCTGACTTGGGCGCTTCCGCGTGTTAGCGGAAAACATGACTCGGGCGTGGAATATTAGCGCATTCCTCCATGAATGAAGCAATCATGCCCTGCAATTCGCCAATAAACCCTCCGCCGACGATAGCAAAATAGAACCCTTAAAAATAAGAGGCTTCTATGCTTTCCGCACACCTTCTGGTCGTCTATGTCGCTGCGTTGCTGGTGGTTTATGCCGTGCCGGGCCCAGACATGGCGCTGGTTTTACAGACCAGTATCGGACGCGGCATGCGCAGTGGCTTCGCGGCGGCCGGCGGGTTGGGCGTGGCGCGTGCGACGCACGTCACGCTGTCGGCATGCGGCGTGGCGGCGCTGTTGCGCAGCGCGCCCTGGCTATACGACGTGGTGCGTTACGGCGGCGCGGTTTATCTGGCGTGGGTCGGCATCCAGATCTTCCGCTCACCTGTGTTCGCATTGCCTGAGGGCGGTGCGGTGGATATCGAGTCGCGGCCTTTGCGTGCCGCCTTCGTCAAGGGCTTGCTGACCAATCTGTTGAACCCGAAAGCGCTGCTGTTCTGCTCGGTGCTGCTGCCACAGTTCGTGCGTCCTGAGGCCGGACCGGTTGCGCTGCAGATGGTCGAACTCGGTCTGGTGCTGCTCGCCACCGGCATGTGTTTCGACGCCATGTACGCGATCGGCGCGGCGCGTATCGCCGGCTGGATGCGGGCTCATCCGCTCGCGCAGACACTGCAGCGGTGGACGTTCTCCGCGGCGTTGATCGGCTTCGCGTTGCGGCTCTCGCTGGACTGACGTGCGGCGGTGACGATGGCGAGTCGGGTTGGTCGCTTGAATCACGCCGCCGAATCGTTCCGATGATCCGGCGCCGCTGCTCACTTACGCAATTTATGCTCCCGGCGCGAGCGATCCTCGATGATTTTCCGGCGATGCTTGTCTTTCATCTTTTTCCAGCTTTTACATTCGTCGCGAGTGCGCAGACAGCCGATGCAAAGGCCGGTTTTATCGTCGAACTTGCAGATGTCGATACAGGGGGACGCGATACTCATGACAGGGCGGGCAATAGGGGGCAGGTGCGACGACTCTCGCATGCGTCATGCCCGCGCGCAAAGTGATTGTGTTAATAAATCCGATAGACTGCTGCGCGCAGTCGCGCGGCAACACAACCACTCGCTTCCATCTTCGATGAAAACTTTTCTGCTTTATACCGCGACCGCCGTTGCCGAGATTGTCGGCTGCTACTTGCCCTGGCGTTGGATCAAGGAGGGCGGCTCGGTCTGGCTGCTGGTGCCCGGCGCGCTCAGCCTCGCCTTGTTCGCCTGGCTGCTGACGCTGCATGGCACCGCCGCGGGCCGTGTATACGCGGCTTACGGCGGTGTGTATGTGGCGGTGGCTATCGCGTGGCTATGGTGCGTCGACAAAGTGCGCCCCACGCTGTGGGATGCGGCCGGCGTGGCGTTCACTCTGGCGGGCATGGCGATCATCGCGTTCCAGCCGCGCGTTTGATGCCCGTCGTGCTTACTTGATACCACCCAGATAGTCGAGCTTGCCGAGTTCTACGCCGTTGTGACGCAGAATGTCATACGCCGTCGTAACGTGAAAATAGAAGTTCGGCAGCACGAAACCGAGCAGATACGACAGCCCCGTGAATTCGATCGGGCCGCTGCGCATTTTCAGCGTGATCTCACGTTCTTCCGAACCGTCGATCTGTTGCGCATTGAATTCCTTCAGATAATCAATCGTCTTCTGAAGGCGGGCATGGAGTTCGTCGAAGGTCTGCTCGACGTCGTCGAACTTCGGTGCTTCGACGCCGGCCAGACGCGCGGCGCAGCCCTTCGCCGTATCGCTCACGATATAGACCTGGCGCACCAGCGGCAGCATGTCCGGCGCGAGCCGGGCATTCGTGAACACGGACGGGTCGATCTGTTTTTCGGCAGCGTGCGCCTGGGCCTTGCCGAGAATGACTTGCAGGTTGATCATGCCGCGCACCAGCACGGGCAATGAGGCTTGATACATCGAAATTGACATGGGTTCCTCTGATTCTCCGATCGTGCGCGCGGGTGGCGCGCGAGGCGCTGCAACGGCTGGATTGCCGCATCAGCATCATAGCGCGGGCGCAGTGCGATGCGCATTGATCCAGCCAGGCGTTAGCCATTCGGACAACTGCCGCCCGCACCGGAACTGTGTTCGAATGCATGGGTCGGACGATTTGGCGCAGTCCTTGAAACAACCCGCCACCGCGGTTCGCGCGGCGGTGAGTTCGTGCAGGTGCTTGCCGTGCCTGGGGTCTAGCTCGCGGCTCGCACCATCACGCTAACAGGAGAATCGACACCATGGTCAATAGACAAACCCTGCCGGGCAGCGAGCGCACGGTAGAGCAAGGTTCGAAAGTTATCGGGCAATGCGATCCGGCGGAACGGATCGAGGTTTTCGTGATGCTGCGCCGGCAGCAGCAGGCGCAGTTCAACGCATTGATGAGCAAGATCGAGGCGGGCGACCCGAGCGTCAAACCCCTTTCGCGCGAGGTATTCGCCAAAGATTACGGCGCCGCGCCGGAAGACATCGCCAAGGTCAAAGCCTTTGCCACCGCACACGGCTTGACGGTGGTCCGGGAGGATCCCGCGGCGCGCCAGATGTTGTTGAGCGGCACGATCGCACAGTTTCAGACCGCCTTCGGCGTGAAACTGGAACACTACCAGCATCACAGCGCGGGCCAGTTCCGTGGCCGCACCGGCACGATCAGCGTGCCGGACGATCTGCACGGCATCGTGGAGGCCGTGCTCGGCCTCGATAACCGGCCTCAGGCGCGGCCGCACTTTCGCATCCGGCCGCCGTTCCAGCCGGCCAAGGGGCATCAGGTGTCCTTTACGCCGCTGCAGCTCGCATCGTTGTATCAGTTTCCGCAAAGCGACGGCAAGGGCGAATGCGTCGGCATCATCGAACTCGGCGGAGGGTACAACACGTCCGACCTCAAGAGTTACTTTGGGAGTCTTGGGGTTGCCTCGCCAACGGTGAAATCGGTAGGCGTCGATCAGGGCAGCAATCAGCCGAGCGGTG
>NZ_JAXDPY010000343.1:0-3218 GCF_034668105.1 Paraburkholderia sp. | reverse complement strand
CGATCGATTCAGCGTCCATGGCAGTCTCCTATGACACGTAGCTGTGTCTTTATAGTAGATCACGCGTACCAAAATGGCAGCAGCGAGCCTGTGAGGCACGCACTCGTCGAACGCGAATTGCGGGTAGACTTTCGGCGCTTCTTCGCCGTTAATTGTCATTCTGTCTCGAGAGTCTATGAACCGCGTTTTGTTGATTGCATTGATGCTGGCTGCCGGACTCGGCGGTTGTGCCAACGACCCCTCCGGGCATCATGGCGGCACGCCGCCTGAAGATCCCGCCGACTACCACGGCGTACCCACCGACGACCGGCCGCCCGCCATGGTGCCCGTCGCGCCTTGAAGACAGAAAGTAGCGTGGGAAGGTAAATGAAAGCGAGGCGCCGGCGCATGCACGCTGGGCGCCGAAGCAAAGCCTAAGCGCCCACGCCTGCCATGCCGCGCACGACGCCCGGCAAGAAGCGCGCGAGCGTAACGCCGCGGGCGGCCATGAAAATCAGCATCGCGGCCCACAAGCCGTGATTGCCATACAGCGTCAGCAGGGCCCACGAGGCCGTCACGAACACCGCGAACGACGCCACCATCGACATCATCAACTCACGCGTGCGAGTCGCGCCGATGAACACGCCGTCGAGCAGAAAGCCCCATACGGAGATCACCGGCAAAAGCGCGGCCCAGGGCAGATAGGTCTCGGCCGTGACGCGCACCGCGGCCTGATCGGTCAGACGTTCGATGATCCATGAACCCGCGGCCCAATACACCAGCGAGAAACCCAGCGCGCCGAGCGCGGACCACAGCGCCGTCACCTTGATGGCCTGCGCGAAAGCGTGCCGGTCGCGCGCGCCGATCGCCGCGCCGACCAGCGCTTCGGCAGCGTGCGCGAAGCCGTCGAGTCCATAGGCCATGAAGGTCTGAAAATTGAGCAGCAGCGCGTTGGCGGCGAGCGTGGTGTCGCCCTGTCTCGCGCCAAGATGCGCGAACCAGCCGAACGACGACAGCAGACAGAGCGTGCGCACGAAGATATCGCGATTCAGCACCACCAGCCGCTTGAGCGCGGCGGCGTCGAACAGGGCGGTGCGGTTCAGCGCGGGCAAGCCGCGCGGCCGGCCGTGCCACAACAGCGCGGCGCCGAGTACGAAGCCGAGCGCGTCGGCCGTCGCCGTGGCCGCGCCGATGCCCGCCACGCCCCAATCGAAAACGTACACGTACAACAGCACCGCCGCGATGTTCACGCTGTTGATGAACACTTGCGACAGCAGGGCCAGCCGCACCTGCTGCGTGCCGAGCAGCCAGCCGAGCACCACGTAATTGCCGAGCGCGAGCGGCGCGGCCCAGATGCGCGCGTGGCAGTAGACCTGCGCGTGGCGCTGCACCGCATCGCTGCCGCCGAGCGCGCGCAACGCGTAACCGATCAGCGGCCCTTGCAACAGAAGCACCGCGGCGCCGATCGCCGCCGCGAGCAACAGCGCGCGCACGACGTTGTTGCGCAATTCGGCAGGGTCGCCCGCGCCGTGCGCTTGCGCGACGAGGCCCGTGGTGCCCATGCGCAGGAAGCCGAAGCCCCAGAACACGAAGTTGAAGAACAGCCCGCCGAGCGCGACGCCGCCGAGATAGGACGCACCGTCCAGATGGCCGGCGACGGCGGTGTCGACCGCGCCGAGAATCGGCTGGGTGAGATTGGCGAGGACGATTGGAAACGCCAGCGTCAATACCCGGCGGTGCCAGCGCACCGGGACGGCGGGCGCCGTCGCGGCTGCGCAGCTCCCTGAAGAGAGCTCCTTTGGGCCGTCTCCCGGAGGACCCTCCTTCGGCGTATCGCCGAGGCGGATTTTCTCCAGCGCATCCCCCAACGGGATTTCCTCCGGGGCGTGCGCGCCGTCGTTCAATTGCGTTCCTGCACGCACACCCATGGCGAGACGACCACCGCCCACAGATCCGGATCGCGCGCGGCGAAGTCGGCGGCGGTTTCCGCCTGCACCCGTTCGACGAGGCCGGCAGACAGCCATTGCGTGACCTGCGTGGTGTCGTCGCTGGCGATGGCTTCCGCGACGCTCACCAGATCGATGTCGCGCGCGACGCGCAGCAGCATGCCGCGCGCGAAAAAGCGTTCGAGTTCGCTCCAGCCGATTTTGGCGGTTTCGGCGAGCAGCTTGGCGTACAGCGGGCTATGAGTGGCGTCGTTGGAAGTCATCGTAAGCGGGTTCTGACGGGGCCGTTACTATAAACCATCGGCGTCGCGCGCCAGGGCGGAGCGCGTTCCGGTACGCTTGGGATCTTTCGAAATTCATTCTGAACCTTCATGTCACTGGATTCAACGGCGCCGGATTCGGGCACGCAAGCTCACGTCGTGATCGATGCCACACTTACGCGTACCGACGTCGAGCGTTTGATTGCCGCAAACATCGCGAATGGCAACGAGCCGATCCATTTCACCGACTGCGATTTCGAGGGCGCCGATCTGTCGCGCCTCGATTTGCGCAGCGCGGAGTTTCATCGTTGCACGATCGTCGAGACCTCGTTTTTCGGCGCAATGCTGTCGCACTCCCGCTGGGTCCGTTGTCGCGGCCGCGAGGCGGATTTCGCGTCGGCCGACCTGGTCGACGCGGCGTTCCAGTCGAGCGATCTGAACAACACCAGCTGGCGGCGCGCCAAGCTTGCCTCGGCGTCGTTTCACAGCTGCAAGCTGACCGGCGCGAATTTCGAGCAGGTCGCGGCGCTCGGGCTGAGTTTCATCGAGACCTTGCTGGTGGGCGCGCATTTGCGCGGCCTGTCGTTTCGCAAGGCCACGCTGCAGCAACTCGATTTCTCCGACGCCGATCTGGCCGGGGTTGATTTCCGCGAGGCGGTCTTCGACGGCGGCAGTCTGAAGGATGCGCATCTGAAGGGCGCGCGCTTTGAGGGAGCGGACTTGCGCGAAGCTGACCTGAGCGGCGTGCGGCTTGTCGATGCGGCGCTGTTCAAAGGCGCGACGATCTCGCACCAGCAGGCGGCGGTGCTGGTGACCGAACTCGGTCTGCGCGTCATGTGATCGATGTTTAGCCGGCCGATTTTAGCCATTCGGCCGGCTTGAACGAATCGATATATATGCTTATCATCTGATTGTTGAATTCCTTAATAACGGCCGATTTAAGACTTCAAGATTGGTCGGTTGATTTGAAGATTTTTAATCTATCCGCCGTTTGCGAATTTTGTTGTGAGGAAATGCGCCTGCTTATTCGCGT
>NZ_JAXDPY010000342.1:0-4144 GCF_034668105.1 Paraburkholderia sp. | reverse complement strand
GGCCGGTGTTGATGGACGGGCCATTTATCTGGACGAAATTGCGCAGCAGCCCGATGTCAGGCCGCGAAATCGCCCGTGAATAGGCGAAACGCAGGAAGTCCTTATTGTCGAGGCCGAAGCGTACGTTGAAGCTTGGCAGCCAATCGTCGAACGAGTTACGATAATTGTTCGGGGTCCCACCGCTGTTGGAGAAGGCGATGAGCGCAGGGGTTACGTAACAGCTTGGATTGACGACTTGGTTGGCGCCGAGTGCAGTGCCGCAGGCCGGCAGATTGCCGGCCCAGGCGGCCGTCGGAAATCCGACGCTGCCTTGGCCATCTTCGGTGGTTCGAACGAACCGGACGCCGATATTGCCGACTACCGTGACGCCATTGAAGATCGTCGTATCGTTCCCGCCGAAGTCGAGCATCGCGTAGGCCGACTTGGTTTGCTCGCGCAGTTTCATGATTTCGGACGGCAGGAAGCAATCGGTCGTGCCCGCACGATCGCAGATTGGCACATACCCCGGCGCGAGCGGCGAGTTGGTCGCAGCGCCCGACAGGCCCGCCATCAGCCGATTGTAATCGGTAATCACGTTATTGTTAACGAAAACGAGTTGCCCATTGGGATAGACACTGCCGTCGTAGAGACCTCCGATATTATACGGTCCGAAAATGCCGGGGCCGTAGCCCTTGAAGTTCGAATCGCAGGCTGCCGTCGGATCGGGCTGCGTATTGTCGGCGTTGAAGCCGGCGCCATTGCAGTTCCAGCTCGCCGCGATCGGCGTCCAGTTGAAGGTCGAATAGCGGACCGTCTGGTGCCGGTCGGCGTAACGAACGCCAGCCTTCAGCGAGTCGAGCCAGCTTCCTTGCGTGAAGTCATATTTGAGGTCGCCGCGGAAGGCGTTCTCGTGAGCATCATTGTCCTCGACATGCCCTTGAATGAAAGGGATCCAGTAATTGTGCGGGTTGGCGAGGCCGCCGGGCGCGTAATTGACGTTGCTGCCCGGCAGCAAGGTGACCTGTGGCGTCCCGTCGGAGTTGGTCGAATATTGGTAGTTCGCCATCGATCCGGTCGCCACGAGGATGTCGTTGTTGAAGGTCGACGCGGTGATATGCTGCGCATCGAAATTCGCATGAATCTGCGGCGTGACATCCCATTGAATGTTGGCCGACAGATCCTTCGTGCTTTCGTGGTGGTCGAAGTCCCGAGTTTCATTCTGGAAATAGAGTCCGTCGCGGAGTGTTGTGCACACCCCGCCGAAGCAGTCGTTGACGAACGGAAGGCCCGGTACAGCGGAGCCGCCGTTGATCGCGTCTTGCGGGTTGGGGCTCCACGATCCAAAAAAGCTGCCATGCGGCTGGGTCAAGAGGCCACCGCTCAACATTCCATCCGGCCCGAAAGTCAGTCCTGTGGATCCTGCGAGCGCGGAGCCGCCGCGCGGGTTGAAAGCGGGCGTGCCAAAGTAGCTGCCGTCGAGAATCGCGTGGCTGGCGTGCTCGATCCAAGCATTGTGATACTTGGAGTCGATGTACTGCACCGTCGCGCGGAGATTGCCTGCGGGGTTCTCGTACTGACCGGCGAAGGCAAGCCCGCGGCGATGGCGGTCGTAATCGACCTGTGAATAGCGAATTCCGTCCGGAGCGAATGCCCAGTCGGAACCCCCGAATACATTCGACGTGCACGGGATCGTGCCATCGCTGCTGATGACCGCCGTTGGATTGCCGTTGGGCAAGAAACCATTCGTCGCGCCCGCCGAGCAATAGGTGTCGATCTTGTCCATGATCACGCTCTCGGTGCGTGTAACGACATGGCTCCATGCGAAATCGGCGAGCAGGCCGAAGCGGCCGATGGGCGTGTCCCAACTGTCGCTGATCAGCCCGGAGAATTCGGGCGTCCACTTTTTCGAGCGGCTTCCGTAATTCGCCTTCACATTGCCGGCGATGACCAGGCCCTTCTGGTCGAACGGCAGTCGGGTGCGCAGGTTGACTGTGCCGGCAAGACCGCCCTCGATCATGTCGGCGGTTTCGTTCTTGTAGGCGTCGATGCCGGCGAGGAGCTCGGGCGAAACGTCATTGAACTGAAGGCCTCGCGCGGAATCAGCTGAGAAGCTGTCGCGACCGTTGAATTCGGTCCTGACGAACGGCAGGCCGCGGATCAGCACTTGCGTGGGCTCGCCAGACGGATGGGTGGAGTCGTCGGCGGATTGCAGCCGATTGACGGACACGCCCGGAATACGCTGGATCGCGCCGGCCGCTGACTGGTCCGGGAAGGCGCCAATATCGGTGGCGGTGACGGAGTCGACGATCGTCGGCGCATTCTTTTTGATGGCCTGCGCGCTCTCGAGGGCCCGACGCACGCCAACAATGACAATGTCGTTTTTGGTCGGCGGGGCTGGATTCGCCGCGGTTTGACTGGGGGCTGACGATTGCTGCGTTTGCGCCTGCTGGTCAGAATTCGGACTCTGACCTGTGTCGGCCTGCTGAGCCATTGTCCCGCTCGCCGCGCACATTGCCACCAGCGACACCCCGGCTCGAAAAGCTGCGCAGCATGCGGCGTGCGATCGCCTACCCGTCATGTGATTCTCTCCCCTCTTCGACGGCTGCAACGGAAGCGCCGACCTCGCTACGTTTGCGCAACTTTATGCAATATTGCAAGCCCCTTTAGATTAATACGAAGTGCGGTCGCTTGCGCAGTTCTATGCAAATTTTGCAGAACGTGCCATAACCTCTGCTCGGCTCGGCGAGAATCGGGAGGAGCTTGCGTGCAGTCAGTCGACGGTGGGAATGGTCAGCGCCAACGCCGCCGCGACGAGCATTGCGCCGCCGGCGATGAGAATCGCGTCGGCGATATTACCATGCAGGACCGTGCGCACGGCGGGACCGAGGACGGCAGCCGCAGCAAGCTGCGGAAGGACCAGAAAGACGTTGTGGATACCCATGTAAACGCCCATCCGCTCAGGAGGCACCGCCGCGGCAACGATTGCATAGGGAATCGCGAGAATTGCTGCCCAGCCGACTCCGATCGCGAGGACGGAAAGCCACAGCCACCCAGGACCTGGCGCGGCTACAAAGCTCACCAGGCCCACGCCCGCAATAGCTATGCAAAAAGCATGGCTGCGCCGTCGACCGAGTCTCGCCACGAACCAGGGCAAGGCGAGCGCCGCAAGTGCGGCGACCCCGTTGTAAACGGCGAACAGCATCCCGACCCAGTTGGCGGCGCTTTCGTAAGCGACGGAACCAGGCGGGGCATCGCCGTAATAGCGCTGCGCCACGGCCGGCACTGCATAGACCCACAGTGCGAAGAGGGCGAACCAGGTAAAGAACTGAACGACTGCCAGCCGCCGCATCGCGGGCGGCATTCCGATGACCTCGGATGCGATTCCGACGAGTGGATTGCGGCCGCCGATGCTCGAGCGCGCCGCGAGCCAATGAAGAGTGCCGAATACGCCAAAGACTGCCGCGAGCAGATATGCCTCGCGTCGTTGGATCCACGCCGCATTCGCAACGGCGACGCCGAGGCCGAGCGCAACCCAGCCCGCGCCGCGTTTCATGGCTTGCGATCGCCGCAGCAATCCGGCCGGAAAGTCTTCGGACGATCGTGCTTCGGACCGTTCGATGGGCCGCTCGCGTGTCGTCGCCACAGTCCACATTACCGTCAGCAGCAGCCCGAACGCTCCGACGGCGAAGCTATCACGGACCGATGGGGGAATTTGTCCCGCAGGGCCGCTCGGCCCAACGCCAAACCAATTCACGAATACCCACGGCAGGACCGATGCAAGGACGGCTCCCGCGCCGATAAACAGCACCTGCATGGCGAACCCTTGATCGCGGTCCTCAGGGGGAGCGAGATCGCCCATCAAAGCGCGGAACGGCTCCATGACGATGTTGATCGAAAATGTGAGGAGCCACAGCGCCACGGCGGCGGTCCAGACCGTCGGCGCGTAGGACATGGCGACCAAAGCCGCGGATGTCAGCACTGCTCCCGCGGCCATGAACGGGCGCCGCCGGCCCCAGCGACCTGTTGTCCGGTCGCTCCATTCGCCAATGATAGGCTGGACAAGCAGGCCGGCGATCGGCCCGGCGATCCACAGCATCGGAAGATCGTCGAGTTTCGCGCCCAGTGTCTGGAAGATCCGGCTGGTGTTCGCGTTTTGGAGGCCCCA
>NZ_JAXDPY010000341.1:0-3068 GCF_034668105.1 Paraburkholderia sp. | reverse complement strand
GCTTCGATCGCTACTGGCGCAATGCGCGAGTGCTGGCGTCGCACAATCCAGCGATCATCCGCGAAGCCGCGATCGGTGACTTCTATCTGAACGGCAACGCGCATAACGAACGGTTCGGGGTGGCGCGGAATCCGGAAGTCGCAGCGGTTAGCCACGCCTGAAAAGCACGACCCCACGCTGCGAAAAACGTGGGGTTGCTCAGCCGTCTGAAGGCCGCTTACGCGGCCTCAACGCTCGTCTTCCTGCAGGAATTCACCCCCTTGCCCGGATCATTTCGCCGGCGGCGTCCAGATACGGATGTCCGTCGCTTTCAAGGTGGCGGGAATCAGTCCGGCCGCGCGATAGGTGTCCGCGATACGCTGCTGTTCCGCCAACTGATCGCGCTTCACGGGCACGATGTCATAGCTGCGGCGGCTATTGGCCAACTCGACTGTCGGTGCGGGAATGTTGCCCCACAGCGGGCCGAGAATCTGCGCAGCTTCCTGCGGATGCGCCTTGACCCACTTGCCGGTGGTGTTCAATTCGTCGAAGACGACGCGCAGCACGTCCGGGTGCTTGTCAGCAAAGGCGGTTGTCGCCGTGTAAAAGCGATTGTATTGAGCGACACCCGCGCTGCCGTCCGCCACCACGCGAACGTGCGCTTCACGCTGTTGCGCGGCGAGGAACGGGTCCCAGATGACCCATGCGTCAATGTTGCCGCCGCGGAAAGCGGCGAGCGCGTCGGGTGCCTCCAGATAGCGCACCTGGATGTCGTTGATCGTCAGACCCGCTTTAGCCAGCGCGCTCAGCAACAGGAAGTTGCAGCCCGAGCCTTTGGAAACGGCCACGCGTTTGCCCTTCAGATCAGCCACCGAATGAATCGGCGAATCCGGCGGCACGATGATCGCCTGTGCGGAGGGTGCGGAGGTTTCTTCCGCGTAGTACGTCAAAGGCGCATTCGCGGCCTGCGTGAAGAGCGCAAACGCATCCGCCACATCGGCATGCAAATCGACGCTGCCGGCGTTCAGCGACTGCAGCAGCCCCGTCGAAAACTCATGCCAGCTCACGTCGTAGCCGAGCGGTTTGAGTTTCTTCTCCAGCTCGCCGGTTCGTTTCAACAGAATGAACAGGGTCGACGACCGCTGGTAGCTGATCGACACCGTTTCGTTGGCGCCTGCCACGCCGGCGGACAGCACGCCGCCGATCAACGTCAGGCACACCCAGAGGCGTCGCAGGTTTCGGGATTCGAAAAAAACGCGGGGCATCGAAGAGATCCATTGGGGTATGCGGAATCGCCGAATATATAAAAAGAACGACGCGCGGCCAAAGACCCATTTCATCGATCGATATGGGCAGAAATTGGAACGCGCGACGCCTGTATCGCGCATCATTCGAGGTTGGACGCAACTTGAAGAACACGCCTTTCCCGTGGAGATTTCCGCATCATGTCGACACTGCCTCCCCGCTTCGGCATCTGGGCCCTGGTTCACGGCAGCCGCGCCGCCCTGCAAGACCCCGATGAACCGTACGACGCCTCGTGGGCGCGAAACAAGGCCCTCGTTCTCGAAGCCGAACGCCTCGGGTACGACTCCGTGCTGGTCGCGCAGCACACGATCAATCCGCACAACCCCGACTTCGATCAGCTCGAAGCGTGGAGCGCATCGGCCGCGCTCGCGGCGCTGACCGAGCGCATCGAAATCATCGCTGCGATCAAGCCCTATCTGTATCACCCGGTAGTGCTGGCAAAGATGGCGCAGCAGATCGAACATATCAGCGGCGGGCGTTTTGCCATCAATCTCGTCAACGCATGGAATCGCCCTGAACTGGAGCGCGCCGGCATCGGCTTCGCCGAGCACGACGCGCGTTACGCGTACGGGCGCGAGTGGATCACGGTGGTCGACGCATTATTGCGCGGAGAACGCACGCGTTGTCACGGCGAGCCTTTCATGGTGGATGACTAGCTATTGCGTCCCGCGGACCCGTTTCGCAGCCGTCCGCGTATTTACGTCGGCGGTGAATCGGAACCCGCGCGGCAACTGGTTGCCGACAAAGGCGACGTCTGGTTCATCAACGGCCAGCCACTGAACGACGTCAAGGCGTTGATCGCGAATGTCTCGGAGCGCGAGCGCCCTGCCTCACATGAACCGTTGCGGTTTGGCTTGTCGGCGTTCGTGATTGCCCGCGAAACCGATGAGGCCGCCAATCGGCACCTCGACCATCTATTCGCATTGGCCGCGAAAGACGCGCCGTTGCGTGCGCAACAGAAATCGAACATCGATCCGAAGGCGGTGATGTTCCAGACCTTCGCGCAAACGCCGCGGGTGGGTTCGAACGGCGGTACGGCGGCCGGGCTTGTCGGCAGCTATGACACGGTCGCGCAGCGGATCGCGGCGTTTCATCGGGCCGGCATCGAGTTGTTCATGCTGCAATTTCAGCCGTTCGAGACCGACATGCGCGTTTTTGCCGAGGAAGTGATTCCACGGGTGCGCCGCCGGCTCGACTGATCCAGGCACGCGGCGCGGCGTTCAGCGCGTCGCTCTCATGTGGCACAGTATCGTCAGGCGCATGCGTTACGCTTGCGCCACTGAACAGCCCGGACGAGCGACATGAAGAACCTGACTGCGTACGAGCCCCCGGTCGACGAAGACCAGCTCCTGCTGAAATGGATCCGGCGCGCGCGTGAATCCCAGATGAGCCATTACGACATGGCCGACCTGCTATTAGCGCGAGACCGCAGCGTGGGTTGGCTGGTCACCGCGTTGACGGCGTTTGTGGGCACGGCGGTGTTTGCATCATTGAGTTTGACGGCCGTCTCGCCCGCGCTGAGGATTTTCGTGGGCCTCGTGAGCGTTGCGGCGGCGGTCTCAGCCGCGCTGCAAACTTTCCTCAGATACGCGGAGCGCGGCGAAAAGCATCGCGCGGCGGGTGCGCGCTACGGCGCGGTGCGGCGCAGGCTGGAGGCGATCTTCGCAGGCGACGCCGATGCCCGTGACGGTCACTATCTCACCGCGATCCGCGACGAACTCGACCGGCTCGCCGAGGATTCGCCGAACGTGCCGCCGCGCGTGTTCTATCGCACCCAGCGAACC
>NZ_JAXDPY010000340.1:0-7474 GCF_034668105.1 Paraburkholderia sp. | reverse complement strand
ATTTCTTGTGTCGCGGCTGAGATATTTCAGCGCTGCCGGTTTAACGTCGGCCGGAAGACAACAGTTGACGATGCTCTGGTGACAAAACGTAACGGCGGATACATATTGGAGTTCTGAATAACTCGAGGGCGACGGCGAGATGAAGTACGGCGGCAGCGTCAGCAGCGTTGAACCGCTGACGCGTTGTGATGTTGGCTCACGTCGCCGAATACCACTGATGAAGCTATTGAAACGGATTCTGCACGACACCTGGCTTCGCATCCGGCTCGTCCTTCAGCTTCGCCGGCAAATTGGTTTGCGCCTGCAATGCGGCCACCACCGCATCGATTGCTTCCTTCAGTGCCAGCGCCGCTTTCAGTCCGCGCTGATCCTGAGTCAGCTCCAGCGTTCCGTTCAGCACCACGCGCTTGGTGCCATTGCTGACGGTGAGTGCATCGCCCTGGATGTTGAGCACGTCGTCATCGTTCGAATAGGGTTTAAACACCTTTTAGTCCTCCCGGTCGCTGATCTTTGAGATTCTCTGGAATACCCGGAAAACGGATACCCGAGGCCGCCTCGAGTTCGTGAATCGTCCTGATGTCATAGCGGTTGGTCGAGACGTTGTCCACCATGACCGCAAACGCCATTTGCCGGGACGGCACATAGACCACCTTGAACAATTGCGTCGGCACGAAAACGCGCGTCGGTCCGATGGTTTGCAACTGCTGGCCGCTGAAGATCGGTCCGGTGACGACATAGGTCTCGTCGTACGACATCGCGATCCGGCGCACCGACGTTTCAATGCGCGCCCACAAGCGCTGATTGTTCTCGCGATTCTGCGGCACGACGTTCGCCAGCGAAAACGATTGTGCCATCGCTTCCTGATTCCAGCGATTGCCCGCCGGGCTCATATGCCCGCGATCGAAGCCGCTGCGTTTATAGTCAGCGAGCGTTGCACCTTCGCCGTCGGGCAAACGCGCATCTTCGAAGAATTTGTTGGTGCGCACCATGTCTTTGGCGGCTTCGATATGGTCGCGCGTCAGATGCTCGGCGGACCACAGCGGACCGTGCGTGATACCCGAATGAAGTACAGCGAAATCGCTATAGCAAAGCATGCGCGTTTTCGGCGCCATCTTCTGATTGGTCAGAACCGGCCATTGCGCGTTCGGGGTGAACTGGGTGCAGGAAGGCGCCGCGTTTGCGTGAGCGGCAACAGCGAACAGCAGACAGGCAAGCCACTTCTTCATGTGTCGGTCAGTCGAGGGATCGGGGGCGCAAGTATAGCGTCGCGAGCGCGTATCGAGCGAGGCGCACGCAGGAAAACACAGGGGAAAGAAAGCGGCTTTTGCGCCGTGCGCGGCGATGAAAAATGATGCGAGCGTAGGAAGCGCATGTCGCGCAGAAAGAAATCAAAAAACGCCACACCAAAAAAAACGGGCCGCTTTGCAGCGACCCTAATGCGTGGACTTCAAACTCTACGCATGCAAACTTAAGAGCGGCTTAAATGCGCAACGCAGAATGTAGAGCGCGCGTGGTGTCGATCGAACACACGAACGCACTCGCGCACGACCGTGCGACTGATGACTAAAAACTTCACCGGCGAAAAAGTGCAGGAACCTAATTGCCGAATACACTGTTCTCGGCGCGCACGTTCTGCCGGTCGACGGCTTGTAAGCGCCAGAAGCCGCTGGCCGGTGCGCGCGTGGGCAAGGCGGTCCACGCTGCGGCGCCTTGCGCCGCGCTGACGCGTTGTTTCCGGTCGACGTGCAAGCCACGCAGTGTGCAAAGCGGCGCATCCGTGCTCGGTGCACAGAGCGTCGTCACACCATTGTCATCGCGCAACTCGCCCCACGGGGGCAGATCGATCCCTTGATGCGCTTCTCTCGACCACCGGTGTTCTTCGGTGTCGAGCCATAACACAGCGTAATCGTGGCTAACGGTGGGATCGGAACCGTTGATAAGGATGGTTAGGCGCATGGCAGTTCCGTACAAATTGCGAAGTCTCGATCTACCAGTCTAGGCCGCAACGCGTGTTATGCAAGGCAAAAGGTATGACGATCAGGCACGAAAAAAACTAACGCACCGTGCATACGGCGGTACGATAGCCGCGTCTATCAGACCTTCGCGGAGGCGCGCCATGCTGCGTCGATTTCTGCAACTCACGACGCTGGCGGGATGCCTCGGCGCATCCATGCTGAGCGCCGCGGCAGACAGCGTCCCCTTCGCCACGCCCAAACCGGTCGTCTATGTGTCCGACTTCGATCTCGATGTGGCCAACGTGACGCCCGACAGCGGACCGGGCCAACGCGCGCGCCGTCTGCGCGGTTTGCTGCCGAGTGGTCCAGGACCGTTGGGGCACGATTCGAATCCGCAGAACCACGCCAAGGACATCGTCAACGAAATGGCGGAGGCGCTGACGGCGGATCTGCAAAAAGGCGGCGTGGATGCGCGCCGCAGCGCGCCCGGACAACCGTTGGCGGCAACAGGCTGGCAGGTGCGCGGTGTGTTTCTGAGTGTCGACGACGGCAATCGTCTAAGGCGCGCCATGGTGGGTTTCGGCGCGGGCCAGAACGATATTCAGGTGGCGGTCTCGTGCGACAGCCTTGGCGCGGCCGCTTTGCCGCCGCTCTATCAGGCAGTTGAAGAAGCGGACAGCAAGCCTAAGCCGGGCGCGGCGATCAAACTCAATCCGTATGTGATCGCGGCCAAGTTCGTCATGGCGAGCGGCGACGAAAAAAAGACGATCAAGAAAACCGCTCAGGAGATTTCGGATTCGGTGATCGCGAAGCTGCACGGGCTGACGCAGTGATTCTGCACCGAGCGGGGTGATTTGCCTGCGGTGCCACCGCAGGCATATACACTCATACAGACACGCCGCCGCAAACATGCGGCAGAGCGAACCGTTCACGCCAGATTCAACGTACCCGTCAAATCGCCGAGCGGCGCCAACCCATTTTGCGCGAACGCCCTATCGCGCGCCACCACGCCATCCAGCGGCGCCAAGCCATGTACGCGGCTGATCAAGCGAAGAATCGAATTCGTGTCATACACCGTATGATCGACGTACCGTTTCTTCGCCAACGGCGAAACCACCAAGGCCGGAATCCGCGAGCCTGGCCCCCAGCGATCGCCCTTTGGCGGTGAGACCGGATCCCACCAGCCACCGTTTTCGTCCACGGTCACGACCACGACGGTATTTGCCCATTGCGGGCCGCGCTGAATATGCTCGATCACATTCGCGATGTGCCGGTCGCCGGATGCGACGTCCGCATACCCCGCGTGCATATTCAGATCGCCTTGCGGCTTGTAGAACGTGACGGCGGGCAAACGCCCCGCGTCGATATCGGCAATCAGACGATTGGTCGATGCGTCGTCGCCCAGGCCCGCGTCGCGCAGATACTTGCGCCGCGCCGCGGTGCCCGGCGCGTAGTTGGTGAAGTAGTTGAACGGCTGATGGTGGTACTGGAAGTCGGGTACCGCGCCCGTGTCCTGATGCTCCAACGCGTATTGCCACGCGCCGCTGTACCAGGCCCAATCGACACCCTTGTCCGTTAGACGGTCACCGATCGTCGCGTAATTTTGCGGCGGCAGCACGCGCGGATTCGACAGGTCGGCGAACGCCGGATTGCCGCCTTCGGCCGGGCGCACATTGCTTGGCTGATACGGCGGCGCCATCGTGTTGACGGCGTAGCCGTCGGCGGTAAACGCGCCGTCGTTGACGAATTTCGGCGGACCGCCGAGCGCGGATGCCGGCGAGTCGGTTGCCTGCTTCAGGCGCGTGCCGGTCGGATCGTCACCTTCGACGACCGAGACCATCTTCTTCGCCGGACTAGTGTGGATGTCGGGATAGAACGGCGCTTGCGCCGAGATCAGGAAGATGTGGTTCAGCCAGGAACCGCCGAAGGCCGCCATGAAGAAGTTGTCGCACAGCGTGTATTGCTGCGCGAGACTCCACAGGCGCAGCGAGTCGGCGGAACTCCGATAATGTCCCATCACGAGGCCGCCCGAATCGCCCCATGCGGCGAACTGGTTGTTGCGCCCGGCGTTGATCTGCATCTGGTTCTGATAGAAGCGATGCACGAGATCGCGCGTGATCACGCCATTCGGCAGCGGCGCGCCTTGCGCGTCGGTGATATGGAACGGCCCGTTACGCAGGTTGCCGATATCTTTCTCACCGATCATGTAGCGCTTGCCGTCCACCTCCTGCGCTTGCGGCACGAGGCCGCCCCAGATTGCCGGCAGGCGCGGCAACGGCGTCTTGCCGTCGCGGTCGAGTTGCAGATAGCGCTCGGCGCTCACCGCATCGAGTGGATGCTGGACGCCGGGAAAGTTGCCATACAGGTTCGCGAAGCTGCGGTTCTCGGCATAGATCACCACGATGTGCTTGACCTGGTCGTGTAGCGCGGCGTCGAGCCGCAGGTCGGCGGCGCTGCGCGGCGCCATGTCGCCTGCGGCACTTTGCTCGGTCTTGCAACCGGCCAGTGCGAGTCCGAGGCCGACCGCCGCGAGCCCGGTCAGGACGCGGCGGCGCTCGGGGTCTTCTGGAGCGTTGTCGGGATTGGGCGGCAGGGTGGAGTCGTTGTCTGTCATCGGTAGGTTTCGAAGTTAGCGTGACGGGCAGTCTGGTTGCCGCTCGGGGCGGCGAGTGCACGGCACCGGGTTCAGATACGAAGTGGCCAGTAGGCCTGGCGAAACTAAGGTAGTCGTCGCTTCACGCGCCAGCTGTTGTGCGTTGCGTCAACGGCAAGCAGAAGCCAATGCCTGGCGTCGACGGGATGGCGGCGCTGCGTTGCGTAACCGTCGACGGTTAATTCGAGTTCGTCGAACGTGCGCCGATGGCAAGTGGCGTGCGCGCCGGAGCCGTCCGCGAATTCGACTACCGCCGCCATTGCATGAGCCGGCTCGGGCAGCTGCGCGATATGCACTGCGCAGCCCGGATAAAGATGCGAGTCGGCAACCTGGATCTGGATGGATTCGGACATGGGTGTGGCCTCCGGACACCTGGCGGTGACCAACGCGCGGCAATGAGACCTTGCGCGATGGACCGGATCAAAGAATAGCACCGTGGGAAACGAAAATGAGTGCGGTGTGCTTTCAACTGATTGTGCCGATTCTGGGCGCACCGGGATTGTCGGAACGCATCTTTCCTCTCCTGCACACGCGGCAGGATGATCCGACGGCGGCTCGAGCGCGCCGCAGGCCAGTCACGGCGAGCTGAACTGGCAATCAGATTTTTCGGAATTGTCGCATTCAAAAATATTCCATTTTCCTTAAAAGTGCTTACGCCTTCGCTGGCGAGACAAACAACTAAAGGAAAAGAATGAGAGTTTGGAAATTACAGGGCGGTGCGGCTGTCATGCTGTCTCGCCTCCTGATCGCCGTCACATTGATGTCGGTCGCCTTCGGCGCGAACGCCGACTACAGGTCCGACTGCACAAGCCGCTACGCAAAATCAGGCGCAATTCAGGGAAGCAAATCATGTCCTGTCGACGCGGCGAGTAATTCGCCGGGCGGGCTCGGCGGCTATGCGTGCCTCAATGACATCGATCTCATCAAGCAATGGTGCGCCGGGGAAACGGATCCGCAGCCGGAAAAGTCCTGTCCGGTTGCAGACCCCGTGTATCCAGGCAGCGGTGCCGTCACGCTCAGCAGCACGGATTTCGTTAGTGGCGATGACATGCCTATGGTGTTCTCACGCACCTACCGTTCAAGTTCGCTCCGCGCGTCCACAAATGCGATGGGGCCGGTCTGGTTTCATAGCTGGCAGCGTCAATTAAATCTTGCCGGCGCGAACAATGGCGGCTCATCAAAGGTCGTCGCTTATCGGGAAAGTGGCGAGCCAGTCACGTTCAACTGGTCGAGCGGCTACTGGCGTACGGCTGGGTTCACAGGTCTCGCGTTGACACAGAACGGGTCGGGCTGGGCACTCATCAACCTCTCCAGCGACACCACCGAAACGTACTCTTCTCAGGGCGTCCTGCTTTCGGAGCGTACCCGGACCGGGTTCGTCAGGACGCTGACCTATGACGGCTCGGGCCGGCTTACCGCAATCAGCCAGCACGGCGACGATGCAATCGCCAAATTCGACCTGACGCTTCGGCTCGGCTACGACGACAAAGGTCGGCTTGTCCGCTTGACCGATCCGGCGAACGGGTTGACGCAGTACGGCTATGACACGAACAGCAATCTTGTCTCAGTCACGTGGCCTGACGGCAATGTGCGGCGATATGTCTATGACGACGTGCGGTTCAAAAATGCGCTGACCGGCGAGATTGATGAAACCGGTAATCGTATCGCCACCTGGACGTACGATTCGCAGGGCCGTGCGAGTGCAGTTAGTCATCCCGATTCATCGCGCAATGTGCAGTTCGCTTACGCCGACGGTACAACTACAATCAGCTACGGCCAGAGCAGCCTCGCGATGAACTTCGCGTCGATCGGCGGCATGCTAAGGCCAACCACGACCGGATCGGCCAAAGGCGCAGCCGGCACGACGTGGGACGCGGCGGGCAATCTGTCGTCGCAGACTGGGGTGAGCGGTAGTAGCGCTCAGTATGTCTACGACGACACCGGTCGCCCGGTTCGTGCGGTGGTCCGCAGCCCGCTGATGGGCACCTCGGTTACGTCGGTCCGCTACGCGGATGCGACATCCCTCCGTCCTTCGACGATTGCATCGCCGGGCAGGATGCGAGCGTTCGTCTATGACGCGAATGGCAATGTGACGGGACTCAGCGAGTTCGGCACGAGCGATTCAACCGGCGAAAACGGATTCAACGCTGTGGCGTCGGGTCAGCAACAGACCATCGGCGTGCGATATGACGCGCTTAACCGGGTGGCTGGAGCGAAGGTCTACGTCAACGGTGTCATGATGGAGGACTGGGTCTATTTCTACGACAGCACGGGGAATCGGGAAACAGCGCAGAACCTCGTAACCGGATGGCTCTTCGGCGACACAGAACGAGATGCCGCACACCGTGTGACGCGACAGAACGGCAATTATCGCGAGGCACGTATTGCGTATGACGCGCGAGGGCGGATTGCGCGGTTCACCTATAACGAAGGCGACGAACGCGACGGGTGGATTAGCCCGCCTGCTGACCGTGAATTACGGTTATTCGGCTGAGGGCCGGGTGGTGTCGCGTACTGGCACGGTGTCGAAGAACGGTGCGGTCGCAGCGCCAATCAGCAGTGACGAAATTGGTCAGTGGCTTGATAACTATGAAGCAGGCAGCGATCCCGTGGGGCCCCCAGCCAGTCTGCTTGGATGGGTTAAGGCGCTTCAGTTTGTTCAGGAGCCGGGGTTGGAGCCGGTTTGCGTGGAGTGCGCTTTCTATGCCGGCCCCCGGCTTGCGTGGACAGCATTTCAACTGGCCCGCGATCCGATTTGGGCAATGTTTAGGCATACGGGCAAACCGGAGGCTCAACCGTGTGCCGAAGTTCCGCCCCAACTGACGTTTGAGGAAATGAGCATTATGCTTAGGGATGCGCAGCGCGG
>NZ_JAXDPY010000339.1:0-4304 GCF_034668105.1 Paraburkholderia sp. | reverse complement strand
CGGGAACTCGACGACACAATAGTTGGGGCTGTTATAGATCATTTGCATGGCGACACTCCTTATTTCCGTTGGCTCCTGGCCATTCCTGCGCCATAGGTGGAGCTTGTGGTGTGGAATTCAAGGGGTGGGTCCGGATTGACGCTTGTAAAGTTCCGAACCTACCGGTTAGACCGGCCTTTCAAGAAACGTTTCAAGCAGTGCAGCAAAACGGTGAGATTGCTCGACGGGCGCAAGGTGAGCGGCCTCGGGCAGTTCGAACTGCGCGCCTTCGATGGCGTCTGCTATTGCCTGCATACCAGCAGGTGGCGTGCCCGTGTCGTGACGGCCCGCCATGGCCGACGTCGGGCGACGGATTGTTCCCAGCTTACTGCGTACGTGGAAATCGCGCAGTGCTTCGCATGCCATGGCGTAGCCTCCTGACAACGTGTGGCTTGGCACGTCACGGATCTGCTCGACTGTTTCGGGATGCGCTGCCTGAAAATCTGGCGTCAACCGCGGCTCAATGTCGCGGGCACCCGTGATGCCACGCCGTTCGTGCGCGCTGCCGCTGCGCGTTGATCCCATACACGCGGGCCTCAGGCAAGTTGCGCCAGCGGAGTCGGCAAGGGGCAGCGTATCGATGCGCGATGGATATGGTCCAGTGTGAATTGCTGCGCGATCATGCCACCCATCGATATGACGACAAGATGCGTAGTGGGTGCGCGAGTGAACATCGGCAATGCGGCGAGCTCACTGGACAGATCGAGACCCTGCACGAGGTCAGGGTTTTGCGGGCAGATTGCCGGGAACGGTCGAATCGACCGCTGAGGCGGGGGCGGTTTCGGGTGTATTTGCAGGCGTATTGGTGGGGGCGTTGGCAGGGGGCTGAATCGCCGAATTGGCTGGCGAAGGGTTGCTGGCGTTATCGGCGCCGCCAGGGCCGCTGGAGCCAGTAGAGCCAGTAGAGCTAGTGGCGCCAGAAGTGCCAGCAGAACCAGCGGGGCCTGCAGAACCAGCAGAGCCTGCAGGACCAGCAGAGCCTGCAGAACCAGCAGAACCAGCAGAGCCTGCAGAACCAGCAGAGCCGCTAGTGCCATCAGCACCAGTGGCCCGACTCCCGACGTCGTCCGCATTGAGCTTGCCGCGCCACACCAATTCGAATTCCGCGCCGTTCGGCTCGGTCTGCATGATTCGCGCGGGCAGCCAGCCGAGCGACGGCGCGAGCCATACGTCGATGCGGCGTCGATCGCCGTCATGGCGAGGCAAGCGTTTGAAGTGGCGTGTCTCGAGGTAGCCCTGCGCGGTGCGGATCGTCTCGTCGCCGATCGTCTCGACGGGCCAGTTCTCGCCACTGTCGTTATCGACCACGAAGAATTGCCGCGTCACGCCCGGCTTGTAAGCGCCGGGGTCGCCGCGCACGAGGCTGGCGAGTTGCATCACCATGCTGAAACGGTCTTGCGCGCCGTCGGGCAACGGCAGCGAGGCCGGGGTCCGCGTAAAGGCGATCTTTTTGTCGGTGCGATTGAAAATCGCCACGTCTTCCGGACGATGGCCGCGCTTTTCGATGTACTGATCCGGCGCGAGGCCGAATGCGTCGATGCGGCCATGGCTCGAATACACGAACGTGCCGACGAACGGTAGCGGCACGGAGACGATCATCTCGTAGCTCTGGGCGTTGCTGGTCCAGTGGATCGTGCCGGGCTGATTGCGCACGCCGTTGTAGAACGTGTCGTAGGCCAGGTCTCCCGATGGCGGCACGGAGAATTTCACACCCGCTGACGCCTGGGGCGCACTGGCTGCGGCAGGGGCGCTGGCTGCGCCGGTGCCGTTTGCGCTCGCGTTGGCGTCGGCATTGGGAGGGCTCGCTGCAGCCGATGCGCTCGCGGCGGCCTCCGATGCGGCCGAGGCCACAGCCGCGGGTGCCTGCCTTGCCGGTTGCATTGCCGTGAGCACGTGTTCACGCGGCTTGCTCGGGGCGGCTTTATGCGCTGGGGCTGGCGTCGCGGGTTGCAGCACGGCGTCGGCGGGCTTGCGCTCGATGCGTTCGGGTGTCAGCAATGCGACCTGCACGGGGACGCGTTCGTTGTCTGACGGATTCAGCGTCGCGCGGTTGCGCTCGACCCATTGCGCCGCAATCCAGTGCAGGACGGCCACCACCAGTAAAACGGCAAGCCATCGCCACACCCGCAGACTGGCGCGCGGCCCGGCGGGCGGCGTGCGATCAGAGCGACGTGTGGCAGAAGGTGAGGACATGGGCGAATCAATTTGAAAAGGACGGTTGGTAACGCGGCACATCAGCACATCAGCGTGGCGCCTTGCTAAACCCGAGCTCGTACGAAAGCTTTTGCGCACATTCGCGCAGCGCTGTATCGATCTCGCCACCCCAGCGAATGTCGAACGCGCCTTCGTGACCGAGCGCGACCAGGCCGAGCGCCAGATCGCCGGTAGAGTCGAACACCGGCATGCAGAATGCGTGGATGGTCGGCAGCAACATGCCTTCCACGCGCGCTGCTTCGTGCTGCCGCACGTCGGTCAGCACCCGTTCGACCTCGTCACGCGTGCGCGGTCCGACCATGTACGACGAGCGGTGCGAATCGGCGAGTTCGCGTTCGAGCATCGCGGCGGTCTTGCTCGACGGCAGATAGGCGGCAAACAGCAGACCGGTAGCGGAGCTGAGCAGCGGCATCACGTCGCCGAGCTTGAGCGATGCCTTGGCGGGATGGCTCGATTCCATCCAGTGAACCATCGTTGGCCCCTGGTTGCCCCACACCGCGATGCCCACCGTCAGATCGAGCCGGTCACGCAGTTCGGCAAGCGCAATGCGCGCGAGTTTCACGCCATCGACACGGGCAAGCCGCGCAAGCCCCAATTGCAACGCGAAGCCGCCCAGTTCGTAACGGCCCGACAGCGGATCCTGCGCCACGACGCCGAGGCGCAGGAAACTCACGAGGTAGCGGTGCGCTTTCGCAGGACTCATGCCCGCACGTTGCGCCAGATCGCGCAGCATCATGGCGCGCGGTTCGTGCGTCAGCACTTCAAGCAATCTGAAGCCGACTTCGATCGACTGGATGCCGGAGCGCAGCTTTTCCTCACCGGCCTCGACGCTTTCGTCATCGGATTCGGCTGCGTCGTGCGGTTCGGGCGGCTCAGCGGGGGCGGTGTCGGTGCGGATCGCGCCTGAGCGGGCAATTGGAGGCATGAGCGAGGCGCGGGAGCGCGTTCAAAAGACTGTGAGAAAAGAGTCGGGCGGGGCCAGCCAGCAACGGCACTTGGGCCGCGCCGATTCACCATCGTAGAATAGATTCCTTCTATCGTCACTAACGGTTCACTCCTCTATGAAACTTGCCACGCTGAAGGACGGCACGCGCGACGGTCAGTTGATCGTCGTGTCCCGCGACCTGCACACCGCGGCCGTCGCCGACGCGATCGCGCCCACCATGCAGCGCGTGCTCGACGACTGGACCTTCTACGCGCCGCAACTGCAGGACCTGTACGACGCGCTCAACCAGGGCCGCGCGCGCAACACGTTCACGTTCGACGCCCGGGAATGCATGGCGCCGCTGCCGCGCGCGTTCCAGTGGGCCGACGGTTCGTCGTACGTGAACCATGTGGAATTGGTGCGCCGCGCGCGCGGCGCGGAAATGCCGCCGGAATTCTGGACCGATCCGCTGATGTACCAGGGCGGCAGCGACGACTTCATCGGTCCGAAAGACGACGTACTGTGCGCATCTGAAGAATTCGGTATCGACTTCGAAGCGGAAGTCGCCGTGATCACCACCGACGTGCCGATGGGCGCCACGCCCGATCAGGCACTCAGGAGCGTGCGTCTGGTGACGCTCGTCAACGACGTCTCGCTGCGCAATCTGATCCCCGCCGAACTCGCGAAGGGCTTCGGCTTTTTTCAGAGCAAGCCGGCCACCTCGTTTGCGCCGGTCGCGGTGACGCCTGACGAACTCGGCGAGAGCTGGCGCGAAGGGCGCGTGCATCGGCCGATGATCGTCCACTGGAACAACCGGAAGGTCGGTCAGCCCGACGCCGGCACCGACATGGTGTTCCACTTCGGCCAACTGATCTCGCATGCGGCGAAAACGCGCAACCTGCGCGCCGGCGCGATTGTCGGCTCCGGTACCGTATCGAACAAGGATGCGAAACGCGGCTACTGCTGTATCGCTGAAAAGCGCTGCCTGGAGACCATCGAGCACGGCGCGCCGCAGACCGAATTCATGAAGTTCGGCGATACCGTGAGAATCGAAATGTTCGACGAAGCGGGCAAGTCGATTTTCGGTTCGATCGATCAGGGGATCGCGCCGCTGGATTGAGGCGCC
>NZ_JAXDPY010000338.1:0-3380 GCF_034668105.1 Paraburkholderia sp. | reverse complement strand
GAGCTGGCGTGTTGATTGAATACCAGAACTTCCGGGATTCCAACCCAGTGATGCAAGCGCGGGCGCCGGCGGGTTCGGTCCGCGTGCGTGCGCATAGCGCGGGAGCGGTGGAGTGGGCAACGCAGGTGCGGGACACGATAGAACAGGTACTGGGCAAGCGGCGAGACGGCACGTATGAACCGCAGACGCCTCTAATGGAAATGGGATTGAGTTCGCTTGACTTGCTGGAGTTGCGTCATCGGCTCGGCGAACGCGTCGGGATCACGCTGCATCCGACTTTTTTCTTTCAGTGTGGAACACCCGCAGCGGTTGTCGAATACCTTCAGGCCCACGATCTGATCAATGAATGTGCAGGGGAAGGTGAAACGTCGCGTGCTCAGTCGAGCGACGCAGCAATTCAGCAGCAGAACATGCCGACGACACGCTCCGCGCATGAGGGGTGCTCAAGGTGGGTGCGAAACACAATAGAGCAGGCGCTGGGCCCCGAGCGATCGGCAGCGTTTGGTCCGCACGTGCCGCTGATGGAAATGGGATTGAGTTCACTCGACTTGCTGGAATTGCGTCATCGCCTTGGTGAACAGGTCGGGATCGAGCTTGAGGCGACGTTTTTCTTTCAATGTGGCACGCCCGCGGCGATTGATGAATATCTGCAAGTGCAAGGCGTGGCACTTGAAGCGCGCTCGGCCGAAACCACGGGTCAGGCCAGCGAAGGAAATGCGCGTACGAACGTCGTGTCGGACTTTGCCGACGACTTGCACAGCCAGGCAACCAGCGGTGTTTCAGAAAGAGACAAGATCGCTGTGATCAGTGTCGGCTGCCGTTTTCCGGGCGAAGCGTCGAGCCCGGAACAATTCTGGGCGTTATTGGAAGGCGGCATCGATGCTATCAAGGAGCGATCAACGCCTGGCACGTGTCGAAAGAATGATAGGGATGACCGAGCGATTTGCAGAGAGGGTCAATTCGGTGGCTTCCTCGAAGACGTCTCCCGGTTCGATGCATCATTTTTCCGGATTTCCCCACGCGAAGCGGAATTGATCGATCCGCAACATCGCTTCTTGCTGGAAGTCGTGTGGGAGGCCTTTGAGCGAGCCGGGATCGACCCTACGCGATTGGCGGGGTCGAACACGGGTGTATTTGTTGGCGTGATGGGCCACGACTACGAAACCTTGCTGAACCGGCAGGGCGCCGGCCATGCTGCCGATCCTCACTTCGCCACCGGCAACGCGGCGTCGATCGCGGCCGGCAGGATCGCCTATTACTTCGACTTGCATGGCCCTGCCTTGTCGGTTGATACGGCGTGCAGTTCTTCGTTGGTGGCCACGCACCTGGCGTGCGAAAGCCTGCTCGCGGGGGAATGCGACCTGGCCGTGGCCGGTGGTGTAAACATGCTGCTGAACGATGAGACGTTCGTCGCGTTCGCACGGGCTGGAATGCTGTCGCCGGATGGCCGCTGCAAGACCTTCGACGCGTCCGCGAACGGCTATGTGCGTGGCGAAGGCTGCGCAATCCTGATCTTGAAGCGCCTCGCCGATGCGCAACGGGATGGAGATCCAGTCTGGGCGGTGATTCGAGGCAGCGCGATCAATCAGGATGGAGCGAGCGCGGGGCTGACCGCCCCGAATCAGAAGGCGCAACAGGCGGTCATTGAAGCGGCGCTCAAGCGCAGTGGGATCGCCGCGCATGAGGTGAAATATCTGGAGGCGCACGGGACAGGGACCCCGCTTGGCGATCCGATCGAGGTGGAAGCCGCGGCAGCGGCGCTAGGTGTCGGTCGTGGCGCCGATTCACCGCTGCTGATCGGGTCGGTGAAAACCAATGTGGGGCACCTGGAAGCGGCGGCGGCTGTGGCGGGATTGATAAAAGTCATTCTGTCCATGCGGCATGGTGTTATTCCGAAGCACTTGCATTTCGAAACGCCGAATCGACACATTCAATGGTCGCGACTGCCAGTAAAAGTGGCGGCTGAAGCGCAGCCGTGGCCTGACGGTAAGAAGGTGGCCGGCGTGAGCAGTTTTGGCTTCAGCGGCACGAACGCGCATGTGGTGCTGGAGGAGTACGTGGCGCCGCCGGACGTTCAGCGGGCATGGGTGGGGCCGGTGGCAGTGGTGCTGTCGGCGAGAAACGAGGAGCGCCTGCGGGTGCAGGTGGAGCAACTGCGCGCGTATCTCGACACGCATGAAGTAAGGCTGCTGGATCTGGCGTACACGTTGCAGGTGGGACGCGAGGCGATGGGGACGCGCCTCGCGCTGGTGGTGGATTCGCTGGAAGCGCTCAAGGTCAGGCTGAAGGACTATGAACGAGACGACGCGCATCTGGAAGGCGTGTACCGGGGCGAACTGAAACACAGCCAGCAGACATTGGCGGCGTTGACGGCTGACGAGGCGTTTCAGGAAGCGATCGATAAGTGGCTTGCGCGCGGCAAGATGGACAGGCTTGCCCAGATCTGGGCGCAAGGCGTGACGCTCGAGTGGGAGAAGCTATACGGCGAGACGAAGCCGCAGCGCATCAGTTTGCCGACCTATCCGTTCGCACGCGAGCGGTACTGGGTGCCACAAAATGACAGTGCAACGCCGCAGCTGGGTTCGCTTGACAAGCATCGACTTCACCCGTTGGTCCATCGCAACACGTCGGATCTGAGCGAACAGCGCTATAGCACAACGCTCAGCGGCGATGAGTTCTTCGTCAGCGAACATGTGGTGCGGGGGCAGCGGGTGGTGCCGGGGGTGGTGCAACTGGAGTGGGCACGGGCGGCGGCAAGCATGGCTCTCGGGCGCTCGTCGTCGGAGTGTGCGATCCGACTGACGCAGGTGAACTGGATGCGGCCGTTGGTGGTGAACGAGCCGCTGGAGGTGCATGTCGGTTTGACACAGGAGGAGGACGGTCGGACTGGCTACGAGATCTATAGCGGCGAGGGCGACGACGCGGTGGTCTACAGCCAGGGCTGCGCGCAAGTCGTGTCAGCGGGTGCGGCACCCCAGCTGGATCTGGCGGGCCTGCGGGCACAGTGCGGGCGCACAATCGGGCGGGCCGACTGCTATGCCCGGTTGGCGGCGGCCGGCTTGAGTTATGGGCCGAGCTTCATCGTATTGACGGCGCTGGAGGTGGGAGACGGAGTCGTGGTAGGGGCGTTGCAGCGCGCGACCGATACGTTCGAAGACGGCTATAGCTTGCCGCCGAGTTTGATGGATGGGGCGTTGCAGGCAAGCATGGAGTTGGCTACGACCGATGGCGGGCTGGCGCTGCCGTTTGCGCTGCAGGCGATCGAGCAGTGGGGGACGGTGCCGAGCCCTGCGTGGGCAATCGTGAGGCCCGCAACGGGCGACAGCGCGGCGATGCGCAAGCTCGACGTCGAAATCGTGGATGAGACTGGCCAGGTGGCC
>NZ_JAXDPY010000337.1:0-9348 GCF_034668105.1 Paraburkholderia sp. | reverse complement strand
CGAGGCCACGGGTTCTTAATGGACCCTTCCGGCGCGCACGAAGTGCGAGGCGGGAAGTATGACTGCCTGGTCACTGGCGTCGAATGTGCGAGGGCACTGATTCCAGATGTACCACTACCGCGACTGTGCGGGGGACCCGCTTATGAGCTGGCGGTGTGAGCCGCTTTCTTTGCTTATCTTTCTTTGCGGCGGCAAAGAAAGTAAGTGCCGCCCCGCACAGGGGCAACGCTAATAGACCACTAAGAAATCAAGGAAAGGCCAAAGAGCCAGTCCCAAGTGCCGCCCCGCACAGGGGCAACGCTAATAGACCAATACCAATTCAAGGAAAAGCCAAACAGCCAGATCAAGAAAACCCCACCGCCGCAGGCGCTCATTTTTTGTCTACGAACCAAAATAGATATTGCAGAAACTCACTGGGCCGACACAGTTGTCGGCGCCGGTGTTGGATGGCGTCGCCTTCTCCGCACGCACCAGTTCCTGATAGACCTGCGCGCGCGTTTTCTCGCCGGTGCCCTGACCGTAAGGCGGCACCCACGATCCTGCACTACTGATCGCAGCGCTGCTGTTCTGCGCCACTTGCGTCGTCGTCGCATTCTGTTGCGCCGGCGCCGGCGCCGTGGTCGATTGAGCGAATGCGGAAGCCGTTGCGATTGCGCCAATAAAAGCGATGGCAAATGTCAGAGATTTCATGTTCGTAATCCTCACAGATAAAATTGGACGGAGCCGATGCGCAAATCGCAATGCATTCGTGAATCGGTTGATAAGAGGATAGTCACCTGGCTTTAGCGGATCAGTGATCTACGCATGAAAAGATATTTATCTGTCGGAACGTCGGCAACGCGTCGATCTATTCGCTGGCGGCTTCGTCGAGCGATCGGCAGGCAGGTGTGGCATTGGCCGTGCGGCATCGGATCTGAGTGATGCAAGCTCGTCGCAAGTCCACAGCAAGGCGCTGCCGGCCTGCTTGAAACGCAAACGTCGCCGGCGTTGAACCAGCGACGTTTTTTTACCGCATTGGCCGCGTCAGCCGAGCAGATAGCCTGAGCCGCGAATCGTGCGAATCAATGGCCGTTCGCCGGGCATCTCGACTTTCTTGCGCAAGCGGCCTATGTGCACATCGATCAGGTTGGTGCCGGGATCGAAGCGGCAGCCCCACACAGCTTCGAAAATCATCGTGCGCGTGAGTACCTGGCCGGCGTGGCGCATCATGAATTCGAGCACGCGAAATTCGGTGGGCTGCAGATCGAGTTCGCGCTCCTGGTGGGTGACTTTGCGGCGCACCAGATCAAGTTCCAGCGCGCCGGCGCGCAGCAGCGTTTCAGCTTTGGCGTGACGTGGCCGGCGGCGCAACAGCACCTCGACGCGCGCGAACATTTCCTCGGGCGAGAATGGCTTGGTCAGATAGTCGTCGCCGCCGGCGCGCAGGCCTTGAATGCGCTGATCGACATCGGACAGCGCGCTCATCACCAGCACCGGTGTTTCCATGCCGACACCCCGCATGGTCGCCACGATGGTCAGGCCGTCGAGATCGGGCAGCATGCGGTCGAGCGTGACGACGTCGTAGTCGCCCGCCATGACTTTCGCCATGCCTTCGCGGCCGGTGCGCGCCACATCGACGGAGAAACCGCTCGCGCTGAGTGTGCGCACGATGTCGTGTGCGATCAACTCGTCATCTTCGATCGTCAATATTCTGGGCATGATGCGCGAGCCAGTTCAGGCCACCGCCCGCAGTGCAACCGCGCGATCCGGTGTGCGATATTGACTGACCGCGAAGTCGATGAAACTGCGCACGCGCATCGACAGGTAATTGCGTCCGGAGTAAAGAATCGACGTCTGGCGCGGGCCGCCGTTGATTTTGAACTGTTCCAGCACCGGCACGAGCAAGCCTTGCATGAGATCGTCGGCAATGATCGGCTGCGGCAGCAACGCGATACCCATATGGTTGAGCGCGGCCACGCGCACCATCGCGCTGCTCGTGGCGTTCAGCGCGCTGCCGGTGTTGACACGGTAGACGCCGTCGGCGTCCGCGAACTCCCAGATGCGCGACGCACCGTCGGAGACGCTCAGCAGGCCATGACGGTTCAGCGCCGCCGGATCGCGAGGGGTGCCGTGACGCGCCAGATAGGCAGGCGAGGCGACCGTGATTTCATCGATGCTGGTGAGCGTGCGGCTGACCAGCGAGGTGTTGGCAACGCGCCGGTCGTCGGAGAAACATACGTCGAAGCCGCCTTCCACCAGATCGATGGGCGTATCGAACGTGGTGACGTCGAAATCCACGCGTGGATGCAGCGTGCGATAGGCAGCGAGCAAGGCACCCAGCCCGGCGGCCGCGAACGTCATGGGCGTGGCGATCCGCAGCGTGCCTTGAGGATCGCGCGTTGTCTCGAGCAGGTTCGATTCCATTTCATCGAGCTTCTCGATGATCGCGCGGCAACCGTCAAGGTACTCGCGGCCCACATCGGTCAGCGAAAGACTGCGCGTGGTGCGGTTCAGCAAGCGCATATTCAGATGCGCTTCCAGGGTGCCGACGCTGCGCGTGACCGCCGCGGCCGACATACCTAACTGTCTCGCCGCAAGATTGAAGCTGGCGAGATCGACCACTCGCGTGAAGACACGCATCGCTTGTAGCTGGTTCATGTTGGGGCAGTAGAGAAGGACGATGGGTCCATCATCGGCGATCGCGGCTAACACCGCACTGCCACGCGCATTAAGTCTTTTTTAATTTTGTGCCATGTTCGCGATCTATATGGCGCGAGCCTGGAAGTCGATTACGATCGCGAACCAGGGCAAAGCGGGGCGACGCTCAAAAAAAGAGCGCGGCCGGAGCCGCGCTTTCGGAAATGACCTGAATGAAAGTAACCGCTGTGACGCGGCGAAAGAAGTATAGGTGCGGGGCGCCGCGAAGTGCGCCTGCAATCTGAAAGGCAGCCATGCACGAAACGCAACAGGCGTGCCCCGCGTTTGCAATTGCACCGATCCGGCTGATCAGTTGAGCATGCCGTGGACTTCGAGCGATGCTTCCAGTTGCTGTGTCAACGCCTGATGCAGCCTGGCGAGACTCTGGGTAGGGAGCGCGAAGCCCGCCCAGCCCAGACCGGAATGCCTCAGAAACAGCACGGCGCCATCATGCAGCGGATGCTTTTCAGTGTGCCAGCACGGATCGATTTCGATTACATACTGATGCGTGCGCAGCGGCTCCTTGGGCACTTCCGGGCGCATCGTGGCGCGCAGCACGCTGAGGTGTTCGATCACGGCGTCCAGGTCGGCTACTTCGAGCAGTACCGCACTGTCCTCGATGGCGATGCGAACCGCGTTGTGTCCATACTCGTTGACTTTCTCAATGCTCATGGGGCGCGACATTTCTCTGCTCCTTCCAGCTCTCACGGTGCCCAAATTATGGCGCCGCCTCTCTTAACCAAGTCTTAAAGAGCACGATCCAGGGATGAAACTTTGTTTAGGAAGGCAGGCCGGCATGATTTATGGTGCAGCGCGAAATCGTCTGAGGTTTGCTGGCGTGCAGCAAGCGGGCTGGGCATTAAGTCATATGTAAAAGAAGCCTGATGTTTCAAATAAGAAACGTTTTTAGTCGATTAAGTATTTCGTCGGGTAATACTTAATCGGCAATATTTCGGTAAGTGTGCGGTGCACCACATTGACACTGTCAGTAAATTCCCGGTTTGCGAATAAAAGCGGGATTGAACGTTCATTATTTGCGAGGTTCGAAGTTCATGTTTGAAACACTTTCTGATGCTCTCGCGGCTAATCGATACGCCAAAACAGGGCGATCCGCGATGACTCGAAACACCGGTGCCGTAGGCTTGAAAGCTATTGCGTATAAGCTTTTCAGGCACCGCGACCCGTGCCTTTCCGGTATGATCGATGGTGCTGTGCGGGCATATACCGGCAGTCATATGAAACACATAATAATGGTTTTCTTCATACATTCCATTTCTCGATGTGGATTTGTTTTTCAAATTTACTATAGCGAAGCATTCAGCTAACATCACGCATAATCCGTTAAGCGGCGTTGCCAGCGGTTTTCACCCGCCTGATTAAATTCGACCATATCGGCCCGCCGACGGGGCAGCGGGGTCCACAACGTACGACAGTTTGGGGAAACATCATGCCGCACATGCACCTGGATACTGCGAGGATTACCTGGTTACACACGCCCACACTCAACGTGCGTACTGCAGCGCGGCGAATCGGCGTGTTGCTGTTCGACGGTTTCTGGCTGCTCGGGCCTGGCACGGTGGTCGAGATGTTCCAGACCGCCAACGAACTCTCGGGTTCACGGGCCGGCGAAGAACCGCCTTACGAAGTGCAGTTTCTGTCGATGGACGGCGGCAGCGTCGCGAGTTCGTCATTGGCGCGAATCTGGACGGACCGTATCGACCCACGTTACAGCAGCGGTTTCGACGTGCTGTTCATCGCAGGCGGATACGGCGCACACGAGGCCGCGCTCGACGAGCGGCTGCTCGGCTGGCTGCGATCGGTGCAAACGCGTACCCGCGCGATCGAGACGATCGGTGAAGGCCGTCTCGTGCTGGAGGCGGCGGGGCCCGCGGAGCATGACGGCCTGCAGGTGAACCGCTATCTGGGCAGCGCCGCGATCGATCCCACTCGCAGCGCCGCCAATGATCGTAACGACTGTGCGCGCAGCGCGTTGATGTTCATCAAGCGTGACCTTGGCGCGGAGCTCGCGCGCAGCGTCGCGGATCGGGTGATGCCAGGCATGGCCGCTACATGGGTGCCGCTGCCCGCTGAAGGTGGCACGCTCAGCGTCGCCGAGAAAATCCGTGCCGCCGCGCGCTGGATGGAAGCGAACTGCGATCGTCCGGTGTCGGTTGCCGACGCCGCCCAGGTTGCGGCGATGAGCGAGCGGAATTTCCTGCGGCGCTTCAAGCATGAAATGCAGGTCACGCCGTCCGACTACCTGTTGCAGGTGCGGTTGCGGATTGCCTGCAATTTCCTGACGGAAACCGAACTGCCGGTCGACAAGATCGCGCGCCGCAGCGGTACCGGCAACGGTGATCGCCTCGCGAAGATATTCCGCAAGCGCATGGCGTTGTCGCCCACCGAATATCGCGCGCGCAGCCGGGTGGCGACCGAAGCGTAAGCAAGGGCAGCGCTGCGCCGTACACACGGCAACACCTCTGCGTGAACGGGTACGTGCGCAGCGACGTGCGTGGCGCCGCGCGTAATATCGTGTGCAGCGGCGCGTTCATCACCGGCCGTGTTTTCTCCGCGCAGGCTTCTTACGAGCACAGTGGCCATGGGCAACAAGGTAATGGCGACCGCATTGCCAGAGGTGAAACTCATCGAGCCCGAGGTGTTTTGCGACGAATTCGGCTTCTGCTTCGAGAGTTTCAGCGCGGATGAGTTTACCGACGACGTTTCGCACGGCTTCACTTTCGTGCAAGACCGTCATTTGCGGGCAGTACGTGGCGTGTTGCGCGGATTGCACTATCAGGTGCAGCGTCCGCAAGGCCGGCTCGTGCGCGTGGTAGTGGGCGAAGTATTCGACGTTGCCGTGGACGTGCGGCTCAATTCGCCGACCTTCGGCAAGTGGAGCAGTGCCCATCTGAGCGCGGACAATCATCGGCAGGTATGGGTGCCGCCGGGTTTTGCGCACGGTTTCGTCGTGCTGTCCGAGGTCGCGGAATGCCTCTGGAAGACCACCGAATACTGGTTCCCGGAACTCGAGCGCTGCATCTTGTGGCGCGACCCTGATATCGGCATCGAGTGGCCTATCGAGGTCGAGCCGATCCTCGGCGCAAAGGACGCAGCGGGCCGGCGTCTCTACGAAGCGGAGAATATCGCCTGAGCGTCACACCTGCGCCGTCCCTTTCGGCGCCGCTTGCAGATCGCCCGGCGCACCGGCGGCGATCGAGCGCCGTTCAGCGCGTTGCCATCACGGCACCCACACTCGCGGCGACCACCAGTAGCGTGCCTGCGATCTGCAGGACACCCATGGGTTGATGCAGCACCGCGAAGCCGGCCAACGCGCCGATCGCGGGTTCGGCACTCATCAGTATCCCGAACGATGCGGCCGGCATGTGCCGCAATGCCACCATTTCCAGCGCGTAGGGTAACAACGGAACCAGCACTGCGAGACCCGCGGTGGCGGCGATCTGACCTGCCGCGATATGGATGCCGCTTTGTGCGAGGCCGAATGGCGTGGCAACCAACGCCGCGGCGAGCAACGACACCGACAATCCTTCGAGTCCCACGAACACGGTGCCGGTCTTTTTCATCAAGACGATATAGCTGCCCCAGCCGAGCGCGGCCCCGAACGCGAGCAGTACGCCAAGCGGTTCGCCGATCCAGCCCGCGCGATCGCGCGAGAGCAACAGCACGCCGGCAATCGCCAATGCCGGCCACAGTAGCGCGCGCACGCGCCGCACCGAGAAAGTCGCTACGGAAAGCGGCCCCAGAAAGTCGATCGCGACGGCAAGCCCCAGTGGAATCCGCTGAAGCGCTGCGAAAAAGCACAGCGTCATACCGGCCATTGCCGTGCCCAATGCACCGGCCGCAAGCCAATGCGAGCGCGAGTAGGTGAACAAACGCGGGCGCACCAGCAGTGCAAGCACTACGGCCGCCCAGCAAAGACGCAACCAGGTGGTGCTGAGCGAGCCATATGCCGCCATTGTCGGCGCGGAGAGCGCGGCGCCGAACTGCACGCTCGACATCGACAGCACGCATAGGAGCGCTGCGCTCGCTGCCGCGCCGGCGGGCTTCGCGGGTGTTGGCGCGGAATCCAGCGCCGGTTTGATAGTGGTGTCCTGCATTGTGGCCTCGGTCCCGCCTTTCGAGTTCGTTGATCGCTATCTTATCGGGAAGGGCGGTATTAAGATTAGTTGATATTTCTTATGGCCACTTCAGGGAACGTGATGACCCGAGATCTCGACAGCAGTCTGCTGCGTGCGTTCGTGACGGTGGCGGAGACCGGCGCCATCGGTGTGGCGGCCGTGCGGCTTGCGCGGACCCAGGCGGCGGTGAGCATGCAATTGCGCCGGCTCGAGGAAGAACTGGGGTGCCGATTGCTGGACCGCTCGCCGCGCGGTGTGCAACTCACTGAAGCGGGACATCTGCTGCTGCCGTTCGCCCATACGATCCTCGGCGCGGGCGCCGATGCACGGCGCGCGTTGAGCGCGGGACAGGTGTCCGGCACAGTGCGGCTCGGCATGCTGGAAGACATCGCAGTCGGCCGGCTGCCGCGCGCGCTGCGGCGTTTTTCAATTGCTTATCCGCAGGTGGCGCTGGAGATCGTTGTCGATACCAGTCCGGCGTTGTCGAGCCGGCTTGCGGATGGGAGCCTCGACGTGGTGGTGGGCGACCCCGCACTGGTCGACTCGGTGCCGCTGCTGACGTGGACGCAGCCGCTCTTCTGGGTCGGCGCTCGTGGGTTTAGCCGCGACGGTGACGCGGCGTTGCCGGTGGTTGCGTTCGGCGGCGCGTGCTTGTGGCAGCAGCAGGTATTGACGGCGCTGCGGCGCGCGGGGATTGCGTGGCGCATTGTGTGCACCAGCACCAGTTTGCCGGCGGTGCAGTCGGCGGTGGAAGCGGGGCTTGGTGTGTCGGTGCTGCTCGACGGCAACATCCGTCCGGAGTCGATGCGCGTGCTCGGTCAGGCCGATGGATTGCCCGCTGCGCCCACCGCCGATTTCGGGCTTTTCATGCGTTCGGTTTCCGGCGCCCAGGCGGCGGCCATGCAGACGTTGCAGACGTTTCTTTGCGAGGAATTGCATCTCGGGTTACGGAAGGATGAGCCGGCTGTGTTGTGCACGGGATAACTGGCAGCCCGTCCCATGTGAGTTTTTACGACATTTTTTCTTGAGACGCTTACGCGGGAAACCTACACTCCGTGCATCTTGATAGCGCGAGGTGCTCAACGTGAAGCGACCTGCAACGACGCAGCAATCCGTCCGTATCGACTACCTGTGTCACGGCATTGGCCGTGTCGAACTGCGCCGGTTCGATCCGTCGCGCGATTCGTATGTTGCGTTGACTGCGCTGTTGCATCGGGCTTTCACACGGCTCGGCACGATGGGGTTGAATTGCACCTGTGTGGATCAAACGGTGGAGACGACACGTTCACGCGCGACGCGGGGCGATTGTTACGTTGCGGTGTGCGGCGGACGCATTGTCGGCACGATGACGCTGTATGCGCCGGATCGTGATTCAACCTGCGAGTTGTATCGTCGCGACGATATCGCCAGTTTGCGTCAGTTCGGCGTGGAGCCCATGTGGCAGGCACGGGGCATTGGTACCTTGTTGATCGCATTTGCCGATCATTGGGCCGCGACGCGCGGTTATGCGGAGCTCGCGCTCGATACGCCGCGACCGGCCGCGCACCTGATTGCGTTTTACAGAGGGCAGGGGTTTCGGATCGTCGATTTCACACGCTTCGATGGCAAGCGATACGACAGCGCGATCCTGAGCAAGCCGCCGGTGGTGACGCGAACGCTCGCTAACTGGTCGCATCGATTGACGGTGCCGGCGAGGATTGCGCGTGCTGCATGACGAGTGTTTCTTGTGCGCTAGCGTGCTTGAGGTGCTGAGTTTGCGGCTTCTAGGTTTCTGATTGTTATTGGGGTGCTTGAGGTAATCGGGCGTCAGTGCTGCGATGCGCTGCGGATGTGGAGACGGGCGACGTACGGGGTTGTGCGGTAAAAACCCCGGCGTGGGCAGCAACTATTGCAATACCGTGTGGCAAGTATTGCAACGAGTTGCTGGTCCTCGTGCCGGGGTGGATGTTTCTTCTTGCTTCGGTGGATGCGGTGGTTAGCGTCGCATCACGCCCATCAGCAAGGTGACGAGGAAGATCACCACGAAGATGAAGAACAGGACCTTGGCGATTTCCGTTGCGCCCGCGGCAATGCCGCCGAAGCCGAATACCGCGGCGATGATCGCGATGATGAAAAAGATTGCAGCGTATCGAAGCATGGGGCCTCCCACCGATGGATTGCTGGAGTGAAATAAAAACGGCGGCTCGTTGTGGGCACAGCGTGCTTTGACGGTTTTTTGCCGGCGAGCGATATGAAGCAATAGGTGTGCCCGGGGGGCTGGGTTGTTTGTTCGCCTACGGCGTTGGCCTTTCCTTGAATTGATATTGGTCTATTAGCGTCGCCCCTGTGCGGGCCGGGCACTTACTTCTCTTTGCCGCCGCTGTCGAAGAAAAAAACGGCACCCCGAGCTTTCATCCCTTCGCTAACGTTTATTGAACTTTACTAAATCTGACAGTGGTCGGTTTCTCGTGCTGTTTGCGCTGGCGCGATGGGCGTAGCCCGGAGCGACAATGCAAACAGCAAACCGCAAGGAGTCCGCCATGACTCAGGAACAGAA
>NZ_JAXDPY010000336.1:0-2825 GCF_034668105.1 Paraburkholderia sp. | reverse complement strand
CCCTTGAACACGATGTCGCGCTGACGGAACGCGAGCTTCTCGCCGGCCGCGATACGGATCTGTTCCTGCACGATGTCGACACCGGTGATCAGCTCGGTCACCGGATGCTCGACCTGCACGCGCGTGTTCATTTCGATGAAGTAGAACTCGCCGTTTTCGTACAGGAACTCGAACGTACCCGCGCCAAGATAGCCCATCTTCTTGCAGGCGTCCGCGCAGCGATCGCCGATGCGGTCGATCAGGCGGCGCGCGATGCCCGGCGCCGGCGCTTCCTCTATCACTTTCTGGTGACGGCGCTGCATCGAGCAATCGCGCTCGCCGAGCCAGACTGCGTTCTTGAACGAGTCGGCCAGGATCTGGATTTCGATGTGCCGCGGGTTCTCCAGGAACTTCTCCATGTAGACCTGCGGATTGCCGAAGGCGCGGCCGGCTTCTTCGCGCGTCATGTTGACCGCGTTGACCAGCGCCGCTTCCGTGTGGACCACACGCATGCCGCGGCCACCGCCGCCGCCGGCGGCCTTGATGATCACAGGGTAGCCGACCTGGCGGGCAATTTTCACGATCTCTTTCGGATCTTCCGGCAATGCGCCTTCAGATCCCGGCACGCACGGCACGCCGGTCTTGATCATGGTTTGCTTGGCGGTCACCTTGTCGCCCATCATCCGGATGGTTTCCGGGCGCGGGCCGATGAAGGTGAAGCCGGACTGCTCGACGCGCTCGGCGAAGTCGGCGTTTTCCGACAGGAAGCCGTAGCCCGGGTGGATCGCTTCGGCGTCCGTCACTTCTGCCGCGCTGATCAGCGCCGGCATGTTCAGGTAGCTCAGATTCGAAGGTGCCGGGCCGATACAGACCGCCTCGTCGGCGAGCTTCACGTACTTGGCTTCCTTGTCGGCTTCCGAATAGACGACGACGGTCTTGACGCCGAGTTCGCGGCAGGCGCGCTGGATACGAAGCGCGATCTCGCCACGATTGGCAATGAGGATTTTTTCAAACATAGCGGGTTTTCGACTCATCAATAGGCGCCCGGTTGATTACAACTCAGGCTGCCTCAGAGGATCGGTCGCGCGCCTCGGCAGGGCAGGCGCGCGGGCGGCAGGCGCAACGCGTGCCGCGTTAGCCGACCACGAACAACGGTTGGCCGTACTCGACCGCCTGGCCGTTTTCGACGAGGATTTCCTTCACCACGCCGGATTTGTCCGATTCGATTTCGTTGAGCAGCTTCATTGCTTCGATGATGCAGATCGTCTGGCCTTCCTTGACCGTGTCGCCCACCTGGACGAACGGGTCCGCACCCGGCGACGGCGCGCGGTAGAACGTGCCGACCATTGGCGAGGTCACCACGTGGCCTTGCGGCGCAGCGGCGGCCGGGGTAGCCGGTGCGGCTGCCGCGGCGGCCGGGGCTTCACCGCCTGGGAGAGGAGCCGGCTGGGCGTACTGCGGCGCATAGGAAGCGGACGGCTGCACGTAAACCGGCGGCGCATTCTTGACGATGCGGACCTTGCCTTCGCCTTCGGTCACTTCGAGTTCGGAAATACCGGACTCCGAGACGAGGTCGATCAGAGTTTTCAGTTTACGTAGATCCATCAGGAAGCCCCTTTCAATGCGTAAAGTGCCGGCGCGTGCAATCGCAGTACCCGGCTCAAATTGGACGTGTTTGGAATCAGCCGCGCGACGAACCGGCGGCAAGCCGGTCGAGCGCGAATTCGAGTGCGTATACGTACCCCTTCCAGCCGAGGCCGCAAATCACGCCCTCCGCCTGGTCGGAGAAATACGAGTGATGCCGGAACGGTTCGCGGCGATGTACGTTCGACAGATGAATCTCGACGAACGGGATGCCGACCCCCGCCAGTGCATCCCGAATGGCAACGCTGGTATGCGTGTACGCGGCGGGATTGATCAGTATGAAATCGGTGTGTTCAGTCCGGGCGGATTGGATGCGATCGACCAGCGCGCCTTCATGATTGCTCTGGAACGACGCGAGTTCGACACCTGCGTCCGCGGCGCGGTCCGCCAATGCCTGATCGATCTGCGGCAACGTCACCCGACCGTAGACCTCGGGTTCCCGGGTGCCGAGAAGATTGAGGTTCGGGCCGTGCAGTACCAGCAATCGCGTCATGGTCGCTTCTTTTTCCGTGGAATTGGCCGCACTTTAGCGCTGATTAGAGAAACTTGTCTAGTTTCCTGCGCGTTCGGAACGGGCGCGGCGGCTTTTTGCCGCTGCTCCGGGCCCCCATCTTCTCTCAAATTTCGGCGATTTGCGCGTAATTTCGCGCGTTTTGCCCCTATCTGATCGTCAACCGAATGTGAAATCTAGAGCGCGTCGAGCGTCTGTTTCAGCGCTTGCGGGTCGATTTGCCCTAATTTTGTCGAGCGGATGTTGCCTTTTGCGTCGATGACAACGGTAAAGGGCAAGCCGCCGGCGTTATTGCCGAACGCGCGCGCCAGGTCGGCGCCGCCGAATCCGGTCACATAGACCGGGTAGGCCACGTTCACTTTTTGCAGGAACGCTTGCACATTTTTGTCCGAATCAACGCCAAGCCCTACGAATTGGATGCCTTTCTTCGCATAGTCGCGCTGAAGTTGAGAAAGCGCGGGCATTTCTTCGACGCAAGGTCCGCACCATGACGCCCAGAAGTTAACGACGATTGGATGGCCTTTAAGCAAACTTAGCGTTTGCGGCTTGCCGTCGACGCTGGTTACCGGCGCGGCCCACAACTGTTGAACTGCGCTTTGGGTTGAAGCGGGCTGCGCCGCATGGGCCACTTCGGCGTCGCCATTCAGCCAGTGATTGGCCAGTACTCCGCCGCCCGTAGCGGCGATCGCGA
>NZ_JAXDPY010000335.1:0-12000 GCF_034668105.1 Paraburkholderia sp. | reverse complement strand
CGGTGCAGGCAGTCGGCCCGTGGCGCCCCATTGAACTGTCCAGCGACGCGCCGCACGCTTTCGACACGATCGATCTGACCAGCCGTCTCGAAGACGACGACGGCGTTGTTTCGCTCACGCTACATTTCGTTTATCCGCAAGACGTCGACAGCTGCGCTGCCTCGTTGAATTGCGGTGGCATTGTTTCGTCTTTGCAATGGCGCGATGCATATACACTGACCGGCAATGCGCGTGTGCCGCACGCTAAACGATGGTGGCCGCACACGCATGGCGAGCCCACTTTATATCCTCTGACGTTGCAACTCGGTGACGATGCCGCGATGTCTCATTCATTGGGATCGATCGGCTTTCGCAGCATCGAAGTGGAGCGCGGCGCGGACGGCGCGGGCTTCGCATTGCGCGTAAATGGCACGCCGGTGTTCTGCCGCGGCGCCTGCTGGACCAGCGCGGATCTCGTCACACTCACCGGCACCGAGGCGCAATTGCGCCACGCTTTCGCGCTGGCTCGCGATGCGGGCATGAACATGCTGCGGGTAGGCGGCACGATGGTGTACGAGTCCGACGCGTTCTACGCGCTTGCTGACGAATACGGCCTGCTCATCTGGCAAGACTTCGCGCTGGCGAATTTCGACTACCCGAACGATGCCGCCTTCAGGGCCGCCGTCGAGCGCGAAGCCACCCAATTTCTGACCCGCACGCGGCGCTTCGCAGCGCTCGCGGTGCTGTGCGGCGGCAGCGAAGTCGACCAGCAGGCGGCCATGTTCGGCCTGCCCGCTTCGATGCGCGCGCAACCGCTTTTTACTGAATGCTTACCGGCTGTCGCCACGCGCGAGCGGCCGGATGTCCCGTATGTGAGCAACTCGCCGTCGGGCGGCGCCTGGCCGTTTTCGACTAACGAGGGCATCGCGCATTACTACGGCGTGGGCGCCTATCAACGCCCGCTCGACGACGTGCGCCGCGCGCAGGTCCGCTTTGCCGCGGAATGTCTGGCGTTCGCCAACGTGCCCGACGACGCCACCTTGCACGGCGCGCTCGGCACGCTCCATTCGCACGATCCGCGCTGGAAAGCGGCGGTCCCGCGCGACCCCGGCGCCGGCTGGGATTTCGACGACGTACGCGACCATTATCTACAGACGGTCTACGGCATCGAGCCGGCCCGGTTGCGCTACGAAGACCCTGAGCGCTATCTGGATCTGTCGCGGGCGGTGGTCGCCGATCTGATGAGCGACGTGTTCGCCGAATGGCGGCGCAGCGGCTCGACGTGCGGCGGCGCGCTGGTCTGGCAGCTTCAGGATCTGCGCCCCGGCGCGGGCTGGGGCTTGATTGATGCCACAGGACGGCCTAAAAGCGCCCTCCACGGGCTCGCGGCAACGCTCCAACCCATCCAGCTGGTCGTGACCGACGAAGGCCTCAACGGCCTCGATATTCATCTGCTGAACGAACGCGCCGAACCCTTGCTCGCGCAACTGGAGCTGGTCTGCCTGCGCGACGGCAGCGTCAAGGTGGCGTCGGCCAGCCGCGCGGTGGAACTGGCGCCGCACAGCACACAGCGGATCGGCGCGGCCGAGTGCCTCGGACAGTTCTTCGATTTCACCCACGCCTACCGCTTCGGCCCGCGCGCCCACGATGTCACGATTGCGACGCTACGCGATCCGGCAAGCGGCCGGATCGTTTCAGAAGCGGTTCATCTGCCGGAGCGGCGCGCGGGCGAGCGTCACGACCTCGGTCTGACGGTCAGCCCCGAGCGCACCGCCGACGGCTGGCAACTGGTCGTCGAAGCAAAGCGCTTCGCGCGCTTCATTCACATCATCGACGCGCATTACCGCGCCGCGCACGACTGGTTCCATCTGCCGCCGAACCGCCCCTGCATCGTGCCGCTCATCCCTGTCGAAAAATTCGTTGCAGATGCATCTAATGCATCGTTTAAAGCAGACGCAACATGCGTGGCGCCCACAGGCGAAGTCCGCGCGATCAATGCGATAGCCGCCACCTTCTACGGCTGACTGTCGTCCCTGCACTAGCCGTCCCTTCGCAAGCCGCATAAAACCTCGCGCTGCGCGAATCCACCTGTCTGGTCTGCGGAATCAGTGTTGGTTATTTTGCGACTTCCGCGCGCTTCAAAATCGACACTCCGTACGCGAGCACACGCAACGTATGGAACACATCTGAATCAATTCAGACACATCCCGGACGGCCCCCGATAACGCCCCCTCGACGGCTATTTCATCCGTGAGACAGCCACCTCAAAGAGGTGCTCATCACCCGCTAAGCCAATCTGATCAACGACTTGGCTCGAATAAAAAGCCGCTTCGCAGGGCGGCTGCGCGAACCAGGCGTTGTGCAGAATTGAAACAAAAAGCCGCGTTTGGCTTCGCGCGCCGCTAAGGTCTGGTTCGCTGCGCCGCACCAGCACTCGTTTTCCCTATGGCTGGCACGCTCCTCGCTAAAGAGAAAGCGCAACATCGCGTCGCCGTAACGAGATCTACAAGAACGGCGGTGGCGCATCAGGCCAATACGGGGCCGTTCCTGTTCATCCCTCGCTGCTCGCCAGGCAGCAAAGTTGTTGTTTCAGGGATGCAGGCATCGGATCAAAAAACACGAAGCCACGCAGCGCGGGGTTTCAGCGAGGACCGATCATGTTGACACTTCAATCAGATTTGCACGGCAACCATTTGCTCGGCGCATTGCCGTCCCACGAATGGCAAGCACTTGCTCCCCATCTCGAACTGGTTCATCTGCGCACCGAGCAGCTGCTGTGCGATTCAGGTCAACGGATCCATCACGTCTACTTCCCGACCACTGCGATCATCTCGATGCTCTCGACGATGGAAGACGGCAGCTCGGTCGAAATCGCCGCGGTCGGCCGCGAAGGCATGACCGGCGTGCCGGTGCTCACGGGCGGCGAAACCATGCCGAACCGCGTGCAGGTGCAATGCGCCGGCTTCGCGTACCGGATGAGCGCACAGGCGCTCAAGCAGCAATTCGCACGCTCCGACTTTCTGCGCCGCCTGATGCTGCTGTACATGCACGCCCTGCTCACGCAAGTCGCGCAAACCGCGGCCTGCAATCGCCACCACGCATTGAACAAGCAACTGTGCCGCTGGTTGCTGATCGAAGTGGACCGCGTGGCATCGAACGATTTGACGGTCACCCAGCAACTGATCGCCGACATGCTCGGCGTGCGCCGCGAAGGCATTACCGAAGCGGCCGGCAAGTTGCACGACGAAGGCCTGATTCATCACAGCCGCGGCCACATCAAGATCCTCGACCGCAAAGGTCTGGAAGCGCGTGCCTGCGAATGCTACGGCCTCGTGAAGCGCGAATTCGACCGCCTGCTGCCGCGTCTGCGCCAGGCTGAAACCGTCGAGTAAGCAGCCGGCCTCAAGGCTGCATCGTTCGAATACAGGGTAGATCATCATGTTCAGGAATACTGCGCGATGCCTCGACGCACTCTTTGTGATTGCGGGCGGGCTGCTCGCTCACGGGATGCGTTTCTCGGCACCAATGGCGCTGTCCGACACCGAGCGCCTCCTGATCGCGTTTAACTGCGTGCTCGTGTTGTTGATGTTTCCCGGCTTCGGCGTCTATGAAACGTGGCGCGGCAAGGCGCTGCCTTCCATGCTGGCGAGAGTGGCCGCCGCGTGGCTGGTGGTGGTCGCCACCGCCCTCGTGCTGGCGTTCACCTTGCATCGCATGGATGCGGTTTCGCGGCTGTGGTTCGGTTACTCCACGCTGATCTCCGGCGCGCTCATCATCGTCACCAAGTGTCTCGTGCACGTGGCGCTGCGCAGCGTGCGCCGGCGCGGCATGAACTTCCGCACGGTCGCGATCGTCGGTGCACCCGGCTTCTCGCGCACCCTGCTCGCGCATCTCGACCATGCGCCGCAAGCGGGCTTCAAACCGGTCTGCGTGTTCGATACCAGCATCGAAGCGGCCGGCACTTACGGCGCGCGTCTCAAGCGCTTGCCGGTGCTGACCGATCTGAACGCGTTCGCGGCCAAGGTGCGCGAAGAGCACGTAAACGAAGTGTGGCTCGCGTTGCCGCTTTCGGAAGAACATACGATTTATCGCTTCCAGCGCATCTTCCGGCACGACTTCGTGAACCTGCGCTTCATCCCGGATGTGCGCAGCCTCTCGCTGTTCAACCACGCACTGGTGGATGTCGTCGGTTTACCGACGCTCAATCTGAGCGCCACGCCCCTGTCGTCACCGCAGATGTGGCCCAAGCTGATCTTCGACCGCCTGTTCGCGGCGGCCGCGCTGCTCATGCTCGCGCCCGTGTTCGTCGCGCTCGCGATCGGCATCAAGCTGAGCTCGCCGGGGCCGGTGTTCTTCCGCCAGACCCGCAAGGGCGTGGACGGCCAGCCGTTCGCGATCTACAAGTTCCGTTCGATGACCGTGCACCACGAAGCGCACGGCCAGCTCACCCAGGCCGCGCGCAACGACACGCGCGTGACGAAACTCGGCGGCTTCATGCGCCGCACGAGTCTGGACGAACTGCCGCAATTTCTGAACGTGCTGCTCGGCCAGATGTCGGTGGTCGGTCCGCGTCCGCATGCGGTCGAACACGACGATCTCTACAAGGATCAGGTGTACGGCTACATGAACCGCTACCGCATCAAGCCGGGCATTACCGGCTGGGCCCAGGTGAACGGTTATCGCGGCGCCACCACCAAGGTCGAAAAGATGGAGACGCGCGTCAAGTTCGATCTCTTCTATATCCATAACTGGTCGTTCTGGTTCGACATGAAGATCGTGTTCATTACGATCTTCAAGGGCTTCGTCGGCCGCAACGCATTTTGACCATGCCACTCCGGGAACCCTTCGTGAAAGTCTCCGTGATCGTGCCGACTTACCGGCGCACCGCCGATCTCGCACGCTGCCTCGCGGCACTCGAGGCGCAGGAGCGCCGCGCCGACGAAGTGATCGTGATCGCACGCCACGACGATTACGCGACGCTCGACTGGCTGCGCACGCGCGAGGCGAGCCGGCCCGACCCGCGCCGCTGGGTCGTGCTGGTGCAGCAGCCGGGCGTGGTCGCGGCCTACAACCTCGGCGTGGACAGCGCGAGCGGCGACGTGCTCTGCTTTACCGACGACGACGCCGCGCCGCATCCCGACTGGATCGCGCGGATCGCCCGCGCGTTCGAAAGCGATGCGGCACTCGGCGGCCTCGGCGGGCGCGACATCGTGCATGAACGCAATGGCATCCTGCAAGGACAAAAGCCGCGGGTGGGCCTCGTGCGCTGGTATGGCCGGACCATCGGCAACCACCATATCGGCCACGGCGCGGCCCGCGAAGTGCAGGTGCTCAAGGGTGTCAACATGGCGTTTCGCCGCGAGGCGATCGGCACGCTGCGCTTCGACTCGCGCTTACGCGGCACCGGCGCGCAGGTTCACTGCGAAATGGCCTTCAGTCTGGACGTGCAACGGCGCGGCTGGACCCTGATTTACGACCCGTCGCTGCTGGTGGAGCATTTCCCGGCTCCGCGCAGCGACGAAGACCAGCGCTTCTCATTTAACGACGCGGCTTTCTATAACGCGTCATTCAATCTCCGACTCATCATGTGCGAATACCTGACGCCACCCGGCCGATGGGCGTTCGTCGTGTACTCGACGTTGATCGGCGATCGTGCGGACCCGGGGTTCCTGCGCGCATTGTCATTGGCATTCGAACGCGGCGGCGTGGCACTTGCGCTTCGCAAATGGAGAGTCGGTTTACGCGCAATGCGCGGGGCATGGCAGGAGGCGGCACGCTGACAGATCAGCGCGCCGCTTCACGCGAGGGACCACCAAAATGACTATCAAAACAATTGCCGCAGGGCTCGCGGCCGCATCTCTATGCGCCTGTTCACTGGCGCCTGGACCGTATCTTGACACCGACCGTCTGCAACCGGCTACTCCACCGGAGCGCACGGCCGATAAATTTCCGGTCCACGCGATCGACGTCGGCTATTTTCGCCAGCAGCGCGCGGCCGCGGTACCGGCCGTGTGCCCGCTGTCGTGCCTGACGGCGCAGACACGCGGTGGTTACGACTACCGGCTCGGCATCGGCGACCAGTTGAGCATCATCGTCTGGGATCACCCGGAACTGACCGGCGGTGGCGCGGGCGTGGCGGTACCGCCGCTGCCCGCCACCGGCGGCACCACGCCTTCGCCCGGCCCCACGCAGACTCAGGGCGCGACACCGATCGCGCCGACATTGTCGGGCGGCGGAGAAGGCGGACTGACCGTGCGTGTCGCGAACAACGGCACGATCTTCTTTCCGCGCGTGGGCCGCATCAAAGTGGTCGGCATGAACGCGCAGCAGGTTCAGGAAGCGCTGACGAAGGGGCTCTCGAAGACGATTCGCAACCCTCAGCTCGACGTGCGCGTATCGGGTTTCAACAGCCAGTCGGTGCAGGTGACCGGCAATCTGCGCACCCCTGCCTCCGAAGCGATCACCGATGCGCCGCTGACCGTGCTCGACGCGATCAATCGCGCAGGCGGCGCGTTGCCCGACGCGGATCTGCAGAACGTGGGCGTGACCCGCGACGGCAAGCGCTACACCGTCGACGTCGCCGCGCTGCTCGAAACCGGCGATCCGCAGCAGAACGTGCTGCTGAAAGATGGCGACATCATCGACGTGCCGGACCGCGCGAATAGCCGCGTGTTCGTGCTGGGCGAAGTCAACAAGCCGACTTCGCTGCCGATGAACCGCGGCCGCCTGACGCTCGCCGACGCGCTGACCGGCGCCGGCAGTCTCGACGTCAAGACCGGCGACCCGCGTTTCGTCTACGTGGTGCGCGGCGCCGACAAGACGCTCACGCCCGACGTCTATCAACTCGATATGACTCAGGTCGACGCGCTGATGCTGATGACCAAGTTCGAGCTTCAGCCAAAGGACGTGGTGTACGTGCAGGTCTCGAGCGCGGCACGCTTTAATCGCGCACTCGAACAGATCTCGCCGACCCTGCAGGACCTGTTCTACACGGTCCAACTGTCCAGATAAATCGCACGCAACGGAGTATCCCTATGAGTACGTATGACATGCTGGACCACGGGCCGGCGCCGAGCAGCGACGAAGATGCGGTGATGCGCGACTTGCTGCGCATGATCATGGATCAGATCTGGTGGGTGATCGGCATTGCCGGTTGCGTGATTCTTGCCGCGGTGATCTATACGAAGCTCTCCACGCCGATCTATTCCGCCGACGCCCTGCTTCAGGTCGACCCGCAGAGCAACACCGGCTCGCAAGCCCAAAGCGCGGCCGTGTCGTTGATGCCGTCGATCGGCCCGATGCGCACCGACGCGGAAATCGAAATCATCAAGAGCCGCGCGGTGGTCGAGCCGGTGGTCGAGCAGTTCAAGCTGAATTTCAGCACGGCCGCGAAAACCATCCCGGTGCTCGGCACGGTCTCCTCGTGGTTCGCGCGTCCGGGCCATCCGCTCGGCGCCGCGTTCGGGATGAACTCGTATGCGTGGGGCGGCGAGCAATTCGAGGTCGAGTCGATCACCGTGCCGAAAGCGCTGGAGGGCCAGCGTCTGACACTGCGCGTGCTCGAATACGGCCGCTATGAATTGACCGATGCGTTCGGGCAGCAGGTTCTCACCGGCGCTGCGGGTCAGGAAGCGCACGGCGACGGCGTCACGCTGTTCGTCAAGACTCTCGTGGCCCGCCCCGGCACCGAGTTCTACGTGACCCGCTTCAACCAGCTGGATGCGGTCGCGGCGCTCTCGTCGGGCTTGCAGGTCGGTGAAAAAGGCCGCGACACCGGCGTCGTGCAACTGTCGTACATGGGCACCGATCCGCGCGCGATCACCGCGATCACCAATGCGGTGGCGGCGTCGTACCTGGCGCAACGCACCGAACGCGCGCAGGAAGAAGCGAGCCACATGCTGACCTTCCTGAACAGTGAATTGCCGCGTCTGCGCGCCGAAGTGAAAAAGACCGAGACCGCGTTGTCCGAGTATCAGTCGAAGACCGGTTCGTTCCAGCCGACTCAGGAGGCCGGGGTGTATCTTGCCGGCGGTCTCGACTACGAGAAGCAGATCGCGACACTGCGCATCCAGCGCGCGCAGCTGCTGCAGCGCTTCACGGAAGAGAGTCCTGAAGTGCAGCAGGTGGACTCGCAACTGGCGGCGATGTCGCGCGAAAAAGCCCGCTTCGAAGATCACTTCAGCACGCTGCCGAGTTCGGAACGCGACGCGCTGTCGTTGCAGCGCGATGCGAAGGTCGCCGAAGAAATTTATGTGGCGTTGATGAACAAAACCCAGGAGCTGTCGATATCGCGTGCCGGCACGATCGGCAACGTGCATATCATCGACCAGGCCTTGTTGCCGTCGCAGCCGGTGCGGCCCAAGTCGGCGCTGATCATTTCGGCGGGCACGCTGCTCGGCATCATCGCCGGCGTGCTGTTCGCGTTCTGCCGCCGCACGTTCTTTACCGGCGTGGCCGATCCCGAGTTCGTCGAACGGCGCTTTCAGCTGCCGATCTTCGGCTCGATTGCCTTCAGCCCTGAACAGGCGCGCAGCGACCGCCAGTTGAGCGCGATGCGCAGCGCCGCCCTGCCCGCTCCCAGGTCGACGCCGACCGAAGTGCCGGTGGGCTCGTCGGGCGCCACGCGCCAGCTTCGATCGGGTTCGGCGGTCCGCCAGGGCGACGTACCGGTTGGCACCCAGACCGTCATTGCGTCGAGCAGGGCGCCGATGCGGCCGCTGCTGGTGAAGACCCATCCGTACGACTCGACGGTGGAAGGCCTGCGTGGGCTGCGCGCGACGCTGCAATTCGGCTTGATCGATGCGCCCAACCGCATCGTGGCGATCACGAGCCCGGCACCCTCGGACGGGAAGAGCTTTCTGTGCGCGAACCTCGCGGCATTGATTGCGGAATCGGGCAAACGCGTGCTGCTGATCGATGCCGATCTGCGGCGCGGCCGCCTCGCGCAGTATCTCGGCCGCTCGCCTAATGGCGGCTTGACCGAGCTGCTGACGGGTCAGGTCGATCTGGAAGTGGCGGCTCGCGCGACGGGCGTGGAGGGTTTGCACTTCATCGCGGCGGGCGCTTATCCGCCGAATCCGTCCGAGATTCTGACCTCGGCGCGCTTCGGCGAAATCCTTGCGCGTTTCGAGCAGGAGTTCGATCTGGTGATCGTCGATACGCCGCCGCTGCTGGCGGTGGCCGATGCGGCGGTGATCGCGCATATTGCCGGTTCGACGGTGCTGGTGATGCGCTCCGGCGCTCACACGGAGGGCCACGTGGCCGAAGCGCTGAAGAAACTACGGCGTGCGCGGGCCCGGGTGGTGGGCGGCGTGATGAACGCGGTGCCGCTCAAGACCCACAACAAGAACGGCACGTATGACTACGCGTATGCGTACACCTACTCCGCCGGCGATCCGCTCGATACGCGCGAAACGCGATAGACCGGCTTGGAAGCCGTTCAATGAAGGGGCTGCACCGGATCGCGGTGCAGCCTTTTTTTATCTGCTGGCGGACGGCTTCGTGCGTAGGGACGTTGGTGCGCAGTTCATGCTTGAGGACGTTGGCGGCCGGGCTCGTGCGGAAGGACAGTGGCGCGCGTTTCATGCGTATCGAACAGGACTGGAACTGACGCGGCAAGCGCCAACGCCGGTGGCTTGGCATGCAAGCCGCCGGCGTGGCGTGAACGGAACGTTAAACTGTGCAATACAACTCGCAGTCAGCCGGGTGGCCAACGCTTCCTGCCACGCTCCTGCGAGGCCAGTGGCGCATGGCGCATGGCGCATGGCACACCGCGCATGGCGCATGGCCAAAACCGAACGACCCGCACAGCGCACGGCACAAGGCCGGCGCTGCGCGTTTTTTACAGAAACACGCTGACGTCAGTATGAAAACGTACGGCCAGCGCCTTCGCCACCTTTTTACTGATGGCGCGCCGGCCCGCGAGAATATCGCTCACCACGGTGGGCGATGCGATCCCAATCAGGTCCTTTTGCTTGAGGCCGTGCGTCTCGAGCAGATGCCGCAATACCTCTCGCGGCTCCGCCTTCGGGAGGGTCACGTTGCGCGCTTTCCAGCTTTCGATCAGGTCGGTGACAATTGCGAACAGATCGGCCAGCGGATCTTCCTCGTTGCCGTTGAGATGATCGGCGAGCGAGTTCGCGAGCCGCACCATCGACTGATAGTTCTGCTCGTTGCGAATGGGCGTGATGGGTAGTTGGGTTTGCAGCGCAGCCCAGATTTGGGCAACGTCGGGAAAGGCTCCCGGAAGCCGATCGGCATTCATGAGTTTAAATTCTTCCTCGTCCAAAAGGTCGTATTCCGCATGCGTCAAGACATGACGAACGAACAACGACTGCCTGTTGTAGTGTATCGCCGCGATGATTCGAAACCGGTTGCCGCCTACATCGAAAACGGTGTATTGCGGCGGCACGTAATCCACCCCGGCGAACGTCTGCTTCAGGTCGTTATAGCCATACGCGAGGCAAGCCTGCGCCAGTGAGTGCCACGTCAACAACGCACTGCGCGCCTCCGGATGTCTCTTTATAAAGTCCAGCAACGCCTTCTTTGAAATGACCCGCATCCTGTTTCCTCGCATGTACAGACGCGCCAATCAAGCACGCTCTACCTGCAAGGCAAATGGGATGGGATCGACACCGATAGCTGGCCGGACGGCATAGACCGAACGGCCAGCTACGGCTTGCTGCGGTACCACAACGTCGTTTTATTCGCGTATTGCGAAGTTCGCAACATGCGAATAAAGAGACCGATGAAGGCGCTCCAAGGCGCCTTCACGAAAGCACGCCACTCACTATCGCGCTGCACGCGAACGCCCGCGCATCAGCGTCCCCAGCTGCCGCCCTGAGCGCGTTCGACCGGCCACGCAAGGTCCTCGGTGGCCAGCTCGGGTTCGATCCGCTCCGCCGCCGCCACCCGCAAACGCCAGCCCGAGGCCGCGATCGTGCGTGTTACTTCGGCCATGAAGGCGCGCCGGAAAACCGCCGCCGAAAACCGCTCGGCGTTGGCGCGGCATGCCGCCGCTGTGATCTGCGCACCCTGCCGCTCGAAGCGGTCGATCGCGTCGAGCATCGAGACGACCGTTTGGCGTGCGAAGTACACACCGGTAGGACGCGCCTCGCCGATCGGCACGACCGTTTCGAGCGCCCCGCCCTTGCCGAAAGCGATGACCGGCGTGCCGCACGCCTGCGCTTCGAGCGCGACGATGCCGAAGTCTTCTTCGGCGGCGAACACGAAGGCGCGCGCGCGTTGCAGATGATCCTTGAGCACCTTGAACGGCTGATAGCCGAGGATCGTCACGTTCGGGCCGGCCTTGGCGCGAATCGCCGCCATTTCCGGACCGTCGCCGATCACGATCAGCTTGCGGTGCGGCGTCGCGGTGAAGGTTTCGACGATCAGATCGATGCGCTTGTACGGCACCATGCGCGAGGCGGTCAGATAGAAATCGTCCTTGTGCGTGCACAGGTCGAACTTGTGCACGTCGACGGGAGGCGAAATCACCGCCGCCTCGCGCCGGTACGTTTTCATCACGCGCCGCGCGACGAATTGTGAATTCGCGATCAGCCGGTCCACACCGTTGGCCGAGTGCGAGTCCCAGCCGCGCAGATAATGGAGCAACGCACGCACGGCCCACGACTTAGGCCCGCGTGTCAGATTCGCTTCGCGCAAATACTGGTGTTGCAGATCCCACGCGTAGCGCATCGGCGAATGCACGTAGCTCACGTGCGTCTGATCGGGACCGACCAGCACGCCCTTGGCGACCGCATAGGAACTGGTGATGACGAGGTCGTAGCCCGAGAGATCGAACTGCTCGATCGCGAGCGGCATCAACGGCAGATACGCGCGATAGCGGCGCCGCGCAAACGGCAGGTGTTGGATGAACGAGGTCGTGACAGGCTTGCCGCCTACCGGCCGGCGGTCTTCGAGGAAATCGACGAGGCTGAAAAGATCGGCATCGGGAAAGCACTCGATGATCTGTTCGAGCACTTTCTCGGCACCGCCTGGTGCGACGAGCCAGTCGTGCAC
>NZ_JAXDPY010000334.1:0-17588 GCF_034668105.1 Paraburkholderia sp. | reverse complement strand
CAGCCGAGGTCCACACCGAGCCGTCGACGATGAAAATCCGATCGTCGTCGATACGGATATCGGGAAAGCGCTGCTGCAAGTCGCGAGCGTGGTACCAGTGAGTCGTGGCGTGCCGGCCGTGGAGAATCCCGGCTTCGGCCAGCACGAAGGCGCCGGTACAGATGCTGGTGGTGCGGCGCGAGGCGGGCAGCGCGTCGTTCAAAAAAGCCAGCAACGCCGGCGATGACGGCTCGATCTGCATCGAGCCCGTCACCACCACCGTGTCATACGCCGGATCGCCAAACGGCTGCGTGGCAATCTCGACGCCCGACGAACTACGCACCATGCCGCCCTGTTCGGAGATGACTTCCACCGCGTACTCCGGCTGTGCCGCCTCGAGGTTCGCCAGCTCGAACACGGAGATCGCCACCATATCGAGGATCTGGAAGCCGGGGAAAACCACCACGCCAATGCGCTTCATCGCAATGTCCCAAAACGAGGTAAATACGACATTTGAGACAACAGGCTACGCGCCTAGACTTCACTCGTCAACACCGCGTCGCCAACCAGAAGGCAGGGCGGCGGTGGCACCAGGTTTTCCCCATTCATCGATCAGGGCTCAGGCGTGACGCGCAAAGCCCGCAAGGAGAGCTTCACATGGCAACGCAAGCGAACAAGGGTACGGCATTGATCACGGGCGCATCGTCGGGCATCGGCGCGGTGTATGCGGACCGCCTCGCGCGGCGCGGTTACGACCTGATTCTGGTGGCACGCGACGTCAAGCGCCTGACCAGTCTGGCCGAGCGCCTTGCCGGCGAAACTGGCCGGCACATCGATATCGTTACCGCCGATCTGACCGACAAAGCCGACACGCGCCGCATCGAAGAACGTCTGCGGACCGACCGCAACATCACGATGCTGGTCAACAACGCGGGCGTCGGCGCGACGGCTTCGCTGATCGACTCGGACGTGGATCAGCTCGAACTTATGATCGACCTGAACGTGACTGCGCTGACGCGTCTGACGGCGGCGGTCGTGCCGGCTTTTGTGGAGCGGGGCAACGGGGTCCTGATCAATATCTCGTCGGTGGTCGCACTGTCGCCGGAGTTGCTGAACGGCACCTACAGCGGCACCAAGGCCTACGTGCTGAACCTGACGCAGTCGCTGCATCATGAAGTGGGCGGGAAGGGCGTGAAGCTTCAGGCCGTGCTGCCGGGCGCCACGAGCACCGCGTTCTGGGACCACGCGGGTCTGGCGGTCGAGAATCTGCCCGCGCAGATCGTGATGACCGCCGAGGACATGGTGGACGCCGCTCTCGTCGGACTCGATCAAGGCGAACTGGTGACGATTCCGTCCTTGCCGGAGGCAGCCGATTGGGAGCGCTTCAACACCGCTCGCCAGCATCTTGGGCCGAACCTGTCGCATAAGCTGCCGGCTGCGCGTTATGCGGCAGCGTAAGCAGCAGGTTGACGGGTAGCCGGGTGCGGTTTGACGACCTCACCGCCAATCCGTCGCCACGTCGTCGGGATCGACCAGCGTCAGTCCCGACGACGGCAGCGGCAACGCCGTCTTGTAGCGCACCTGCTTGAGCGCAAAGCTCGAACGAATATTGGAAATGCCCGGAATTTTCGTCAGATGATCGACGATGAAGCGCTCCAGCGTTTGCATATCCGGCATCACCACGCGCAGCAGATAGTCGGCGTCGCCCGTCATCAGATAGCACTCCATCACCTCGGGCCGCTCCGAAATCGCCTGCTCGAAACGTAGCAGCGCATCTTCCACCTGCTTTTCCAGACTCACCTGAATGAACACGTTGATGCGCAGTCCGAGTGGCTCCGGGTTCAGCAACGTGACCTGCTGCTTGAACAGTCCCAGCTTTTCCAAAGCACGCACGCGATTGAAACACGGCGTGGGCGACAGATTCACCGAGCGGGCGAGATCCGCATTGGTGATGCGCGCGTTCTGCTGCAACTGGCTCAGGATGCCGATGTCGATGCGATCGAGCCGTCTGGGAGGCGTGGTCATAGATGAAATATTCCGTGGCAGGCGCGAAATCTGGAATAAATAGCCTATCCGAGCACGCGATAACAAGCAAATGAGAGGCTCATTTTGTGACCACATGGGTACCATTGACTCATTCAATCTTGAACCGAATGCGTCGATACGGGAGTGGTGCCATGACGGATTTGTCCAGTGGTAGCGAGCACTTGCGGTCTTTGGATCTTCAGCGCGCTGAACGTGCTGAGCGGGAAGATACCGACCCGCAGGAAACCGCCGAATGGCTGGACGCGCTCGATGCAGTCGTCGCGCATGTCGGCCGTGATCGCGCGCAGTTCCTGTTCGACAAGCTCGCGGGGCATGCGCTGTCGCTGGGTGTCGAGTCGGCGCGGACCAACGTCACGCCTTATCAAAACACGATCCCGCTCGAGCAGCAGCCGCGCTATCCGGGCAATCTCGATCTCGAAGAGCGCCTTGCCGGCGCGCTGCGCTGGAATGCGCTGGCGATGGTGGTGCGTGCAAACCAGGCTTACGGCGAACTCGGCGGCCACATTGCAAGTTACGCGTCGGCGGCGGATCTGTTCGAGGTCGGCTTCAATCATTTCTTCCGGGCCGCGGCGCCCAGTGGAGAGGAGGGCACGGGCGATCTCGTGTACTTCCAGCCGCATTCGTCGCCGGGTGTGTATGCGCGGGCTTACCTCGAAGGCTTTTTGACCGAGCAGCATCTGCAGCATTACCGTCGCGAAATCGGTGGGCCGGGGCTGTGCTCGTATCCGCATCCGTGGCTGATGCCGGACTTCTGGCAATTTCCGACCGGCTCGATGGGCATTGGCCCGATCAACGCGATTTACCAGGCGCGCTTCATGCGCTATCTCGCCAATCGCGGCCTCGTGCAAACGGAAGGCCGCACGGTGTGGGGCTTTTTCGGCGATGGCGAGATGGACGAGCCGGAATCGACCGGCGCGTTGTCGCTCGCGGCGCGCGAAGGGCTCGATAACCTCGTGTTCGTGATCAACTGCAATCTGCAGCGCCTGGACGGCCCAGTACGCAGCAACGGCCGCATCATCGACGAACTCGAAGCGCATTTCATCGGCGCCGGCTGGAACGTGATCAAGGTGGTGTGGGGCTCGGACTGGGACGCGCTGTTCTCGCGCGACCGCACCGGCGCGTTGTTGCGCGCGTTCGCGCACACCGTCGACGGCCAGTTCCAGACTTTCTCGGCCAACGACGGCGCCTACAACCGCGAGCGCTTCTTCGGCCAGAACCCGGAGCTTGCCGCACTCGCCGCGCAATTGAGCGACGACGACATCGACCGCCTGCGCCGCGGCGGCCACGACGTGCGCAAGCTGCACGCGGCGTATGCGAAAGCGCTCGCGCATCGCGGCCAGCCAACGGTGATTCTCGCGAAGACGATGAAGGGCTTCGGCATGGGCACGACAGGCCAGGGCCGCATGACCACCCATCAGCAGAAGAAACTCGGCTTCGACGACCTGAAGGCGTTTCGCGACCGCTTCCGTTTGCCGCTGACGGATCAGGACGTCGAACAGGTGAAGTTTTACAAACCCGCGGATGACAGCCCCGAGATGCAATACCTGCATGCGCGCCGGGCTGCCTTGGGAGGCTATCTGCCCAGAAGGCGGAGAGTTGCATCGAAGGGGCTGATCGTCCCGCCGGTGTCCTCCTGGGGACAATTTGCGCTGGAATCGAATGGCCGCGAAATGTCCACGACGATGGCATTGGTCCGCATGATGACCGCGCTGCTCAAGGACCGTGAGGTCGGCCCACGCGTGGTGCCGATCGTCGCCGATGAAGCGCGCACCTTCGGCATGGCGAACATGTTCCGCCAGGTCGGCATCTATTCGCCGCTTGGACAGCTGTATGAGCCGGAAGACATGGGCTCGATGCTGTACTACCGCGAGGACACCAAAGGGCAGATTCTCGAAGAGGGCATTTCGGAGGCGGGCGCGGTGTCGTCGTGGATTGCGGCGGCGACGTCGTACAGCGTGCATAACCTGCCGATGCTGCCGTTCTACATCTACTACTCGATGTTCGGCTTTCAGCGTATCGGCGATCTGATCTGGGCGGCAGCGGATCAACGCGCGAGAGGTTTTCTGATCGGCGCGACGTCGGGCAAGACGACGCTTGGCGGCGAGGGGTTGCAGCATCAGGATGGCACGAGCCATCTGGCGGCATCGACGATTCCGAACTGCCGCGCGTACGATCCGGCGTTTGCTTATGAGCTTGCCGCGATCGTCGACGAGGGCATGCGCGAGATGGTCGAAGCGCAACGCGATGTGTTCTATTACGTGACGGTGATGAACGAGAACTATGCGCAGCCTTCGGTGCCGGATGGTGAATTGAAGACGCTGCGTGAAGGGATTCTTAAGGGCATCTATCCGCTGGCTGCGCAAACGCAAATGCAAGCGCAGGAAGCCGCTTCAATGAAGCAAGCGCAGGTGCAGTTGCTCGGGGCAGGCGCGATCCTCGGTGAAGTCATCGCTGCGCAGCAACTACTCAAGGGTGACTGGCAGATCGACGCCGCCGTATGGAGCGTGACGAGTTTCACGGAATTGCAGCGCGATGGGATGACGGCTGAGAGAAACGCGCGTCTTGGCGAGGCGACAGAAGCGCCGTATGTGACGAAAGCGCTTGAAGCCTCGCACGGCCCGATCATCGCCGCGACCGACTACGTCCGCGCGGTGCCGGAACTGATCCGCGCCTACGTGCCGCGCCGCTATGTAACGCTCGGCACCGATGGGTTCGGACGCAGTGACACGCGTCAGGCGTTGCGCGAGTTCTTCGAAGTGGACCGCAAGGCAATCGTGATCGCGGCGCTGAAGGCGCTGGTGGACGAGGGCGTCATTGATGCAAACGTGCTCGCCGAAGCGCGCAGCAAGTACCGCGGCGATCGACCCGTAGGCGCTGCTTCGTGGCAATGCTAGTGAAGTACGCAGCGCTGCTGAACCAGCGCCGCTTCAAGTAAAAACGCGCCCGGCAGCATGCCCGGGCGCGTTTTCATTCCGCCGCGCTTTAACCGCAGCGTAAAAAAGTCAGCCGCTCACCGCCACCTGATTCTTCCCATCCCGCTTTGCCCGATACAGTCCGACGTCGGCGGCTTCGATCAGTGTCGTCACCGGCTCCGTGGCGGACGGCACGATCATCGCCGCACCGATGCTGATCGTCACGACACCGCTCGCCGAGCCTGCATGCGGAATGTCCAGCGCCTCGATAGCGATGCGGATTTTTTCAGCCAGCAGCCGCAAGCCACCCGACGACGCCCCCGGCAACACCACCGCGAACTCTTCGCCGCCAAACCGTGCCGCGAGATCGGACGAACGTCCGAGGCACGACTCGACGGTGTGCGCGACCTGTTTCAGCACTTCGTCGCCGGCCACGTGCCCATAGGTGTCGTTGTAGGCCTTGAAGTTATCCACGTCGATCATCAGGAAGCCGAGGCCGGTCTTATCGCGCGTGCCGCGACGCCATTCAGCGGCCAGGTACTGATCGAGATAACGGCGGTTCGACAAGCCGGTCAAGCCGTCCGAATGCGTGAGCCGCTGCAGTTCCAGATTGGTTGCGAGCAACTGCTGTTGCGATTGACGCAGCGCTCGATAAGCCTCGTCACGTTGCAGCAGGTTCAGATACGAGCGCGAGTGATAGCGGATCCGCGCGATCAACTCGATGCGGTCCGGCAGCTTCACCAGATAGTCGTTCGCGCCCGCCGCGAAGGCCGCGCTTTTCACCAATGGCTCTTCCTTGGTCGACAGCACGATGATCGGAATATCGCGCGTGGCCGGATTCTGCCGGTATTGCCGCACGAGCGTGAGGCCGTCGGTGCCGGGCATCACGAGGTCTTGCAGGATCACCGTGGCACGGGTTTCCGCGGCGCACTGCACGGCCTCTTCGGGCGACGCGCAGTAGTGGAAATCGACGCTCTCTTCATCGGCGAGCGCCTGACGGATGGCCTCGGCGATGATCGCCTGATCGTCGACCAGCAGCACCATGATCGGGCACTCGGCCGCGGGCGGATTGCCGAGGATGCGCGCCAACGCGTCATCGATGGCGCTATTTGGCGCGTCCTCCGCGTACGCCTGTGCGTCCGCGTCGCGTGTCGCGAGGTCCGGCGCGGTGGCGTTCTGTTGCGGTTTGGAAGTGTCCATGTTGGTCAGCCAGAATAAATGTCAGTGAGTCGTAGCGAGCTAAGGTTCGATCGACCTGCGGTTAGTGTGCACCTGCCGGGCGCTAACGTGTACCTACCGCGCTCGCGAGCGCGGCGGCAATCCGGGGCAGCGGCAGGATCGCGGCGGCGGCATCGAGCGCCGCGGCCGCCTTCGGCATGCCGTACACGGCGCTGGTCGCCTGGTCCTGAGCGATCGTGTGATAGCCCTTGGTGCGCATCGCCTTGAGGCCGATCGCGCCGTCGCGGCCCATACCGGTCAGCAGCACGCCGATCGCCCGGGCCGGCCAGCGTGCCACGACACTCTGAAAAAACACGTCGACGGAAGGCCGGTACGGCGTTTCGGCCGGCACGCTCGTGTAGCCGAGCACGTTGGGCAGCTTCAGGTGCAGGTGGTCGTCGGTGGCGGCGAGCAGCGCGACGCCCGCTTGCGGCCGGTCGCCTTCGATGGCGATCCGCACCGGCAGCGCCGACTGCTGGTTCAGCCAGTCGGCCATGCCGGCGGCGAAGGCCGCGTCGACGTGCTGGACGATCACGATGGCTGCCGGAAAATCCTTCGGCAAGCCGGCGAGCAGCGTGGCGAGCGCCGCCGGGCCGCCGGCCGAAGCGCCGATCGCGACCAGCGGCGTGTCGCGACTCGTCACGCTCACCGGTCCTGCGGGCGCCGCGGAGCCTGACACGTTACGCTCCTTGACCAGCGCGGCGACGTGGTCGATCTTCGCGATCAGGGTGGCGATGCTTCTATGCGCGTCCGGCCCGCTCAGCGACGGCGTATCCACGGCATCGAGCGCGCCCGCGCCCATCGCTTCGTAGACGCGCCACGCGTTCGCGCCCACGTCGACGGTCACGATCAGGATCGCGCACGGCGCCTTCGCCATGATGCGGCGCGTGGCCTCGATTCCGTCGACGTTCGGCATCACCAGATCCATCAACACGATGTCGGGCCGCTGCGCGGCGCAGAAATCGACCGCCTGCTGGCCGTCCTGGGCGACCCACAGCACCTCGTAGTCCTGGCGCGCGGCAAGCGCGCGGCGCAGCGCCTCGACGGCGAGCGGCAGGTCATTGACGATTCCGATTTTCATCCGTTCTACCCGTAGGTTTAACCGTAAGCTTCGCCGATCAGATCACGCACTGCATCGAGCAATGCTTCGTCGTGGAAACTGCCTTTCGCCAGATAATAATCCGCGCCCGCGTTCAGGCCGGCGCGGCGGTCTTCTTCACGATCCTTGTACGAGACGATCATCACCGGCAGCGACTGTAACTGCGGATCGCGCTTGATGAGCGTGACGAGTTCGATGCCGTCCATGCGCGGCATGTCGATGTCGGTGATCACGAGGTCGAAGCGCTCGCCGCGCACCGCGTTCCAGCCGTCCATGCCGTCGACGGCGATCGTCACGTCGTAGCCGCGCGTCGCCAGCAGCTTGCGTTCGAGTTCGCGCACGGTGAGCGAATCGTCGACCACCAGCACGCGCCGTGTCGCGCGCTGTGCCATGAGCGCGGCGCCGAGCTGCGTGTGCTGCAGATCGCCTCCGGCGACGAGCTTCTCGACCGAGCGCAGCCAGTCGTCGACGTCCGCGATCAGCACCGGGTCGCCGTTTTCCATCAACGCGCCGGCGGTGATGTTCCTGATCTTGCCGAGGCGCGGGTCGAGCGGATGCACCACCAGCATCTGTTCGCCCAGAAAGCGATCGACCACCACGCCGAAGGTTTGCGCGCCGTCGCCGATCACGATCAGGTTGACGGTATCGGCTTCGTTGGCGGCCGGCGGGGTGTCGAGAATCTGATGCGCGGTAACGACGCCGATGCGGCGGCCGTCGAAGGCAACGTGCTGATGCCCTTCGAGCAATTCGATCTCCGCGCGGCGCACGTGCAGCGTGCGGTTCACGTGCGCGAGCGGCATCGCATACGGCTCGCCCGCGACTTCGACGAGCAGGCTGCGGATCACCGAGAGCGTGAGCGGGAGTTGCAACTGCACGCGCGTGCCGATGCCGGGTTCGTGCGTGATGCGCACCGTGCCGCGCACGCGTTTGACGACGTCGTGGACCGCGTCGAGTCCAACGCCACGGCCCGAGACCTCGGTGACCTGATCGCGCAGGGAGAAGCCTGGCAGGAACAGGAATTCGAGCAGTTCAGTCTCGGACAGGCGTGCGGCCGTTTCAGCGCTCGCCAGCTTTTTGCGGACAATCGACGCGCGCAATGCGTCGAGGTCGATACCCGCGCCGTCGTCGGTGACGGTGATGACCAGCGCGCCGGCGGTATGGCGCGCGTCGAGCGTGAGCGTGGCCTCTTCGGGCTTGCCGTGCGCGAGACGGTCGGCGGGCGCTTCGATGCCGTGGTCGATCGCGTTGCGCAGCAGGTGGCCGAGCGGCGCGTCGAGCAGATCGAGGATGTCGCGGTCGACCTGAGTCGATTCGCCGACCAGTTGCCAGCGCACCTTCTTGCCGAGCGAACGGGCGACGTCGCGCACCATGCGCGCGAGACCACCGGTGCCGTCGCCGAAGGGGCGCATCCGGCATTGCAGGGCGGCGTCGTAGAGCTGCTGCGACAGATGCGTCGAGCGGCGGTCGAAGCTCTCCAGATCGGCGAGACGCTCGGCCAGCAGATGTTGCGATTCCGCGGTGAGGCGGCGCAATTCTTCGAGCGCGGCGTGCGCGCGCGGATCGAGCTTCAGGTCGGCGAGCGTTTCGTGCAACTGATCCAGCGCGCGCGAGCCGTCACGTTGGACGCGTTTGACGCGCAGCATGGATTGCGCGAAGGGTTTGAGCCAGCGCGATTCGACCAGCGATTCGCCGGATAGGGAGAGCAGCCGGTCGAGGTTGTCGGCGCGTACGCGCAGCATGCGGCCGGGGTCGGTTGCTGGGGGGCTGGGTTCGTTCGAGGCGGGCACGGAGGCATTCGGTGCAGCTATCGCGGCGACCGACGCCGGGGCACTTGATGGTGCTGTTGAAGTTGCAGAGGCGGGCGCTGAGGCGGCCGCTGAGGCACTCGACGGAACGTTTGAAGTTGCAGAGCTGGCCGCTGAGGCGGACTCGGACGTACTTGCAGCCCTGCTCGCCGGTGCGGCAGAGGCGGGGGACGCCTCTGCGCGCAGCGCGTTGGCGAGCAGATTGAATGCGGCGTCGGCGTCGTGTCCAGCGCCGGCCGATACGATTGGCGATCCGGTGGCTACATCGGGTGCAGATGCGGGTGCAGCGGCGGCGATGCGAGCACGAGCCGGAGCAGGTTCCGGGGCAGGAATATCAGCAGCCGGCTGCAAAGCATCCCGCCGCATTGCCGCGCCATGCGGCACCACGCCCGCCATCCGCGCTTGCAACAACGCCACGCACGCGCCGACGGCATCACGCGCCGACTCGTCCTCGTCATTGCCGATGCGCGCAACGATATCGACACCGCGCAGCAACTCATCGATCCACGCAGCATCGAGCATCGCGCGCCCTTCCTGCGCCGCAACGAAACAATCCTCCATCGCGTGCGCGAGTTCGACACCGACCTGCACACCGACAATACGCGCCGCGCCCTTCAGCGAATGCGCCGCGCGCATGCAGGCTTCGAGCGCGGCGGCGTCGCGTGGCGAGCGGTCGAGGGCGAGCAGGCCGTCGTTGAGCACACGTGCCTGGGTCCGCGCTTCCTCGCGGAACAGATCGATCAACGACGGGCGGCGCGGGTCGTCCGTCATCCGAGACTCCGGTTCAAGGTATCGAACAACGCATCGGCGTCGAGCAAGCCAACCGTCATGCCGCGCCACGGGGCAACGGCGCGCGTGTGCGCAGCGGCCGCGTGCGAGAGCGTCGCGGGCGGCGGGCAAAAGCTGGAGACCGCGATCCGATGCACGCCGTCGACCTGGTCGACCGGAAACACCGCGTGCTCTTCGGCGCGCGAGACCACCAGCAAACGTGGCAGATCGTGACGCGCTCGATCGTCGCTCCCGGCAGTGTCGGTCTCGAAACCCAGCAGATGCGCGAGCGACAGACACACCAGCAAGTCGCCCTGCACATTCACCACGCCCAGCACCGCGCGATGTTGCCGATGCGGCAACGTACGAATCGGCCGCGTCTGCACGATGCGCTTGAAGATCGGCGTGGGCAGCGCGAGCCATTCGCCGCCGATACGGAAGATGAGGAACGATTCGCTCGCACCTTGTGCGTCGTGTCGTGGCTGCTGCGCCGGGATGCGGGCGTCATGCTGCGAGAGATCCACGAGCGAAATCGGACGCTCCAGCAATTCCGCCGCGGCCGCTTCGAACACCGGGCAATTCAGACAGCGCACGTATTCGACCAGCCGCTCGCACGACGAATCGCCACGCTCGCCGATGCGGTTCCAGCAATCGTCGAAGGTCACCGTGCGGTCCTCAACCACGTTGCGCTCCCTGTGCGCGCGACGCGCGTTCCATCAACAGACGCGCGCCGTTGCGATCGCCTTCGAGTTCGAGCAGTGTTGCCAGATGCGCGAGCGCTTCGGTGTGCTGTGGCTCGAGATAGAGCGCCTTGCGATAGTGGCCGCGGGCGAGGTTCGTATCGCCGCTGGCGTCCGCCAGCACACCGAGCAGGTAGAAGGCGTCGGCGTGCGGCGCGTGCTGTTCCAGATAAACGTTGATTGCGGTCGCGGCTTCCATCAGACGGCCCGCGTCGGCCAATGCATGCGCGGCTTGCAGCGTGTCGCGTGAGGCGTTGGTCGGTGAAACACCTTCCGGCGGCCTGTACGCCGAAGTCCCGTTAAACGGTGCCTGCGGTGACATGCTGCCGAACGGTGCGCGCGCAACCGGATCGGGCCACGCGAAAGGCTCCGCCGAGAACACTTGCAGCGGCGCGAGCGCTGGTACCGGCGCATGGGTCATCGCTAGCGCGGCGGCGGTGGCGAGCGGCGCGGTGTGCCAGCCATTGGCTTGCGCTTCACCCTCCGCGGCGCGGCGGAATGCAAACGCCAAAGGAATCTTCGCCGACTGCATGCCATGACGCATCAACAGCCCGGTTTCCGCCGGACCGACGAACAGCGTGCCGTTTTCGGCCAGCACGCCGTTGAGCGCGTGCAAGGCCGTCTGCCGTGCCGCGCGGTCGAAGTAAATCAGCACGTTGCGGCAGAACACGAAGTCGTAGACGCCGAGCGTCGTGGCGTCGAGTTGCATCAGGTTGGCGCGCGAGAACCGGACCGCGTCGACGATGCGCGGCGCGAGACGCCAGCCGTCTTCGGTGCGGGTGAAATGCGCGTCACGGAAGGGAAACGCATTGCCGCGAAACGAGTTGCGGCCGTACACGGCGCGCTGCGCGACGGCCAGCGAACGCGCGCTGATATCCATCGCGTCGATGCGCATGTGCGCGGCGTCGATGCCGGCGTCGAGCAGCGTCATCGCGATCGTGTATGGCTCTTCGCCGGTCGAGCAGGGCAGGCTCAGAATCCGCAGCGGTAGCGCGGTGCCGCGTTCGGCAAGGCGTTCACGCGCTAGACGTGCAAGCGCTTTGAACGCGTCGGCGTCGCGATAGAACCAGGTCTCCGGTACCACCACCGTTTCCACCAGCGCCTGCACGATGGCGGGCGACGCGTGCGCCGCTTCCCAGTAGTCGGCGAGCGTGGCGCCGGCGTGACCGTCCGCGCGCCAGGCGGCGACGCGCTGATCGACCGCGCGCTCGATCGCGCTATGACCGAGCGATGCTGCATCGAGCCCGATGGTTCGATGCAGCAGATCGGTGAAGCGCCGATAGAGCGGCGCGTTGTCGTGATGCGCGTTCATGCGTGCGCCTCGGGAAACAGCAGGGCTTTTACATCGTCGGGCAGCAGATGCTCGACGCGAATCCATTGCACCAGACCGCCTGCTTCGCTCGCGACCGGGCCCAGATAGCGCGCGTGCGGCATGTCGATGCCGGCATCATGGAACGCGTCGACAGGGAGGCGGAGGGTGCGCGTGGCGCCCTCAAGCAGGAGCGCGAGCAAGCGTACCGCACCGGCGTGCGGATAGCGCACCAGCACGACACGCGTCGACATCAGCTGCGCCGCCGGGCGGCCGAGCGCCAGCGCCGGCAGGTTGATCACCGGCAACGGCGTGCCTTCGTGATCGAGCACGCCCGCGACCCACGACGGCGCGCCCGGGATCGTCTTCGGCGGCGCCTGCGGCGTGAGCGGCATCACACGCTCCACCTGCGTCGCGTCGATCACGTAGCGTTCGCTATCGAGCGTGAAGAGGATGAAGAGCATCGGCGTGGGCTGTGGAAGGTGTAGGAGTGGGTCGGCGTCAGCGTGCTTCAATGAGCCCGCCGCGACGCGTCAGGCCACCACCTTGAAGCGCGACACGCCGGTGCGCAAACTATTGGCGACGTGCGTCAGATCGTCGATCGCCTGGGTGGACTGGCGCAGCGATTCCGCGGTCTGCTGCGCGGCCTCCGAGAGCTGCGTCAGCGCCTGGGTAATCTGCTCGGCGCCGGTGGCTTGCGTCTGCATGCCCTCGTTGACCATCGAGAAGCGCGGCGCGAGCGCCTGCACCTGCTGGATGATCTGCGTGAGATGGCCGCCCACGTTCTGCACGTCGAGCATGCCGCGCCGCACTTCCTCGGAGAACTTGTCCATGCCCATCACGCCCGCGGCCACCGCCGACTGGATCTCCTTGACCATCTGTTCGATGTCGTAGGTCGCCACGGCGGTTTGATCCGCGAGGCGGCGAATCTCGGTCGCCACGACCGCGAAGCCGCGGCCGTATTCGCCGGCCTTTTCTGCTTCGATCGCCGCGTTCAGCGAGAGCAGATTGGTCTGATCCGCAACCTTGGTGATGGTGGCGACAACCTGGTTGATGTTGCTGGCCTTCTCGTTGAGGATCGCGAGCTTCGCGTTGACCGAGCCGGCCGCTTCCATCACGAGGCGCATGGTGTCTTCCATGCGCGCGAGACCCGCGTGCCCCGTGCCCGCGAGTGCCGCCGACTGGCCGGCCACTTCGGACACCTCGTTCATGGTGCGCAGCAGATCGCGCGAGGTCGCGAAGATTTCACGCGAGGTGGCGCCGATCTCGGTGGTGGTCGCCGCGGTTTCGTTCGCGGTGGCTTGCTGTTCACGCGAGGTCGCGGCGATTTCCGTCACCGACGTGGTGACCTGGACGGCCGACTTCTGCGCCTGGCCGACCAGTGCGGTGAGCTCGTCGGTCATGCGGTTGAAGCCCGCTTCGAGCGCGCCGATTTCGTCCGCGCGGTTCAGTTGCAGACGTTGCGTGAGGTCGCCCGTGCGCATGACGTCGACGACTTTCAGTACCTTGGCCATCGGCGTGGTGACCGCGCGCAACAGCCAGTAACCGGCCAGCGCGGCGACGATGGCGGCGATCAGCAGCATCACGAGCAGGACGACACGGGTCGTCTCGACCGAGCTGCGGATGTTTTCGGCGGCCTTGTCGGCGTCGGCCTTGTTGTTGTCGACCAGTTTGCGTATTGAAAGACGGCCCGTTTCCCAGATCGACGTGAGCTGCGAATTGAAGATATGCGCGGCGTTCTCTTTCGAACTCGGCAGGACGTTCAGCAGGGAGGCCTGGATCGGCAGGTACTGCGTGTGTTGCTGACGGAAATCATTGAAGAAGTCACGATCGTCATTGCTAAAGATGGTCGCGCCGTACTCGCCGAGGAGCTTCTGAAGCGTCTGCTCGGTTTCTTGCAAACGTGCGGTGTCGCGCTTGACGGCGTCGGGGTCCGTGTCGACATAGATGAGACGCTGCGTAACGGTGTAGTTCTCGAACCATGCCGCGCGCATCGCGGTCGCGTAGTAGAGGCCGGGCATCGAATCTTCCTGCTGGCTCTTCGCGTCGCGGTCGATGCCGCCGATTTGTTCGAAAGTGACGATCGCCATTACCAGCATCACGATCAGCACGATCCCGAAGCTGCAGAGAATCCGTTGCCGGATGGTCCATTGTTTCACGCGCACGCCCCTTAACTTTTTGGCTTGGGCTCGACGCCCGATGTCGACTGGCGGTCTCGGGGTCGAAGGATCGGACAGCTTTGCGGGTCGTCGGATTTGTCCGACGGGTCATGCGGCGGATTTTACATTGATCGTGAGAATGGATGGCGAGGGGAGAAGGGAAGGCGGCAATTGAGTAGTTGGCGGCCGCTAGTCGACGGCACGCCATTTTGTGGTCGCGGCAAACGGCGAGAGGCAATGCCTGCGCGACGTTACATCGGTAATGGCCAGTTACCAACTGCAGCATCTATTTCTGCACGCACCCCACACAATCTGTTCCATGCCTGAACGGCGGGAGCGAAACATGAAAAAGATTGCGGTGGCGTTGTTGATGGTGGGGAGCCTGAGCGTAGCGGGGCAAGCGTCGGCTCATGGCAATGGCGGCGATGTGGTTGGTGCGCTGATCGGCGGTGCCGTGCTGGGCGCGGTGGTGACGTCCGCGTTGAATCCCGCGCCGGTAGTGGCTTATCAGCAGCCCGTCTATGCGCAGCCGGTTTATCAGCCGGCGCCTGTGTATGCCGGGCCGCCGCCGGGATATTGCTATGACCAGTACCAGCGTGCGTATGTCGCGTGCGGTGCGCCGCCGGCTGGACAATACGGATATCCGCAGCAGCCGCAACCTGGCTGGTAAGGCCGTGCGTTAGCACGGGTAGTTTCTTCGCGAGGCTTGCGCGCACCAGAGAAAAAGGCCGTCGCATGGTACGACGGCCTTTCTCGTTGAGCGTCCGCGCTCAGTGCTTGTGATGCAGCCACTCCGCATAGTGCGTGTCGAGCCAGCGCTCGAGGCGCTCCGGCTTCGTTTTCTGGCTGTAGTGGGACGCGGCCCACATCACCACGCCGACCAGCAGCATCACCGCAGGTCCCAGCAAATAAGCCAACATAGATTCAGACATGGAGCCTCCGTCTCGGCTTTCATCCACGCTTTAGTTTAGGCGATGAACGGCGGGAAAGAAGAATGATGTAATGGGGTCGGCTGGAGACGAGGTGGGATTGACGGGATCGGGCTGGTGGGAGGTGGAGTGAGATCGCAGAGAACCTAGTGGAGAAGATGTTTTTCTTTTAAGGATTTGGGCTTTCGGATTGTTGTTGTTTGTCTGTGTACCATCTTGTGCGCCGTCGGCTTATGGTGAAATGGGCTTCGGCAATGCGCGCATGAGATCCGCCGGACCTGCCGCGGAGAGCCGTTTGTACTTGTCGGCCAAGGCGTGCTGGATCATCTGCACGAGTCTGGTGGCGAGCCTCGCGACCGTCAGAGCGCGTTCGCCGGATTGCGCGCCGCACGCTCGATCTGGGCGTCGACAAAATCCGCCCACAGTTGCAGCGTCCGACGCTGCTCTGCGGCATGCCCGGCGTGGTCGTCCCCGCCTGAAGCGTCTTTGACGGCATGTGCCAGCGCATTATCAATCGAATCTGATGACTGCCCCATCTCGCGCAAATGGGTCGCGGCGGTGCGTCGGAAGTCATGTAAGACGAAATGCTCCACGGCGAGTCCGAGCGATTTGACGGCCTGGTTGAGCGTGCTTTTAGCGATCGGCCGATCGTCGCCCCTGACGCTCGGGAATACGAAATTCCGGCTGGTCTTCGTGTCCTGAAGCTCGCGAAGCAGGGCGACCGCCTGATGCGGGAGATACACCACATGCTCGCGGCCTTTGTTCATCCGCGCGGCAGGGATTGTCCATCGCGCTGCGGCGAGCTTGAATTCAGACCACGCTGCCTCGACGATGTCCGACTTCCGCACCATCGTTAGCACGAGCAGATGCAAAGCCAATTTCAACGGCCGCCGAATGTTCGATGCGTAGATTGCGCGGAGCATGGCGCCCATTTCGTCTGGCGCGAGCACGCGGGTGCGGCTGTCCGGCGTCGCGATGAAGCGGGCCGGGATGAGCGCTGCCGGATTGTCCGTGGCCAGCTGCCGGGCAATCAGGTACTCGTAGAGCCGCTTGACCGCGTTGCGCGTGTGCAGCGCCATTTTGGGCGAGCCACGGCTTTTGATCTGGTCGCAGATCGCGCGGATGTCGTCGGCCGTCACGGCTTTGATCGGCTTGGCGCCGATGGCCGGGAGAACGTCCTTTTCGAGCGCGCGCCGCGTGGTGCGCTGATACTCCGCCGATTTGCCGGCCATCTCCGTCGCGAGGTAAACCTCCGCTGCTTCGCGCAGCACCTCGGCCTTGCTCTCCGCACCGCGGTCGCGGCGCGCCGTGGCCGCCGGCGAGACTCCGTTTGCGACCATCTCGGCGTATTTCTGCGCTCTGGCGCGCGCGACTCGCAGCGAAATCATCCGGTAGTCGCCGATCGTGACGAGGGGCTGGCGCTTGCCCTTCAGTGAGTAGCGGAAGCGCCAGACTTTCGTGCCGCTTGTCATGATTTCGATGACGAGGCCGTTGCCGTCGGCGACGCAATACCGGGTGGCGCGGGGTTCAAGCGCGCGAATCTGCGTTTCGGTGAGGGGGGCGGCTAGTTTTGGCATGACGCATTGTTTGATGCACGGACAGCGATGATTCTAAACTGGGCAACGTCTGTGTACCAACAGAACGGCATAGTTTGCGTCAACAAAATGTGTCCGGTACGCGTTTGTGCGGCCAGGCCCGGCGGTGATCCCGTGCGTCACTGCGAGTCAGCAGGCTGGCATTCCGGTGATCTTGTTAAATGGCCTTAGGCAATGTAGATGGGCCCTGCGGGCCGTCTTTGGTTTCCGGACGAGTGACCAACTTCCGGCAATCGGACGGCGAAAACAGGGAGTCGCCTGCCAGCCGGTCACTTCCCGATACAAAACCGGCTGAAAATTACTCCGAGCAGATCATCCGAACTGAATTCCCCCGTGATCGAGTTCAGTTGATCCTGCGCGAGGCGCAGTTCCTCAGCGAACAGATCCAGCGCCTGAGCGTTCTGATCGGCGTGCGCAGCAGCCGTCGCCAGATGCTCCTGGGCCGCGCGCAGCGCAACCAGATGCCGTTCGCGCGCGAGGTACACGCTCTCCGCGCCGGCCTGCCAGCCGGCGATGCGCAGCAACTCCTCGCGCAGCAACGCGACGCCATCGCCTTGTTTCGCCGACAACCGCACTTCGCTGAGATCGAGATCGGCGTCCAGCGGGGTCACCGTCGGCACGAGCCCGGTCAAATCTGTCTTGTTGAGCACGCGCACCACCGGCACACCGCTCGGGAAACGCCCGGCGATCGTTTCGTCTTCGGCGGTCATGCCGGTTCGCGCATCGAGCAGATGCAGCACGACGTCCGCGCGTTCGATCTCATTCCACGTACGCGCAATGCCGATCTTCTCCACCTCGTCTTCGGTATCGCGCAGGCCGGCTGTGTCGATCACATGCAGCGGAATGCCTTCGATCTGGATGGTCTGCGCGACCTTGTCCCGCGTCGTGCCGGCGATCGGCGTGACGATGGCCAGCTCCGCGCCGGCCAGCGCATTCAGCAACGACGACTTGCCGACGTTCGGCTGTCCCGCCAGCACCACTGACAAACCCTCACGCAGCAACGCGCCCTGACGTGCTTCGCTCAGCACG
>NZ_JAXDPY010000333.1:0-2799 GCF_034668105.1 Paraburkholderia sp. | reverse complement strand
GAAGATCCCGATGAATGGCTATTCATGAGAAGCGGGGTACGCCAGGCGGAAGACAATTTCGTTCGATATCACAAGCGACCAGAAACGTCTAATTAATAGTTATCAACTATCACATATTCTATGTGATAGTTAAATGGGATTTCGCGACTGTCTTGGTATGACAGCGCCGGCCTGCGTGCGTTGACGAAACGGCCGCTGGTCGCCAACAAGCTCGCCGAAAATTTCGACACTCGGTCGTTCCCGAAGTGGCAGGATGGCGGCGACTACCCGCCGGAATCTATCTTCAACGACGCCGGCATTCATGACCGGTCCTTCAATCAAAAGGCAAGCCATTCGGAATCGCGCAAGTGAAGGGGCCGCATGTCGAAGCGGGTTTTTCGCGCAGCGCCGGGACAGCGGCAGCGACACGACGTCTAGGCGCAAATCTCGACTCACGTGAATCGTTGCTCGTCGTGGCGTGTAGACGGTACTCAAGAAGCCGGTCTCACACATCGATCCTCCGAATCCTCGTGAAACAATTACACGACCACTGCGGGAGCACCAAAAACGCCGCGCAAACAAGGACTTGGAACATTTCCAGGCCAGCAACTTCTGAATGTTTCACGACGAACCGCATTCCACCGCTGCAAAATCGACAACAGGAGAGCAACTATCGCCGACCAGTAGCTTCGCAAACCGCTGCGTATCAAATGCTACGTATTCTGTAGTTCTCGTCTCGCCTGACAATGACAACTACGAACGGCTACGCCCTGCGATGATGAGGGTGGCGCGTCGCTCGCGATTGCGCGAGGGTGAGTCGATCGGGTAGGGTGAGAATTGCACAACCACAACAACGGATCGGCAATGAACAAACAGGAATTGGTGGATGCAGTCGCTGCGGCGACTGGCGCGAGCAAGGCGGCCACAGGTGAAGCGATCGATGCGTTCACCAGCGCAATCACGAGCGCGGTCAGGAAGGGGGACACGGTCCAACTCATCGGCTTCGGATCGTTTTCTACAGGAGCGCGTGCCGCACGCGTCGGCCGCAATCCGGCGACCGGCGCTGAAATCCAGATCCCCGCGGCGAAGACCGTGAAGTTCACGGCGGGCAAGGCATTCAAAGATGCGGTGAACGGATCCTGACAGCGATAGACAGACAGCGATAGACAGCCGCCGGTCGGAAACGCGCCGGCGGCCGACTATTGCAGGCCGACTATTGCAGACACGTCGCCTCCAGAGGTCGACGTGTCCTGCGACCTGCGCCTACGACTTCGCGCCAAGTCGGAACTTGTGCAGCAACGGCTCCGTATATCCGCTAGGTTGCGACCGCCCTTCAAAAACCAGCGCCTTCGCCGCCTTGAACGCAAGCGATGTGTCCAGGTGACCGGTCATGGGCTGGTACTGCGGGTCGTTAGCGTTCTGCGCGTCCACCACTTTCGCCATGCGCTTGAACGTTTCGTTCACCAGCGCTTCCGAGACCACCCCGTGATGCAGCCAGTTCGCAATGTGCTGGCTCGAAATGCGCAGCGTCGCGCGGTCTTCCATCAGACCGATATCGTGAATATCCGGCACCTTCGAGCATCCGACACCCTGATCGATCCAACGCACCACATAACCCAGAATCCCCTGCGCGTTATTCTCGATTTCGTTGCGGATTTCCTCCTGCGACCACTGCGCCTTTTCGACGACAGGAATCGTCAGCAAGCCATCGAGCAGTTCATCGCGCACGCTGTCGTAAGCGGTCTTTTCCAGCTCTTGCTGCACGGCCTGAACATCAACCTGATGGTAGTGCAGCGCATGCAGCGTCGCGGCAGTCGGCGACGGCACCCAGGCCGTGTTCGCGCCCGCTTTCGGATGCGCGATCTTCTGTTCGAGCATTGCGTGCATCAGGTCCGGCATCGCCCACATGCCCTTGCCGATTTGCGCGCGTCCGCGCAATCCCGAGCTTAAGCCGGCCAGCACGTTATTACGCTCGTAAGCCGCGATCCACGCGGACGATTTCATATCGCCCTTGCGCATCATCGGACCCGCTTGCATTGTGCTGTGCATCTCGTCGCCGGTGCGATCCAGGAAACCCGTATTGATGAACGCCACGCGCGCCGATGCCGCTGCGATGCACGCCTGCAGGTTGACGCTCGTGCGGCGCTCCTCGTCCATGATGCCCATCTTGATCGTATGACGCGGCAGCCTCAGCAAATCTTCGACACGGTCGAACAGCTCATTGGAAAACGCGACTTCGGCCGGCCCGTGCATCTTCGGTTTGACGATGTAAATCGATCCGGTCCGCGAATTGAGCTTGTTTTGAAGGTCGTGCATCGAGCCCAGCGAGGTCATCACGGCATCCAGAATGCCTTCGGGAATCTCACGACCATCGCGATCGACGATCGCCGGATTCGTCATCAGATGCCCGACGTTGCGGATGAACAGCAAAGAGCGTCCATGCAGCTTCACAGTCGAGCCATCGGGCGCGGTGTATTGGCGATCGGCGTTCAGGCGACGCGTGAAGGTCTTGCCGTTCTTCGTGACTTGCTCGGACAGGTCGCCTTTCGCGAGACCGGTCCAGTTGCGATAAAGCTGGACCTTGTCGGCCGCATCGACAGCGGCAACCGAGTCTTCGCAATCGATAATCGTCGAGACGGCCGCTTCCATCAGCACGTCTTTCACGCGCGCGGCATCGGTTTTGCCGATGGCGTCCGTTGCGTCGATCTGGATCTCGAAGTGCAGGCCGTGATGTTTGAGCAGGACGGCGGAAGGGGAGCCCGCGTCGCCCTGATAGCCGATGAACTGCGCGGGAACCTTCAATGCCGACGAGCCGTTCTT
>NZ_JAXDPY010000332.1:0-2918 GCF_034668105.1 Paraburkholderia sp. | reverse complement strand
CATCCGGGCTTCATTGAAATAGTTGCCGATGATCTGCAATCCCACCGGACGCTGCGCGTTCGGGCCCGCGCCAAAGCCGCACGGCACGCTCATGCCGGGCAAACCGGCGAGGCTCACCGACAGCGTGTAGATGTCGGCCAGATACATCTGCATCGGATCGTCGCCCTTCGCGCCGAGGTCCCATGCCACCGACGGCGCGACCGGCCCCATGATCACGTCGCACTGCTTGAACGCTTCCTGGAAGTCCTGCGCGATGATGCGGCGGATCTTCTGCGCCTGCAGGTAGTACGCGTCATAGTAGCCATGCGACAGCACATAGGCGCCCACCAGAATGCGGCGCTTCACTTCCGGACCGAAGCCTTCCGCGCGCGACTTCTTGTACATGTCGAGCAGATCGCGGTATTCCGCGGCGCGATGGCCGAAGCGCACACCGTCGAAACGCGACAGGTTCGACGAAGCTTCCGCCGGCGCAATCACGTAATACACCGGGATCGACAGTTCGGTTTTCGGCAGCGACACTTCGACCAGCGTCGCGCCGAGTGCCTCATATTGCTTCAAGGCGGCGTCGATCGAGGCGCGCACGTCGTCTGCCAAGCCCGCGCCGAAGTATTCCTTCGGCAGGCCGATGCGCAAGCCCGCGAGCGGTTTGTCCGCGCCGTCTTCTTTCCACGTCTTGCCGATGTAACGGGTGAAGTCTTCATTCTCGCGCGTGAGGCTGGTGGAATCGCGCTCGTCGAAACCGGCCATGGCGTTGAGCAGCGTTGCGCAATCCGCGGCGCTTTGCGCCATCGGGCCGCCCTGATCCAGCGACGAAGCAAACGCGATCATCCCGTAACGCGAGACACGACCATACGTCGGCTTGATGCCGGTGATTCCGGAGAACGACGCCGGCTGACGGATCGAGCCACCGGTATCCGTGCCGGTTGCAGCGGGCACAAGACGTGCGGCCACGGCCGCGGCCGAGCCACCCGACGAACCGCCCGGCACGGCCTGACGATCCCACGGATTCTGCACGGGACCAAAGTACGAATTCTCGTTGGACGAGCCCATTGCGAACTCGTCCATATTGGTCTTGCCCACGCACACCATGCCGGCGTTCTGTAGACGCGCGACCACCGTCGCATCGAACGGACTTTCGTAGTTCGACAGCATCTTCGAGCCGGCCGTGGAGCGCCACCCCTTGGTGACGAACACGTCCTTGTGCGCGATCGGCAGGCCGACCAGCGGGCCGGCGTGGCCGGTGTGAAGCAGCGCATCAGCGGCTTTGGCCTGCGCGAGCGTCAACTCGGGGTCGACCTGAATGAAGGCGTTCAGGCTGTTGGCCGCGTCGATCCGCTTCAGATACAGCTGCGCCAGTTCGACTGCGGAGCATTCCTTGGCCGCCAGTGCGGCACGCAGTTCGGTCAAGCTTTTTTCATGCATTGCGTTTTATCCTGGGCTTTATTCGCGAGTCTTGGTCGATCACTTACTCGATCACCTTCGGCACGAGGTACAGGCCGTCTTGCACGGCCGGCGCCGGGCGCTGGAAGGCTTCGCGTTGGACCGTTTCGGTCACCGCGTCGTCGCGCAGACGCAGCGCGACGTCTTCGATCTGCTCGATCGGATGGGCAAGCGGGGCGATGCCGGTGGTATCGACCGCCTGCATCTGCTCGACGAGGCCGAAGAAATCATTGAGCTGGGCAAGCGTGTGCTCAGCTTCGGCATCAGCCAGTTCGAGCCGCGCGAGATGCGCGATGCGTTTAACATCGGTCAGGGTCAGAGCCATGCAGTCACCGGAAAATGTGGTGGACCGCCGCAGCGCGAGAAAAACGATGCTGCGACAGCGGGTTACGACACTGGAGAAATGCCTCGAAAAAGGGGCCAGCGGTGGCAAAAAGTGCCGTCCGTTTCCTTCAAAACAACCAAAATTATAAGGTATCATTACGCGTTCGACCCAAACCCGGACCGACTGACCAAGGCCTTTCTGAACTATTCCGAAAGATCGTTCGGATTTTTCTGACCTGGCCTTGCACCGGCCTCCGGTAGATTCCCTCGCAGCTTCAAGTTCCTGTGGCGCCGCTTCCGCCCGGTTGAAGCTGTTATTTTTTCCGCTGCCGCCTTGCGCAACCGTTGCGAGGGCCGGCCCCAAGCGAGACAGGATTTTGAATGTTCGGTTTTCTGCGCAGCTACTTCTCCAACGATCTGGCGATTGACCTCGGCACCGCCAACACGCTCATCTATATGCGTGGCAAGGGTATCGTTCTTGACGAACCGTCGGTGGTCTCGATCCGCCAGGAAGGCGGACCCAACGGTAAGAAAACCATTCAGGCAGTCGGCAAGGAAGCCAAGCAGATGCTTGGCAAGGTGCCGGGCAACATCGAGGCGATCCGCCCGATGAAAGACGGCGTGATCGCCGACTTCACCGTCACCGAACAGATGATCAAGCAGTTCATCAAAACTGCTCACGAATCGCGTATGTTCTCGCCGTCGCCGCGCATCATCATCTGCGTGCCGTGTGGTTCGACCCAGGTCGAGCGTCGCGCGATCAAGGAAGCGGCTCACGGCGCGGGTGCGTCGCAGGTTTACCTCATCGAAGAACCCATGGCTGCGGCAATCGGCGCAGGCCTGCCGGTGTCGGAAGCAACCGGCTCGATGGTCGTCGACATCGGCGGCGGCACGACCGAAGTCGGCGTGATCTCGCTCGGCGGCATCGTGTACAAGGGCTCGGTGCGTGTCGGCGGCGACAAGTTCGACGAAGCCATCGTCAACTACATCCGCCGCAATTACGGCATGCTGATCGGCGAACAAACCGCCGAAGCCATCAAGAAAGAAATCGGTTCCGCCTTCCCGGGTTCCGAGGTCAAGGAAATGGAAGTGAAGGGCCGCAATCTGTCTGAAGGCATTCCGCGCAGCTTCACGATCTCCAGCAACGAAATTCT
>NZ_JAXDPY010000331.1:0-26268 GCF_034668105.1 Paraburkholderia sp. | reverse complement strand
GACCCGCTTAAGAATTAGCGGTGTGAGCGGCTTTCTTTGCTTATCTTTCTTTGCCGCGGCAAAGAAAGTAAGTGCCGCCCCGCACAGGGGCAACACTGATAGACCAATAACAATTCAAGGAAAGGCCAACTAGCCAGATCAAGGAAAGGCCAAAAATCCAGATCAAGGAAAGGCCCAAGACCCAGATCAAGGAAAGCGCCGCTAGCAAAAAAACCACTACTCCTCCGCATCATGCTCAATCACAAACCGCTTCAAATAAGCCAGTACAGCGGCCTCCACCGCCCGATGATCGGCGGTACTCTTGGACCCCGCATTCTCCTCATCGCCAAATAACGTAGACGGCGCGTTATGCACGTCCACTTCCTGGCCTTCGCGGAACACGCGAATCTCATGAACGTCCTCGGCGTATTCGGCAATCCAATGCACGCCTTCGATATGCGCTCCCGCGCGAACGGTAGGTATCTTCATGGAGGTCATCTCCCGTCGGGTCCGGACCACGGCGCCAACCCTTGCTATTACCATACGCCGTCCACGTGCCACGCGCGAGTCCTCCCCGCCAATTTCCTGAAGTTTCGCCGCGCCGCAAGCCGTTTCCCGGAACTTTTATAGCGCCGCGGGCCGCGCCCCGGCAATCGCTCACGCTGAGCCAAAAGCACGAAATCCCCGTCAGACGGCCCTTCAGATCGCCTCCGCCGTCATGACGAACTACCCCGGCACACGCGTTGCTGCGTTTCATGGACCCACATCCACCGGAGGACTGTCATGCCCGAACAGAAAACCATCAAGCGCGCCCAGGCCGACAAGCAGGCCGGCAGGTCATCGAGCACCCAGGCCGGGGAATTCGTCAAGGAACAGGTCGATAAGGTACGCGCCGGCAAGCACGGCGTCAGATCGGCGAAACAGGCAATCGCAATCGGCTTGTCGGAAGCGCGCCGGGCGGGTGTCGCCGTGAAGTCGCCGAAGAAGGGCGCCACCAGCGAGGCAACCCGCAAGAAAGCCGAAAAAGACAATGCAGCAGGTCAGCACAAGAGCACGGCGAGGAAGAAAAGTGCGAGCAGCGAGTCGACCGCCAAGCGCTCACGTGCCTCCACCAATGCATTGAAGCGTGAAAGCACCGCCGGTGCATCGCACACCGCCATGTCGAAGCAGACCAGGTCGGCAGCAGCCAAACGTCCCGCAGCCAGCCGCTCCGCAGCAGCGAAGAAAGCCGCCGCGACGAAAGGCGCCGCAGGCCGCTCGGCAGCCGCTAAAAAGGCTGCGCACACGCGCGCTTCGCGCACGCATCACTGAAGCCGGCGTCTAGAAGGAGGGACGCAGAAAGAGAGACGCAGAGGGAGAGACGCAGAGGGAGTGATGCAGAGGGAGTGATGCAGAGGGAGTGATGCAGAGGGAGTGATGCAGAGGGAGTGATGCAGAGGGAGTGACGCAGAGGGAGTGACGCAGAGGGGAGTCGCAGGGGAGAGCAGGGGAGAGCAGGGGAGAGCAGGAGGCGAGACGCAGGGGACAGCAGGAGGCGAGACGCAGGGGGCGACGCAGACGGTCGAAGCGATGCGCACGCTCTTTCGCGCGCGCATCGTCAAGCTTGCTGACTGCCTTACTGCACCGTCGCCAGCACGTCACCCACTGTCTTGAAGATATGCGCGATCTGCTCTTCCTCGATGATAAGCGGCGGCGAAAACGCGAGGATGTCGCCGGTAAAGCGCACCAGCACGCCCGCCTCGAAGCACTTCACGAACGCTTCATAAGCCCGGGCGCCCGGCGCGCCGTCGCGCGATTCGAGTTCGACGCCGGCGATCATGCCCAGATTGCGCACATCCTTCACATGCTTCGCGCCCTTGAGCGAGTGCGCCGCGGCCTCGAATGTCGGCGCCATCGTCGCGGCGCGCTCGAACAGACCTTCGCGGCGGTACAGATCGAGTGTCGCCACCGCAGCCGCGGCTGCGGCCGGGTGAGCCGAATACGTGTAGCCGTGGAACAGTTCGATCGCGCCCTGCGCGCCGGCGTTGACGATCGAGTCGTGGATCGTGCGGCTCGCGGCCACCGCGCCCATCGGGATCGCGGCGTTGTTGATGGCCTTGGCCATCGTGATCAGGTCCGGCGTCACGCCGAAATACTCACTCGCGGTCGCTTTGCCGATCCGGCCGAAACCGGTGATCACTTCGTCGAAAATCAGCAGGATGCCGTGTTTGGTGCAAATCTCGCGCAGCTTCTGCAGATAACCTTGCGGCGGAATCAGGACGCCCGTTGAGCCGGCCACCGGTTCGACGATCACCGCGGCAATCGTCGAGGCATCGTGCAGCGTGACAATACGCTCGAGTTCGTCGGCGAGATGCGCGCCCCATGCAGGCTGGCCCTTGGTGAACGCGTTGTGTTCCAGGTTGTGCGTGTGCGGCAGATGGTCGACCGCCGGCAGCAGCGCGCCGGAGAACGTCTTACGGTTCGGCGCGATACCGCCGACCGAAATGCCGCCGAAGCCCACGCCGTGATAGCCGCGCTCGCGGCCGATCAGACGCGTGCGCTGGCCTTCGCCGCGCGAGCGGTGGTACGCCAGCGCGATCTTGAGGGCGGTGTCGACCGATTCCGAGCCGGAGTTCGTAAAGAAGATCCGGTCCAGACCGTTCGGCATCAATTCGGCAACTCGCGTGGCCGCTTCGAATGCCAACGGATGGCCCATCTGAAAGGTCGGCGCGAAATCGAGCGTCGACAGTTGCTGGGTGATCGCCGCGACGATTTCGTCGCGGCCGTGGCCGGCGTTCACACACCAGAGACCCGCGCAGCCGTCGAGCACTTCACGCCCGTCCGTGGTGCGGTAGTACATGCCCTTGGCCGATTCCAGCAGGCGCGGCGCGGCCTTGAACTGGCGGTTGGCGGTGAAGGGCATCCAGAAAGACGACAGGTCGTCGATGACGGGGCGCGAAGTCATGGTTTTCTCCTCGAAGTGGTAGCGAAACTGTAGCGCTCGCGGTTTAATGGCGGCATAAACAGTTGACGCAGTGTGGCGCTGACTGTGTTGGTGGAATGGCGATAACTGTGTCGATCGCGCCGTGATGCAATTCGGCGTTTATCGGGCGCCTGCGTCGCTCGCTCCATCTGCTTGGCCACTCCGCCGGCCTACCGGCCTTTCAGCCCAGAGCCAATGATCGAACTACAACTTGAGCGCGACCGGCGCGCCGCTCCCACGCTCGTCGAGCAGGTCGTGCAGGGTTTCGCGGCTGCGATCGAGGCGCAATCCCTGCGCGCCGGCGCGCTGCTGCCATCGGTGCGTCAGTTGGCGCAAAGCCACGAACTGAGCACCTTCACGGTCACCGAGGCATACAACCGTCTTGTTTCGATGGGCCTCGTGGTCGCGCGCCGCGGTTCCGGCTATCGCGTGGCGGCGCGCGCGCAGCCCGCGCGCGCCGCGCCCACCGACTGGCAGCCACCCAGCCTCACCGCGACCTGGCTGCTGTCCGACGTGTTCGCCGACCATTCGGTGCCGATCAAGGCGGGCGGCGGCTGGTTGCCGAACGAATGGATCAACGAGACGGGTTTGCAGCATGCGCTGCGTGCGATGAGCCGGGTGCCGGCGGCGCGGCTCGGCGACTACGGGCATCCGTACGGCTTCGCGCCGCTGCGCGAGCGGATCGCCGAGCAACTCGACCGGCGCGGCTTGCCGATCGACATCGCCAACGTGCTGCTCACGCAGGGCGCGACGCAAGGGCTCGATCTGATCGTTCGCACGTTGCTGCGCGTGGGCGACACGGTGATCGTCGAAGATCCCGGCTATTGCAATCTGCTGCAGATTCTCAAACTCGCGGGGCTGGTGGTGCATGGCGTGCCGCGCACGCCGGCCGGCGTCGATACCGACGTGCTCGAAGCGCTGGTCGCGCAACACAAGCCGAAGGCGATTTTCGTCAACACCACACTGCAGAATCCGACCGGCGCGACCTTCGGCATGTCGGCGGCGTTCCGGCTGTTGCAGATCGCCGAGCGGCAGCGCATGTGGGTGATCGAGGACGATGTCAGCCGCGAACTGGCGCCGCCCGGCGCGCCCATGTTTGCCGCGATGGAAGGCCTGCAGCGCGTGCTCTATGTCGGCGGTTTCTCGAAGACGGTGACGCCGGGGCTGCGCTGCGGCTACGTTGTCGCCGAGCGCGCGGTGTTGCGCGAACTGGCGCGCACGAAGATGGCGGTGGGCTTGACGTCGTCGGAAGCGATCGAGCGGATCGTCGACAAGGTGTTGCTCGAAGGGCGCTACGCGCGTCACGTCGAAGCCGTGAACGAGCGGCTCAAGCTCGTGCATGCGAGCGTCGAAGAGCGGCTCGACTCGCTCGGCCTCGAACTGTTTCACCGGCCGCGCGCGGGGCTGTTTCTGTGGGCGCGGCTGCCGATCGAGCCCGAGCGCGCCGGTGAAGTGGCGACCGCCGCGCTCAGGCACGGCATCTGGCTCGCGCCCGGCTCCTACTTCCGTCCGGACGACGCCCCGAGCGCCTGGTTCCGTTTCAACGCGCCGTACTCGACCGACGACGCGTTGTGGCGCTTCATCGAGCGAGTCGGCCAGGGCGCGATCTAGTGATGCTTCGTCCTAGGCGGCGTGACCGAGCAGCTTCAGCGCGATCGGATACAGCGAGACCACCAGCAGCAGCGCCATCACTACATTGAAAATGCGCAGCCGTTTCGGGTCCGACAGCACGCGCCGCATCGCGGTGCCGAAAGCAGCCCACAGGCAGATGCACGGCAACCCGACCACGTAGAAGATCACCGCCATCGCAACCGCGTTCATGCCGGTGCTTTCGCTCAGGTGGATCGTTGTCGCGGCGGTCAGCACCATCATCCACGCTTTCGGATTGACCCACTGAAACGCGATGGCTTCATAAAACTTCATCGGCCGGCGATCGCCATTCCTGACCTTCAGTTCGCCCGACGTACCGATTTTCCACGCGAGATACAGCAGATACGCGACGCTCGCGACTTCAAGCACCGTGTACAGCACGGGAAAGTGCACGAAGGCTTCGCCCAGACCAATCCCAACCGACAGCATCAACAACACCACGCCGGCGCTGATCCCCGAAACATGCGGCAGCGTGCGGCGAAAACCGAAATTGACGCCCGAGGCCAGCAGCATCGTATTGTTCGGCCCGGGCGTGATGCTGGTGACGAGCGCGAACAGAATGCCGGCGGGCAGCGCGCTGAGGCTGAGGTAAGACATGGCGGGGCTCCGGTAATGGTCGAGAAGACCTTTGGAGCATTCTAGCGGCGCTTGCCGGTACAGTACCTGTACGGTTTGATGGATGGTCTCCGGTACGGGGCGATCTGGGGTGCGTGGTGTCTTGACGAACTCCGGTATGGAAATCGCGGGCTGACGGCACCTCTGCCGCACGATGAGAGGTTCGTCATCAATTGATAACGACCAGGTTCAGGGAGTACGGAGTCAGCAGCAGTCAGTATTCGTTGGCAGCCGTTTCGCGGACGGTCTGAACGATATTCGTCTTCATGCGGAAAAACACGTCGCTGTCTCTGAGCGCGAGGGTGCGCGTGCTTCCCAACTGTGAGGTGACGTCGATGTCCTCGATCACCCGCGCGGGACGGCGCGAAAATACGATGATCCTGTCGGCAAGAAAAACGGCTTCTTCGACATCGTGCGTGACAAAAATGACCGTGCGCGACTCCTCGCTCTGAATGCGGCGCAGCTCCACCTGGAGCTGCTCGCGCCGTTGCGCGTCGAGCGCGCCGAACGGCTCGTCCATCAACAATACTTCGGAACCCGCAGCCAGCGTGCGGGCGATCGCCACGCGCTGACGCATGCCGCCGGAGATCCGGTTCGGATAAGCGCCGGCGAATTCCTGCAATCCGACGAGGCGCAGATAGTGATCGGTGCGCCTGCGCTTTTCCTCCCTGCTCAGATCGGGGCGGTAACGCATGCCGAATTCCACGTTCTGGTCGACAGTCAGCCAGGGAAACGACGAGTACGACTGAAACACCATGCCGCGCCGCTGATCGGGCTTGCCGACCGGCTCGCCTTCCAGCCGGATCTCGCCAGCGCTCGGTGTGTCGAGGCCGCCCGACATGCGCATGAGCGTTGTTTTGCCGCAGCCGGACGGTCCGAGAAAGACGACGAACTGACCGCGAGGGATGGTCAGATGAAACGGCGTGTCCACGACGGGCAATTCGCCGAAGCGTTTGGTGACGCCGTCAAAGACCAGGTACTCGGTTGTGCGGATGTTCATCAATCAGTGCTCCGGATGTAGCGGAATAGTCGCCGATGCAGTGCGCGAATGGCCTGGTCGCTGACGAGCCCGATGATGCCGATCACGAACACGCCGGCCATCACGCGGTCAGTTTGCATATAGCGGCGCGCGTTCCAGATTACGAAGCCGAGGCCACTGTCGGAGGCGACGATTTCGGCAATGATCAGATACGTCCAGCACCAGCCGAGCGTAATGCGCAGATTGTCGACGAGGTTGGGCAGCATCGAGCGCCACGCGACATCCACCAGAATCTGGAACGGACGCGCGCCGAGCGTGCGGGCGATCTCGATGTATTCGTTGGGCACGCGGTTCGCATCGTCGACCACGAGCAGCACGAGCTGAAAAAACGTTCCAAGCCACAGCAGGAAAATCTTGGTTTCCTCGCCCACGCCGAACCAGATGATGCTGATCGGCACCAGCGCCGGCGTGGGCAGATAGCGGATGAAATCCACCATCGGTTCGAGTGCCGCGTTCACCGGACGATAGCTGCTCATCAAAAGACCAATGGGGATCGCCATGACCGCCGACAACGCGAACGCAGCGAGAATCCGCCCGATCGAGATCAACGCGTTGCCGGCGATCTGCCCTTCGCGATTCATGGTCCAGAGGCTTTGTGCGATCTCGATCGGCGAGGGCAGAAAGGTCGGATCGATCCAGCCGTTCCATGACGATAGCTGCCATGCAAGCAGCACGGCAAAACTGGCGCCGAGGCCGACGAGAACGTTGGCCCGGCGACTGATACTTCCGCGAAAGGCGAAAGCGTTGGCAAGCGGCTTGGTCACTTGAGATCGTTAGCCGAGATGGATTGCAAAGCCGAACCGTCGAACGAACCGGCTGCCGAAAGCGTGTGGTCCGATGCGCCGTTCGCGAGGTTCAGCTGCATCAGGGTATCGAAGGTTTTGTAGAGCGAGCCGGGCTTGCCGGCAGCCCCCAAGTAATGCCTGGCCATATCGATCGACGTGTAGCTGAGGCTGCCGTCGATGCTAGCCTGAAACTCCTTGTCGCTCAAATTGAAGTGAGGCGCGGCAAGGTGGATAAAGTCCGCCGGCCTGGTGTTGTAATAAGCGATCGCCTTGTACACGCCGATCAGGAAGTTCCTGTAAGCGGCCGGATCGGCTTTTAGTTTCGACTGGTTGACGATGATGGCGTCGACGATCGTACCCGGGTAGCTGGCCGACGAAACCAGGATGTGCGCGCCGCGTTTTTTGTCGACCGTGACCGCCTTGTTCATGAATGGCTGGAAGGTACCGATCGCCGCCACGCTCGGGTCCGAGAATACCGACAGCGCGTCCGACCCCGCCGTCTGCTTAACGCTCATGTCCTTGTAGCTGAGGCCGGCTTTTTTCAGCTCGAGTTGCAGCAGGAGATAGGCGGGAATGTCGGTTTCCATGGCCACCACCTTACCCTTCAGATCGCTGACCTTCCTGATCGAACCATCCGCGACCACGCCGTCTCCGCCGTTGGACTCGTCGATGGTGCCGATCATTACGCCCGGCGTTGAAGGGCTGCGCGGGCGGCGCTGATAGTCGTCGACCGTGCGCATGTCCACTTCGATGTCGCCGTGGGCGATGCCTGCGAGCGCATCCGCCTGCTCGTCGTCGAACTTCACGGAGACGTTCAGGCCCAGCTTCTTGAAGTAACCCAAATCGTTCGCCACGAAGACGGGGGCGAATCCCGACCAGTTGTTGCAGATCACGCGGATCGTTTTGTCTTCCGCGTGCGCGGCCTGGACGGCCGACACCAGACCCAATCCAATCAGGGCGGCAGTCGCTGCGAGCTTACATTTTAAGTGGTGTGACATTTGATGTACCCCTAATCAATGTTGAACGTGATTGAATGTGCAAAACGGAAGGACAAAAATCAAATCGGTTCAGGGCCTGCGTCTCCAACCCAACGATTCATACGGACATCGATATCGAGCGTCTTCTGATACATCGCGCGATAGTGCGGCAGCCACTCGGCGGCTTCGCGCATCAAGGTCTCACGCTGACCGCCGGCCTCGGCCATGATCGTGCGGGCCTCCTGCCGGAGTGCTTTTTCATCGATGGTCAGCAGCTTGCCGTCCTGCATGACCACGCGTCCGGCGACCATCGTCATCGTCACCGCACGGCTCGCATCCGCGTACACGAGTTGGCGGGCAAGATCGTTGAGCGGGGTGAATGGCAGCGTGTCGAGATCGAGCATGATCAGATCGGCCTGGTAGCCCGGCGCGATGCGCCCGAGCCGGTCGGCCTGACGCATAGCGGTCGCGCCGCCTTCGAACATGCAGCGCAGGATCTCACCGGCCACGGGCCAGCGGTCGGGATCGGGGTCCCCAATCGTATGGATGAGCGCGGCTGTCTTCATGACAGACCACATGTTGACCGCATCGTCGGCGATGATTTCGTCCGAGCCGAGAGCGATGACAACACCCGCCTGCGCAAGCCGGCGGAACGGCATGACGCCGCTGCCCAGACGCAGGTTGCTGATCGGATTGTGGATGACCTGCGCGCGGGCTTTGGCAAGTAGGGCGATATCCGTGTCGTCGATCCACACCGCGTGGATGACGTTCATTCGCTCGGAAAGGAGGGCGAGGTCGTCGACGTACTGAATGAGCGAGCGGCCATTCAGGCACACTTCGCCGAACACTCGCTGCAGACGGGTCTCCAGCATGTGGATATAGAACGGCAGGTCGTGTGCATGGCTCAATTCGTCGAGCGAGCGAAGATAGTCGACGCTCACGCGTTGTGGGGCCGAACAGGAGACCGCGGCACGCAATCTGCCACCGTCATGCTCGTGCCAGGTGTCGATCAGATAGCGGTAGTGGCGCAGTAAGTCGTCTGCTTCCATTGCGGCGGGCGCCTCGAGCCGGCCTCTGAGTTCCGCTGGAACGAGTTCACCGAGAAAGGGAAGCTTGGCGATCTCGGGGAGGTTCGGCTGGTCGAGTGCGACGGTGGCCCGAATGCCGATGTCTCGGTACGCGCCCATCACCGCGTCGATTTCTGCGTGGCTCGGCGCCGGCAGGAAGAAGGCGTCATCCTGGACCGCGGTGACGCCCAGCTTCAGCATTTCCGCGGCGCCTAGCAGCGTGCGCACGTAGGCGGCGCGGGCGGACACCGCTGCATCGGGCGTGCTCGGCACCTCGTAGAGCATGAAGAGTTCGAGCGGCAGGCTATCCAGTGCGCCTTTGAGAAAGTTGGTCGGCGAGTGGAAGTGAGCGTTGATCAGCCCGGGCATCACGATCTGGCCGGTTCCGTCGATCACGATGTGCTGATTGACGATGCCTCGGGACACGCCCGGTCCGATCGCGCTGATCGTTCCATTCTCGATGACGATATCCGCGCATGCCCATTGCGGGTGCGCAGGATCCATGGTCAGGACGCAGACATTCTTGATGACGGTGAGTGGTGCTGCACCGGCGCGTGGATGGGCCGAAATAGCGCTTGCCGGCCCAACAGGGTTGTCGCGCATCGCGATCACCTCTTGCTGGACGGGCACGCCAACCCGATATCCTCTATGACGAACGAGGAGCGCTTCCTTCAACGGTTTCGACCTTAAAGGAAAGTTATTTTGTCGTCAACGCCTCGGAACACGGTCGCTGAATTGACGTTGATAGCGCGAAGAACTGATGCGGCGCTTTGCCCACTGCAAGCGCTTCGATCGGTACGTCGAGTGCGGCGACGCCTCTCGCAATGTCGGTGCCCTTTTTCCTGGCCGCGTCTATCGCATCGTGAGAGACCGCATAGTCGTGCTGCAGGAACGCGCGGAACGTGTTTGCCAACGCCTCGCTCGTCACGGTCACATGCCAGTCGCGATCGTGTGTCGTGGCGTGCTTGCGCCAACGCGCAGTATCGCGAGGGGTCGAGCGCCTGCATCGATTGCATCGCGTCGGCCGCGCGTACGTCGATGGGTACGCCGTCGATCTGTTGCGGCAGCGCGGCTCGCAGCGCGGCCTGCTTGTCCGCCATCACGGTGACGACGATGGCACGCGTGGCAGCGCGCCCAGCTGCCGGCCATTGCAAACCGCTGCGCACGGATAGCACGCCCGCGTGCCGGAAGGACCCGGCGTGGGTGTCGAGCATGGCGCGGATATCGATTGGCGCGAGGTTTGGGGCGAGCTCCGGGCTGAGAGCCTGAGCGGCACCCTCATCGTCGGCGTAAGAGGCGGCGGATTGCGACGCGATCCAGCGCAAGCGATCAGCATGGCATGTCTCCCTTGTGAGGACAGAACAGCTCATGCCTGGCCTGACGCGTCGATATGGCGCCGCCATGACAGCACTTCCAGATCACTGTGGTACGCAGCTTGCTGACGACTCGTGTTTTTATAGCACGCTGCCACACATGTCCCGAACACTCTCTACTTCTCAAAGGTGGAGCGCCCGCGAGGTCCAGGTATTGCACGAAGTGCCGCGCGTTCTGGTCGACGACGACAACGTCAACGCCGCCGAAGCGCTCGCCACCTATCTCTCGTATGAAGGCGTGGAAGCCCGTACCGCCAACGGTTGCAGCGAGGCGCTGCGCTGCGTGAAGGATTGGGTGCCGGATGTCGTCGTGCTCGACATCATGATGCCGGAGCGCGACGGTTATGAAACCGCGAGCGCGCTTCGCTGCTATCTTCCGACCCAGAGCCTCGGCATCGTCGCGTTCACTTCGCTCGATGAAGACCACGTGAAAGAAACCGGCAAGGCGCGTCATAATTTCGACGGCTATTGTCAGAAAGGCACCGCGCCGACTGCGTTGCTCGCGTTGATGCGCAAACTCTGGCGCGAATAGAACGGTGAATCGAGCCGCGACCTGCGTCGTGTCGTCGCGCCCGCACGCTCTTCAGTCGACCGTCAAGCCGGTTCGTTCGACGCCGTTTCATTGACGATCTGCTTGATGATCGCCTCCATCAAGCCCGGAAACTGTGCGTCCAGTTCCGCGCGCCGCAGCGAATTCTGATGCACGGTGCCGGCCACGCGCGTGCGCACCAGTCCCGCTTCACGCAGGATCCGGAAGTGATGGGAGACGCTCGATTTGGGGCGGCCCCCGTCGAGCTCCCCGCAGGTGGCCTCTTCGACCGTTGAAAGGCGACGGACGATTTCGAGCCGCACAGGGTCGCTAAGCGCATGGAAAAGCCGTCCAAGCGTGAAGTCCTCGGCGTCGGGATGGGTATAGGTGCGCATGTGCAGGTCATAAGGGTTTCTGCCATACTCCATAGTTCGATGTTTATCGAACTACCGTACAAGCTTATCCACAGGAGTTTAGCCTGATGTCAGCATTATTTCAGCCCTACAAGCTTAAGGACATTTCCTTACGCAACCGCATCGCGATTCCGCCGATGTGCCAATACACCGCTGAAGACGGCCTGATCAACGACTGGCACCGCGTGCACCTCGCCGGCTTGGCGCGCGGCGGCGCGGGGCTGGTGATCGTCGAAGCGACGGCGGTGTCGCCGGAGGGCCGTATCACGCCGGGCTGCGCGGGCATCTGGACCGACGAGCAGGCGCAGGCTTTCGCGCCGGTGGTCGCGTCGATCAAGGCAGCGGGCGCCGTGCCGGGCATTCAGATCGGCCACGCGGGCCGCAAGGCCAGTGCGAACCGCCCGTGGGAAGGCGACGACCACATCGCCGATAACGATCCGCGCGGCTGGCAGACCCTTGCGCCGTCGGCGATCGCCTTCGGTGGCGGCCTGCCGAAAGTGCCGAAAGCCATGACGCTCGACGACATCGCCCGGGTGCGCGAAGACTTTGTCGCGGCCGCCCGGCGTGCCCGGGATGCGGGCTTCGAATGGCTCGAACTGCACTTCGCACACGGCTACCTCGGTCAAAGCTTCTTCTCGACGCACTCCAATCAACGCGACGACGCATACGGCGGCAGCCTCGAAAATCGCAGCCGCTTTCTGCTGGAAACCTTGGCTGCGGTGCGCAAGGTGTGGCCTGAGCATCTGCCGTTGACGGCGCGTTTCGGCGTGATCGAGTACGACGGACGCGACGAGGAAACGCTCGCCGAATCGATCGAACTGGCGAAGAATTTCAAGCGCGAAGGGCTGGACATGTTGAGCGTCAGCGTGGGTTTCTCCACGCCGACGGCGGCCATTCCGTGGGCGCCGGCGTTCCTCGCGCCGATCGCCGAGCGCGTGCGCCGCGAGGCCGGTATCGCCGTCTCGTCGGCATGGGGCATCGATACGCCGGAACTGGCCGAGCGCTCCGTCAAGAACGAGCAATTGGACCTGGTGATGGTCGGCCGCGCGCATCTGGCCGATCCGCACTGGCCGTATCACGCGGCGCGCAAGCTGGGGATCGAACGCGCGTCGTGGACGCTGCCGGCGCCGTACGCGCATTGGCTCGAACGTTACGCGGTCGCTTAAGCGCTCCGCCAAGCCGCCAAGCCGCACATTGCGGAACAGACCTTGCTGAAGGCTCCGTGTATTCACCTTACACGGAGCCTTAACGCATGAAACCGTTCATCGTCGTTCACATGATGTCCTCGCTAGACGGCCGCAGTCTGACGGACGGCTGGCATCTCGACTTTGCTGGCGATCTGTACGAAAACACCGCGGCGACGTTCAAAGCCGACGGCTGGATCTGTGGTCGCGTCACCATGCAGGAGATTGCGCACGGCATGGATTACCCGAAAGGGCTCGCGAAAGGTGCCGTGCCGCGCACCGATCATGTCGTCGAGCGCAACGCGCAACAGTACGCGATTTCGATCGACCCTCAAGGCCGGGTTGCGTGGAAGAGCAACACCGCGCTCAAGTCGCACATCGTCGAGGTGCTGACCGAGCAGGTGGCGGACGACTATCTGGCGTATCTCCAATCGATCGGCGTCTCGTATGTGTTCGGCGGCCAATCTGAAATCGATCTCGACAAGGTCGTGCAGACGCTCGCCCGCGAATTCGGCGTAAAGAAGCTCATTGTGGAAGGAGGTTCGCACGTGAGCGGCGCGTTTGTGAACGCGGGGCTCGCCGACGAAGTCAGCGTGTTGATCTTGCCGCTGGTGGATGGCCGCAGCGAGCATCCGTCGTCATTCGAAGTAGCCATGGACAAATGGCAAGCGCCGGCCTATCTGAAGCTTGAGTCCGTTGAGAAGGTCGAGCACGACGCACTCTGGCTGCGCTATACGAAGTCGGTGAAAGTGTGAAAACGCACGACTGAATGGAACCGCCAAGGCATCAATTCAACGCGAGCTTGATGATGCAGCAAAGAACGAACACGAGAAGGGCGGCGGCAACAGCCATGTTCAACGGATAGCGCATTGTTCACCAGGCACAGGCGTTTCGGTGCTCTTATCCTAATCACGTGACGGAAGATGAAAAGTGGGCAGTGAGGCGCTATGTGCGAAAGCTAACGCAGCGCGGCCATTCGGCCGCGTTGCGTTTCGGCGGGACACGATGCCGGCGCGACAGTGCGCCGGCACATCGGCAACGATAGTCGACATGCCGTTTCGCAGAGTTACTGAAGCCGCGTTGTAACTTACCAAGCCTTGCATGCGTCGCGGTGTCGATAGGAAGAAGCACCGCTGCGGGAAAGCGCCGGAGAAATCAGCGCGACGCAACGGGCGGCCGAAGCTGTGAACGTTTCCGCCCGCAAGGAGACGCTCGACGCCAGGGTGTGCCCGCTGGCGCAATGTGCCCGGATGGCGCATGATTGAAACAATGTGCCGTCCGACCCCAGATGCAACAAACCTGCGCGGGAAGCGCGGCGCACGCGACGCCACTGGTGCAGAGGTTGAAGCCGCCCATCGCGGCGATGCACCGCCGGCGAGTATTCAACCGTTAAGGAGGATTTCGCATGAGCCAACCTGACGCCGCCAATCCGTTTGGCGATTTCACCAAAATGCTGGAGCAGTTCAAGCTCCCTGGCTTCGACGTACCCGCCATCATGGAAGCGCGACGCAAGGACATGGAGGCACTGGTTCAGGCGAATCAGACGGCATTCCAGGGCATGCAGTCGCTCGCGCAGAAACAGACCGAGATGTTGCGTGCCACGCTGGCCGAAATGCAGTCGCTCACGGGGCAATTGTCGGCTGGTGGTGCGGCGCCGCCAGCGAAAGCCGCGGAGCTGATCCAGCAGAGTCTCCACAAGTCGCTCGCCGATATGCAGCAGTTGGCGCAGGCCGCGTATCAGACGCAGGCCGAGTCGTACGCGGTGATCGCAAAGCGCGTAGAAGAAAACGTGCAGGAGCTCAAATCGCTCTTGCAACAGCAACAGCAACAGAAAAAGTAACAGCCGCGCGCCGTGTCGAATCGCTCGATGCGGATTCGGCGCGGCTTGCGGAAGTCGCGATGAAATAGCGAGAAGCTCGCGAGGAATAGCCGATGCCGCGAATGACGATCACGTCATTCGCGGCATTTTTTTCGCCTCAAATCATGTTGAGATCGCGATTTTCTCCTCACACGAAAGCACGCTCCGTGCGTCGTTATGATCAGAGGAAACAGGCCGGCGGACGTGGATTATTCAGCGGCCGCTTACACCGTTCGCGACATGCCGGCACGCATCGAGAATTTTGTGGGGCGCGGTTGGTGCCTGTTGCGTGGGTTCGCTTTAAACACGTCTGATCGGGAAAATAGGCGTCGAAGCGCCGCCCCTTGGTGATCCAGTCCTCAAACATCAAACGGCATAAAACGGCGCGGCATTCGCACAAGGTTTAAATCATCCCGCAAACGATTGCCATGGCACTGCGCCGTGCCTAAAGTTTCGCTCCGCCACTCCGTAGACGCATTCACGCAACCCAACCGGTGTGAATGCAATGACATCACCGCCGCTCAGGAGTGCGCCCTGAATTCCCGTTCGTGTTCGGCTCGCTGCCGGGCACGAGCGTTTCAACTCGAAGGACATCTCTTGAAACCGATGCTCTCTACAAGCATTGCGCGCGCAATGCTCGGGGCAAGCTGCGCGCTGTCGTTTGCCGCGCACGCCACGCTCGGCCAGAACGTCAACACGGTCGACAGCGATCAGACCCGCCTTCACGCAGTGGCTCATACGGCCACTACGCAAAGCGCGTATTCGGTACATCTAATGACCCTGCCGTCCGGCACGGTGGTGCGCGAGTACGTCGCGCCCAACGGCATGGTGTTCGGGGTCGCGTGGCAAGGCCCGACGCTGCCGGATCTGAAATCCATGCTGGGCGAGTCGTTCGACCAATACGTCGCCGCCACCGCGACGCGTCGCGGGACGCCGCTCGCCGTGTCGACCGGCGATCTGGTCGTGTATTCCGGCGGCCATCTGCGCGCGTTCGCCGGCTATGCGTATCTGCCGCGAGCGGTGCCCCCGGGCGTCGACGTCGGCGTCATTCAATAATGGAGCGGATCATGCGTGATAGCGCGTCGTTCATGACCTTGCTGTGCGCGATGCTGCTCGCGTTGCTCGTCAGCGCCTGCGGCGGCGGAGGCGGCGGCTCCAGCGGTGCCGGCTCTTCGGCGAATTCGGGCAGTACGCCGGGACTTTCGGCCGGTCCCACTGTCACCAATACCTCGCCTTCGCCTCAAGTGTCGGCGGCCAACGCAGTGCGCGTGACCGTCGACGCCGGCGTGAGCAATGTGCCGAACATGCCGTTCGTCAGCATCACGATTTGCGCGCCCGGCACCAGCCAGTGCCAAACCATCGATCACATCCTGGTGGACACCGGGTCGTGGGGCGTGCGCGTGTTTGCCTCGCAATTGCCCGCGTCGATAACGCTGCCGCAACAGAAGGACGGCTCGGGCAATCTGGTCGCCGAATGCATGCAGTTCTTCGACGGCTACACGTGGGGTTCGGTGAAGCTCGCCGATTTGCAGATTGCCGGTGAAAAAGCGGCGTCGCTGCCGATCCAGGTGATCGATCCGGACTACGCTTCGCTACCCGCTGATTGCGCGACCTACGGCGCCGCGCGCAACACGCCGGGGACGTTGCAGGCGAATGGCATTCTGGGCATCGGCGTGTTCAAGCACGACTGCGGCGCGAACTGTGTGCAGCAGGCCGTGGCCGGCACGTACTACGGTTGCAACCGCACGACATGCACGTCGATTCCGCTCGCGGAAGCGCTTCAGGTCGCGAACCCGATTCCCTACTTCGCGACCGACAACAACGGCTCCCTGCTGAGCCTGCCGATGGTCTCTGGCGGCGCGCAGTCGGTCGCGGGGCAACTGGTGTTCGGCATCGGCACGCAGGGCAACAATGGTCTCGGCAGCGCGCAGGTGGTCGGCGTGAGTCCGTCGAATGGCACCTTTACGACGGTGCACAACGGCATCACGTATTCGAACAGTATTCTGGACAGCGGCTCGACCGGTCTGTTCTTCCAGACCAGTGCGTTGCCGGTGTGCGCGAGCCCCAATAGCGCGTACTACTGTCCGGTCTCGACCGAATCGTTGAGTGCGATGATTCAGGGGGTGAACGGCACGACGAGCACGGTGAACTTCGCGGTGGGCAACGCCATGACGATCTCGCAGACGTATACCGGCGACTCGGCGCTGCCGCTGCTGGCGGGACCGGCTTTTGTGACGTCGTCGATTTTCGACTGGGGTCTGCCGTTCTTCTATGGCCGTAACGTGTATGCCGCCGTCGAGCAGCAGACGACGCCCGGTGGTACAGGACCTTACGTCGCGTATTGAGCGATAGCCAGGTTTGGCTTTGAGGGAAAAGCCCGCTGCCGGGTTACTCGGCAGCGGGCTTTACTTATGGGTTCATGAAGCGTGTCACTTGCGGGCAAAGCCATCAGGCACAGCCACCGCGTTAACGTCGCCGCGCAGCCCGCTTGGGCGGTGCTGTTTTCACGGTGCTGGATTCGGATTGCAACGCCGGCGCGACTGCCTGCATGGCTGGCGCCTGCTCGGAGTCTTGCGACACAACCGCCTGGTTGACAGGCTCAGGCTGCGCAGGTTGTGGCAGCGGCGCCTGCTCCATCGTCTGCGACGGTTCTTGCGACACCACGTCTTGCGTCACAGGCTGTGCGGCAGGTGGTGGGGTCGCCGGCGCCTCAGCCGTCGGCGACGCACCGGCCGCTGCCGTCTGCAACGTCGTCTGCACCGCCCCCGCATCAGCCGCCGGCTTCGCTGCTTCCCGCGGCTGCGTTTTGTCGCCCGCCGCCGCAATCACCCGATGCACGAAGCGCAACTTGTCCACCACCGGCGAGGCCAGCGTGAACGGATAGCCGTCGGGCATGCCGAGACTGCGGTTCAGACTGTTCAACGCATACGTGAGCGGAAACCAGCGCTTCATCAGATTCTCGAAGCTCGCATCTTCCACTGGCGTGCGGTCGGTGAGTGTCGGTTCGCTCGGGTCGTCGGGCAACAAGGCGAGGCCGTACGAGGTCGAGGTATCGAGCACGTCGACGATCAGCATGTAGTGCGCCCACGTCTCAGCCCAATCTTCCCAGGGATGCATCGTCGCGTAGGCGCTGATATACGAGGCCTGCCAGTCCGCCGGCGCCGGCGCGCCGTCGCGATAGTAGGCCGTCAGCGCCTCGCCATAGTCGGCGCGCTCGTCGCCGAACAGCTTGCGGTAGGGCTCGATCCAGCGCGGATTGTTTTCGATCAGCTGACTGAAGTAGTAATGACCCGTCTCATGGCGAAAATGACCGAGCAGCGTGCGATAGGGCTCGCCCATCGCGCTGCGCACTTTCTCGCGGTGAACGTCGTCGGCTTCGGCGATGTTCAGCGTGATCAGGCCGTTGTCGTGGCCGGTCATGACCCGCGAACCATCGCCGCCGTCTTCGAGGAACTCGAAAGCGAGACCATGCTCGGGATCGGTCTGGCGCGACGGCACGTCGAGGCCGAGCGCGGCCAGCGTGTACAACAGACGCCGCTTGGCCATCTCCAGCCGGTACCAGTAGAGCCGATTGTCCGGCGCGCTCAGATTCGGGATCGTGCGCGTGAGCTGGCAGGCGCGGCACAGCGTGTCCGGTGAATCGGCGGGAATCATCCAGTTGCAGACGTTTTCGACCGCGTAGTTGTGGCATTGCCGGAACACCGCGCCCTCGGCACGCGGATGCAGACTGCGCCAACGCCCTTCATCGGCTTCCTCGAAGGCGCTGATTTCGGCGAGTTCAGGCACATATCCGAGCAACGACTCGCAGCGTTCACAGCGAACGTTTTCGTAAAACACAAGGTGCGAGCAGCGATTGCAGTGGAAGGTTTTCATCGATCGAGCCCGGGTGATGGGTAACAACAGTCATGGAGCAGCAGGCGCGTGCGTTGTCGGCGGCCGTGTGCCGGTCACCGCGCATCTCAGGCATCCTCAAGCGCCTGCCAGGGCGAAGACGACGCGCAATCTTCATGCCGCGATTGCCAGACGTCACTGGTTTAACGCACATTACGTGCATGATCGTGCATCGCTGCCGCGCCGCTTTGGTGCGTGATCGCCGAAAAGGCGGCGAGACGGCGCGCGGATCGATCGGGTCCACAGCCAGGAGACCCGGTCAACCTGTTGGCAGGCGGTAGTTCGCGCGGTACAGGCAGTTCACGCGGCTTTGCGCGCGTGTTCCATAAACGGCATGAAGCTTGCTTTTTTGGCGGGCTGCCATCCTTTGTCGAGGAGTTCGTGTGTCCATACGCGTCGCGTTGAATCATGTCACACATTACCGCTACGACAGGCTGGTTGCGCTGTCGCCCCAGGTCGTGCGTCTCAGGCCTGCGCCGCATTGCCGGACCCCGATTCTGTCTTATTCGATGCGGGTCGAGCCGGCCGAACACTTCATCAACTGGCAACAGGACGCGTTCGCCAACTATCAGGCGCGGCTGGTATTCCCCGAGAAAACGCGCGAATTCAAGGTGACCGTGGATCTGGTCGCCGAGATGGCCGTCTATAACCCGTTCGACTTCTTTCTCGAACCCTCGGCGGAACAGTTTCCGTTCGAGTATGCGCCCGGCCTCGCGCTGGAACTCGCGCCCTACCTCGTCAAGCAGCCGATGACGCCGCGCTTTGCCGGGTTCGTCGCGAGTATCGACCGCACGCCGATGGGCACCGCTGATTTTCTCGTCGGACTGAATCAGCGGCTGCAACGCGAGATCCGCTATCTGATCCGCATGGAGCCCGGCGTGCAGACGCCCGAGGAAACGCTGGTGAGCGCCGCGGGCTCATGCCGCGATTCGGGCTGGCTCTTGGTCGAGACGCTTCGGCAACTGGGGCTGGCGGCGCGTTTTGTCTCCGGTTATCTGCTGCAACTCGCGCCCGACGTCAAATCCATCGACGGCCCGAGCGGTACTGAAGTCGACTTCACCGACCTGCACGCATGGTGCGAGGTCTACCTGCCAGGCGCGGGCTGGATCGGCCTCGATCCGACTTCCGGCCTGCTCGCCGGGGAAGGGCACATTCCGGTCGCCTGCACGCCCGAACCCGGCAGCGCGGCGCCGATCTCCGGCGCGGTCGACGAATCCGAAGTCGAGTTCGAGCACACCATGTCGATTGAACGGGTACTGGAGACGCCGCGCGTCACCAAACCGTTCAGCGAAACGGTGTGGAACGACGTGCTGAAAATGGGCGCCCGGGTCGATGAGCGCCTGAGCGCATTGGACGTGCGCCTGACCATGGGCGGCGAACCGACCTTCGTGTCGGTTCGCGATCGCGACGCCGCCGAATGGAACACCGACGCGCTCGGCCCAACCAAACGCGGCTATGCGGTGGCGCTGATGGACAAGCTGCGCTCACGCTACGGCGCGAACGGTTTTCTGCATATCGGCCAGGGCAAGTGGTATCCGGGCGAACAACTGCCGCGCTGGGCGATGTCGCTTTACTGGCGCGCCGATGGCGAGCCGTGCTGGCAAGACCCCGAACTTTTCGCCGACGAACGCGAGCCAGGCACCTACACGGCCGGCGACGCCCAGCGCTTCCTCTCTCATCTCGCGACCAAACTGGCAGTCGACCACGACTGCATCCAGCCCGGTTTCGAAGACGTCTGGTACTACCTGTGGCGCGAACGCCGACTGCCGGTCAACGTCGATCCGCTCGATGCGCGTCTGGACGACGAACTGGAGCGCGTGCGTTTGCGGCGTGTGTTCGACGCCGGCCTGGGCGGCGCGACCGGTTTTGTCCTGCCGCTCGCGCGCGAACGCGACGTGCCGAACGAGGCGCCGAAATGGGTCAGCGGCCGCTGGTTCTTCCGCGACGAACGCATGTTCCTGATTCCCGGCGATTCGCCGATGGGTTATCGCTTGCCGCTGGATTCGCTGCCGTGGGTGTCGAAGACCGACTATCCGTATCAGCACGCGCACGATCCGTTCGCCCCGCCCGTGCCGTTGCGCCCGGCCGCGCAATTGCGCATGCAGTACGACGGCGAACAGCCGCGCGCCTTGAGCGCCGCCGATGCGCGGCATGCGGCCGCGTTGTCGTCGTCAGCGGCGGATTTGCTGAGCGGCATGGCGGGCAGTGGTGTGCTGGCTTTTGCGCCGCGGCCGGGCGAGGAACAGGCACCCGCGCGCGGGCAGTCGTCGAAGGAAACGCTGCGCACGGCGATCTGCGTCGAAGCCCGCGATCCGAAACGAGCCGCCGGTCCGAAAGCGGAAACCGAAGCGTTCGGCAGCGGCCGCTCGCTGCTGCATGTGTTCATGCCGCCGCTTACCGAACTCGACGACTATCTCGACCTGCTCGCCGCCGTCGAAGCGACCGCGGCCGAATTGCGGATGAAGGTGGTGCTCGAAGGCTATCCGCCGCCGCGCGATGCACGCCTGAAAATCCTGCAGGTCACGCCGGACCCCGGCGTGATCGAGGTGAACATTCACCCGGCTTCGAACTGGACGCAACTGGTCGACAACACCGAGTATCTGTACAAGTCCGCGGCCGAAAGCTATCTGAGCAGCGAGAAGTTCATGACCGACGGCCGGCATACGGGGACCGGCGGCGGCAATCACTTCGTGCTCGGCGGTGCGACGCCTGCCGACAGTCCGTTCCTGCGCCGGCCCGATCTGCTGGCGAGCCTGATTGCGTACTGGCACAACCATCCTTCGCTGTCGTATCTGTTTTCCGGGCTGTTCATCGGACCGACCAGCCAGGCGCCACGTGTCGACGAAGCACGCAACGACCAGGTGTATGAACTCGAAGTGGCGTTCCGTGAGTTGCAGCGGCAGATCGATCTGCTCGGCGGGCGCGATGGCGCGAATCTGCCGGCGTGGATGATCGACCGCTCGTTGCGCAACATCCTGATCGATGTGACAGGCAACACGCACCGTGCCGAGTTCTGCATCGACAAACTCTATTCGCCCGATGGTCCGACCGGCCGCCTCGGCCTGCTCGAATTGCGCGGTTTCGAAATGCCGCCGCATGCGCGCATGAGTCTCGTGCAGCAATTGCTGTTGCGTGCGCTGGTGGCGCGCTTCTGGCACACGCCGTACACGCAGCGGCTCACGCGCTGGGGCACGGAACTGCACGACCGCTTCCTGCTCGGCACCTTCGCGAAGATGGATTTCGACGACGTGCTTGGCGATCTCAACCAGGCGGGTTTCGCCTTCGAGAGCAGCTGGTTCGCGCCGCACTTCGAATTCCGCTTCCCGCTGGTCGGCGAGACCACGGTGAACGGCGTCACGCTGACTATCCGCAACGCGCTCGAACCGTGGCACGTGATGGGCGAGGAGGGCTCGCCGGGCGGCACCGTGCGCTATGTGGATTCGTCGGTCGAGCGGCTCGAAGTGCGCGCGCTCGGTTTGAACGACAACCGTCATGTGCTGAGCGTCAACGGCGTGCCGGTGCCGTTGCAACCGACCGGCCGCGTCAGCGAATATGTGGCCGGCGTGCGCTTTCGCGCGTGGTCGCAGCCGTCGGCGCTGCATCCGACCATCGGCGTGGATGCGCCGCTCACTTTCGATCTGGTCGACACGTGGACAGGGCGCTCAGTGGGCGGATGCCAGTATCATGTCGCTCATCCGGGCGGGCGCAACTATCAGACCTTCCCGGTCAACGCGTACGAGGCGGAAAGCCGGCGGCGCGCGCGCTTCTTCGCGTCCGGTCATACGCCGGGGCCGCTCACAGTCGGGAGGCCGCAACGCAGCCTCGAGTTTCCGTTCACGCTGGACCTGCGGTACTGGTAACCTGGTAGACTGAAAAGCGGCAACACACACTTTTAAGAACGACACGATCTTGGCCTTTCAATCGACTTTTCCCTTCGAAACGTCCGCGGCGCGTGCGGACGCTTCGTCCTTATTGCGGCTGTTGCCGGCCTACGAAGGACACTGGGACGAGTTGCGCGACGCCTCCGGCGCGTTGCGCGAACCGTGGCGGCAATTCTTCGAGCGGCTCGGCGAAGACGGCATCGCGCGATTGGAGGATCACTACGCGTCGATCGCGCAGCAGATCCGCGACAACGACATCAGCTACAACGTCTACGCGGATAACGGCGAGCCGCGGCCGTGGGCGCTCGACCTGCTGCCGTTCCTGATCAGCGAGGCCGAGTGGGCGCATATCGAGCGTGGCGTGACGCAGCGCGCGCATCTGCTCAATGCGATCGTCGCCGATATCTATGGGCCGCAGACCTTGCTCGAGCGTGGCCAATTGCCGCCCGCGCTCGTGTTCGGGCATCCCGGCTATCTGCGTTCCGTGAAGGGCTTCACGCCGCCTGGCGGGCAGTATCTGCAGGTGGTCGCCGTCGATCTGGCGCGTACGCCCGCCGGTAACTGGACCGTCATGGCGCATCGCACCGAGGCGCCGTCCGGCCTCGGTTATGCGCTGGAAAACCGGCTGATCGTGTCGACGCTGTTCGCCGAGCCGTTCCGCGCGCTGCATGTGAGCCGTCTCGCGCCGACCTATTCGCAACTGATCGGGACGCTCGCGCAGGCCGCACAAGCCACGATGCAGCACGAAAGTTCGGGCGCCGATGCGTCGCCGCATATCGCGTTGCTCACGCCGGGGCCGTTTAGCGAAACCTATTTCGAGCACGTGTTTCTTGCGCGCTATCTCGGCGTCACGCTGGTGGAGGGCAAGGACCTGACCGTGCGCGACGACATGCTGTATCTGAAGACGCTCGCCGGTCTCGAACGTGTGCACGTCGTGCTGCGCCGTCTGGACGATGCATTCTGCGATCCGGTCGAATTGCGCGCGGATTCGAGCATCGGCGTGCCGGGTCTGTTGCAGGTGATGCGCGCGGGCAAGGTGATCGTCTCGAATGTGCCGGGTTCGGGCTTTGTCGAGTCGCCGGCTTTGCATGGTTTTTTGCCGGGTATCGCCGAAGTGCTGCTCGACGAAGACCTCGTGCTGCCGAGCGTGGCGACCTGGTGGTGCGGCGAAAAGGCGGCGCGCAACCACGCGTTCGCGCGGCTGGACGAAGCGTTTATCGTGCCGACATGGCCGCTCGCCGCGCGCGATGCGCCGCCCGGAATCGAACAGGGCCGGCAGCGTCTCGCTTTATGGCGCGAACGTATCGAAGCAATGCCCGACACTTACACAATCCAGCAGTCGCAGCGTTTTTCCTGCACGCCGCGTTACGAAGACGGCACGATTGGCCGCCGTCCGTCGGTGCTGCGTGTCTACGCGATTGCTGATGTGAACGGCGGCTGGCATGTGATGCCGGGCGGCTTCACGCGGATGGCCGCCGAGCGTCAGGCGACGGTGTCGATGCAATATGGCGGCAGCAGTGTCGATACGTGGGTGCTGTCCAGTCAGCCGACGTCGACCTTCACGCTGCTGCCTTCGCCGATGCAACCCGCCGACCTCGCGCGCAAGCATCGCACCGTGTCGAGCCGCGCGGCGGAAAATCTGTTCTGGGCCGGACGTTACGGTGAACGCGCCGAAAACAATGTGCGGCTGTTGCGCCTGATTCTCGGCTCGCTGGAAGGCAACGATGCCGACGCGATGTTCCCCACGCTGGTCGAGCTCGCACTGCATTGCGGTCTCGTGCAATCCGGCGATATGTTCTCGCCGCATTCGCCGCAGGCATTCGAGCGCGCGCTGGTCGCGAATCTGAGTGAGAGCACCGGCGCTGCGAGCATCGGTCAGAACCTCAATTGCCAGGCGCGGTCGAGCGGCGAAGTGCGTGGGCGTTTGTCGAACGATCACTGGCGCACGATTCTCGCGGCGCGCAACGATTTCCGCGATGCATTGCAGACGTTGATGCCGGCTGCGGGGTTCAACGGCAATGGCAATGGTAGCAGTGGCGATAGTAGTGGTTCGCCGCAGCGCGGTGCGAATGGTAATGGCCGCGGCGAGCGCTACGAACGCTATGACCGCGTGACACTGATGAACGCGCTCGAACGCCTGTCGGTGCAGTTATCGGCGATCAGCGGCGCGCAAGGCGACCGCATGACACGCGACGAAGCATGGCGACTGCTATTCGTCGGGCGGCACATCGAACGGGTCTCGGCGATGACGTCGTTCCTGCGCGTGGTCGCCGATAAAGGTCAACTCGCGACACCGGCCGGCTTCGATCTGCTGCTGCAATTGTTCGACAGCACGCTGACGTATCGCTCGCTGTATCCGGGCCGTTTCGAAGTGCCGGCTTTGCTCGACCTGCTGGTGATCGAGCCGACCAATCCGCGCGGCATCTATGGTGTCTATGAGCGCCTGCGCAAGAAGCTCGACGAGATTGCCGTGGCCGCGGGCAGCATGCGGCATCGTCCGTTTGCGGAATTGATGTTGCCTGCCGCTTCGTTGCCGACGCTCGAATCGTTGTGCGCAGTCGACGAACATGGTTCATACGCCGATCTGATTGCAGTATGCGATCAGATCGGCGGCTTTGTCGGTGCGGCGGCGCATGAGATCAGCGCGCGCTATTTCAGTCACGCGAGTACGGTGGCATCGCAGGTGTGGTCATGAAGAACGCACCGACCGTGTTGTCCGTCTCGCATCGCACGACTTACCGCTACTCCACGTATGTGGAGACCGCCCAGCATCTGGCGACGATCCGGCCGATCGCCTGTGCTTGGCAGCGGTTGGTCTCGCACACCGAAAAGATCGAACCGGAGCCGTCGTATCTGAATAGCCGTATCGATGCATTCGGCAACGACGTCCTGTATTTCGCGCTGGACGCTCCGCACGAACGGCTGCAACTCGTCAGTGAAACCACGGTGGCGCTCACGCCGCGCTGGACCGATCTCGACCCCGACGCGACGCCTGAATGGGAAGAGGTGGCGGACGAGTTGCGGTTCTGGGTCGGCGGCGAGTTCCGGCCTGAGGTGGAGTTCTGTTTTGCGTCGCCGAATATCGTGCCGCGGCCGTCGTTGCGCGCTTACGCTTTGCCGAGCTTTCCGCCCGGCATGCCGATCGCGGCGGGTGCAATCGATCTGATGCACCGGATTCACGAAGACTTCGCGTACAAACCTTCGTCGACGATGTTCGATACCCCCGCCGAGCGCGCTTTCGAATTGAAGAGCGGGGTATGCCAGGACTTCGCGCAGGTGATGATCGGCTGCTTGCGCTCGCTGGGTTTGCCGGCGCGTTACGTGAGCGGTTATTTGCGCAACGATCCGCCGCCGGGGCAACCGCGTTTGATCGGCGCCGATGCGTCGCATGCGTGGGTGTCGGTGCATTGCCCGGAAGTCGGCTGGATCGATCTCGATCCGACCAATGACGTGCTTGCCGATGTGGATCATGTCACGCTCGCGATCGGGCGTGATTACAGCGACGTGTCGTTGCTGCGCGGGATGATTCTGGGCGGCGGGGCGCACCGGGTGGAGGTGGGGGTGACGGTGTTGGCGCTTTGAGTTTTTCGCCTGCGCTGCTTGGGACCGCTTCCAGATAGTTGATCGTGCGCCGCATGAATCTGCGATTTTAGCGGGTCCCCATTTGTAGGTCGCCGGCGTTTAGCCGTCCCATCTTCGCCGCGAGGTCGAGTCTCGCTGCTCGCCAATCCGTCAGCGCCTGAATGCGTTGGCGATTAGCATCCGACAACGACGACTGCGCGTTGAGCAACTCGAGAATGTTGCCGACACCGGCGGCATATCGGTGCTTTGTGGCGTCGAAAGAACGCTGGGCGATCCGCAGGAGCGCCGCGGTATTCTCCACGTTCTCGATGCCCGTTTGCAACGCCTGATAGCTTTTCCAGACATCGAGCCCGACTTGCTGCCGAGTCTCGTCGAGCGTGTACTGCTGCATTTCGACCTGGGCGTGCGCCTGTCGGACCTGATACGTTCTGCCAAAACCTTCGAACAACGGAATCTGCAATTGGACGCCAAAGTACCAGTCAT
>NZ_JAXDPY010000330.1:0-2850 GCF_034668105.1 Paraburkholderia sp. | reverse complement strand
CAAGGGGGCGTGACCACTTCGCCGGTGCGAATGTTGAACGCGCCGTTATGGAAATCGCACTCGACGGTGTCCCCCTCGATACAGCCCTCCGACAACGACCCCGGACCATGCGTGCACGCGTCGTCCGTCACGAAGTATTCACCTTCCAGATTGAACACCGCCAGCGTGAGGCCGTGCTTTTCGATCCTGATGGCCTGCCCTTGCCCGACATCGCCCTTATTGCATAACGCTATCCGCGCACACGTCTTCTGCATCTCCGTTCTCCATTCTCTGTTTGACAGCCAGTGAGCCGAATGATAACTTTGTTCTCATTGGAAGAACAGTGTTCCTTTATACGGAACACACGGAAAGTAAAATAATTCACGAACACCACGGACATCGAAGAGGCAACCGAATGCTGAAGAAACAGGACAACGATCTGCTGACCCAAACGAGCCCCGGCACGCCGATGGGCGAACTGTTCCGGCGCTTCTGGCTGCCGGCGCTGTTGTCGGAGGAAGTGGCGCAAGCGGGCGGCGAGCCCGTGCGTCTGCAACTGCTGTCGGAGCGCATGCTGGCGTTCCGCGATTCGGAGGGCAAGCTTGGCCTGATCGATGAGTTCTGCGCGCATCGCGGCGTGTCGCTGTGGTTCGGCCGCAATGAGGAAGGCGGCATCCGTTGCCCGTATCACGGCTGGAAATACGACGTGAACGGCCAATGTGTCGATGTACCGTCGGAGCCGGCGGAAAGCGGCTATTGCAAGAAGATCAAGCTAAAGTCTTATCCGCTCGTCGAGCAAGGCGGCGTGATCTGGGTCTACATGGGGCCGCCGGAACACCAGCCGCCTCTGCCCGCGTACGAATTCTCGACCGTGCCCACCAGCCAGTCGTTCATGACCAAACGCCTGCAGGAAAGCAACTGGCTGCAGGCGCTCGAAGGCGGCGTCGATTCGAGCCACGTGTCGTTCCTGCATCGCGGCGCGCTGAACTCCGATCCGCTTTTCAAGGGCGCACGCGGCAACCAGTACAACCTGAGCGATTTCAGCCCGGTGTTCGAAGTCGTCGACGCAACCGGCGGTCTCTACATCGGCGCGCGCCGCAATGCGGAAGACGACAAATACTACTGGCGCATCACGCCGTGGGTAATGCCCTGTTTCACCATGGTGCCGCCGCGTGGAGACCATCCGGTACACGGCCATTTCTGGGTGCCGATCGACGACGAGCACTGCTGGGCGTGGAGCTTCGACTACCATCCCACGCGCGATCTGACTACGGAAGAAGTGCAGGCGATGAAGGACGGCAAGGGCATTCACGTGCGCTACGTGCCGGGCACCTATCGGCCGTTGCAGAACAAGGAGAACAACTACCTGATGGATCGCGCCGCGCAGAAGGCCGGCACGTCGTATAGCGGCGTCGAGGGCATCGGCATGCAGGACGCGTCGTTGCAGGAGAGCATGGGGCCGATCCAGGACCGCACGCGCGAAAATCTGGTCTCGACCGACAACGGCATCATCATGGTGCGTCACCGCTTGATGAAGGCCGCGCGTGCGCTCGCGGAAAAAGGCGTTCAACCGCCCGGACGTGATCCGCAATCGCAACAGGTGCGCTCGGTGGCGATCGTGTTACAGCGCGATCTGCCGTTCAATGAAGGCGCCAAAGACGCGTTGCACGCGGAAGCCGGCAAGGCCCACACCACGATCTAGCGAGGACGCGCGCGCAGCCTCCCCGGAATACTGCGCGCGCGATACGGTATGAACCCAATGCAACCGCAAACCGCTGTGCCTTCATCCTCACGCTCGCCTTCGCTTTCGCCTTCGTCGGCGAGCTTCAGCGCGGCGGTGGCCGTCGAACCTGGCCGCACTGAAATCCGCCGTTTCGAGCGGCCTGCCGTCACATCGTCGACGGGACTGCTGCGCGTCGCGATTACCGGTGTATGCGGCAGCGACGGCCCCTACTATCAGCAGCTGCCGCAAAGCCGTGGGCCGCTGATCCTCGGGCACGAATCCGTCGGCCACATTGAAGAAGCCGGCGAACTCGCGCGCAAACGCTGGGGCCTGAAGGAAGGCGACTACGTCGCGCTCGAGGAGTACCTTCCGTGCGGCCACTGCGAGTACTGCCTGTGCAACGAATTCCGTCTCTGCGATGCCACCGACTGGCGGCTCGGCGGCATGCGTTATGGCGCAACCGGCTTACGCACCGAGCCCGGCTTCTGGGGCGGTTTCAGCCAGTATCAGTTTCTCGAACTGAATACGGTGTTTCATCGCGTGCCGTCGAGGGTGGCGCCCAAACATGCGGCGCTCGCGCTGCCGCTTGGCAACGGTATCGAATGGGCCTATTTGCAAGGCGGCGCGGGGCCGGGGCAAACGGTGGTAATTCAGGGGCCGGGCCAGCAAGGGCTATCGTGCGTCGTCGCGGCACGTGAAGCCGGTGCGGCGCAAATCATCGTGACGGGATTATCCACGCCGACCGATCAACGGCGTCTCGCACTCGCGAAGCAACTCGGCGCGGATCACACCGTTACGGTGGATACCGAAGACGTGCTCGAACGGGTCGCCGATCTGACCGGCGGCGCGATGGCCGACCTCACCATCGACTGCGCGTCGGGCGGCACCGCCACGGTCACGACCGCGATCCAGCTGGCGCGCAAACGCGGCACCGTGATTCTTGGCGGCCAGAAACGCAAACCGATCCCCGAGTTCAACAGCGACATGATCATCGCGCGCTTTCTGACGGTGAAGGGCATGCGTGGGCATAGTTATCAGTCGGTCGAACTGGCGCTTCAGCTAATCGCCGCCGATCGTCATCAGGTCACGCGCATGAGCACGCACACGTTCGGCCTCGCGGAAACGGACCTCGCGTTGCGCACGTTGCA
>NZ_JAXDPY010000329.1:0-9590 GCF_034668105.1 Paraburkholderia sp. | reverse complement strand
TTGTCGGCTTGGGCGAAGCGGGCGGCGTGGCTGCGGCGGCGCCCTACCGTGCGCGTGTTCAAAAAGAGGCGATGAATGTCGTCAGAACTTCAAACTGAAGCAGTGGCCACACCGTTGACGTTGTCATTGCAGCCCATCGGCGCGAGCGCGAGCTTGCGCGACCAGGCGTATGCAATGCTCCGCCAGGCTATTGCCGACGCGGATATTTACCAGACGCGCGAGGAAGTCCGTCTCGACGAACGCGTGCTGAGCGAATCGCTGGGCGTGAGCCGCACGCCGGTTCGCGAGGCAATGACGCTGCTCGAACAGGAGGGCTTCTTGCGCATGGTGCCGCGGCGCGGCATCTATATCGTGCGTAAGAGCAAGCGCGAGATCGTCGAAATGATCCAGATGTGGGCCGCGCTCGAGAGCATGGCGGCGCGTCTGGCTACGCTGCATGCCACGGACGAGGAAATTGCCCGCTTGCGCCACATGTTCGACCATTTCGGCGACGCCACGCCGGCCGAGCATATCGCCGAGTATTCGGACGCCAATATCGCGTTTCATCAGGCGATCGTCGAGTTGTCGAAGTCGCAGATCATTCTCGACACGATCAAGAACATCTTTATTCACGTGCGGGCGATTCGCCGCATGACCATTTCGCAAAGCGACCGCGCGTCACGCTCGATCGTCGACCACCTGCGCATCATCGAGGCGTTGGAGCAGCGCGATACCGAGCTCGCCGAGCGGCTTACACGTGAGCATTCGCTCGACCTCGCGGCGTTTGTCGAAGCGAATTGCGATTTTCTGGATTGAGGACCTGAGCGCCGGGTAGGCGCCACGCTACGGATTGGAAAAAAGCCTGCAGTGACGACGTCACTGCAGGCTTTTTTACGTGCTCGATCCCAGGTGCGGACAAGGTGTGGACGGGTGGCAGGGTTAAGCCTCGCTTGACGATCCATGAAATATGGTATGTGATATATCAAACGAGTTCAGGAACCATCTATCCGCGCGAGCGGGCGTTATCGAAGCGGGCGCGTCGGTCGATAACCGTTGCACACAAACTGATTGATCAGGAGACTTGGAAATGAGCAAAGCACTCGACGGTGTGCGCATTCTCGATTTCACACATGTGCAATCGGGCCCGACCTGCACGCAATTGCTCGCGTGGTTCGGTGCGGACGTGATCAAGGTGGAGCGGGCCGGTGCCGGCGACATCACGCGTGAGCAACTGCGCGACATCCCCGACGTGGACAGTTTGTACTTCACGATGCTCAATCACAACAAGCGTTCGATCACGATCGATACGAAGAACCCGGAAGGCAAGCAGGTTCTCGAGACGCTGATCCAGCAGTGCGACGTACTGGTGGAGAATTTCGCGCCGGGCGCGCTGGACCGGATGGGTTTCACATGGGAGCGAATTCAGGAATTGAATCCGCGCATGATCGTCGCCTCGGTGAAGGGTTTCGGCCCTGGCCCCTACGAGGATTGCAAGGTCTATGAGAACGTTGCGCAATGCGCGGGCGGCGCGGCGTCGACCACAGGTTTCGACGATGGTCCGCCGGTGGTGAGCGGCGCGCAGATCGGCGACAGCGGCACGGGCTTGCATCTGGCGCTCGGGATCGTCACGGCGCTGTATCAGCGCACGCAAACCGGCCGTGGCCAGAAGGTGCTCGCCGCAATGCAGGACGGCGTGCTCAACCTGTGCCGCGTGAAGTTGCGTGACCAGCAGCGGCTCGAACGCACCGGCACGATGAAAGAGTATCCGCAATATCCGAACGGGACCTTCGGTGAAGCGGTGCCGCGCGCGGGCAATGCGTCGGGCGGTGGCCAGCCGGGCTGGATTCTGAAGTGCAAGGGCTGGGAGACCGATCCGAACGCTTATATCTACTTCATCACGCAGGCGCCGGTGTGGGCGAAGATCTGCAAGGTGATCGGCAAGGAAGAGTGGGCCACCCATCCGGACTACGCGACGCCTGCCGCGCGTTTGCCGCATCTGAAGGACATCTTCGCCGAGATCGAGCGCTGGACCATGACCAAGACCAAGTTCGAGGCCATGCAGATCCTCAATGAATACGACATTCCTTGTGGGCCGATTCTGTCGATGAAGGAAATCGCCGAAGAGCCGTCGCTGCGCAAAACCGGCACGATTGTCGAAGTGGATCACCCCACCCGCGGCAAATATTTGACGGTTGGTAATCCTATCAAACTGTCGGACAGCCCGACCGAAGTCAAACGCTCGCCGCTGCTGGGTGAGCACACCGACGAGGTCATGGCGGAACTCGGCTATTCGCCCGAGCAGATCAGCGCCTTGCGCACTGCCGGCGCGATTTGAGCGCGTAGACGTGTCGGCACGCGCCTGGCGCGGGCTGACCCAATGCATTGTGATGACGGCGCGGTTTTCCTCGCAGCACGCGATCAGGAAGAGCAGGGAGTATCGCGCCGGTTCGCTCAAGGAGTGACGAATGGATACGTGGATGCGTTTCATGTCGAGCGGCGGTGGTGTCGTGTTCGGCCGGGTGGAAGGCGGCTATCTGCACGAGTACGAAAGTCTCGATCAACCGGTGCCGACCGGCGCTGTTTTGTCGACCCGCGCTCTCACGGCGCTTGCGCCTTGTGCGCCAAGCAAGGTGGTCGCGCTGTGGAATAACTATCACGCGCTCGCCGCGAAGCTCGACAAGCCCGTGCCGTCACACCCGCTATTTCTGCTGAAGCCGGCGGGATCGGTGATCGGCTCGGGCGAACCGATCCGGCGGCCGCCCAGTTACGCGGGCAAGATCGTCTACGAAGGCGAGCTCGGCATTGTGATCGGCCGGCGCTGCCGCGATGCGAGTGCTGAAGAGGCTGCTGAAGCGATCTTCGGCTATACGCTCATCAACGACGTGACCGCCGCCGATCTGCTGAACGAGAATCCGCATTTCCCACAGTGGTGCCGGGCAAAAGGTTTTGATACGTTCTGCTGTATCGGCCCCTCGATCGTGTCCGGTTTCGACTGGCGCTCAGCGCGACTCGTCACGATGGTCGACGGTGTGGAGCGGCAGAACTATCCGCTCGACGACATGGTGTTTTCGCCGGCTGAGCAGGTGCGTCTGATTTCGCAGGACCTGACGCTCGAGCCGGGTGATGTGATCGCGTGCGGCACGTCGGTGGGTGTCGGCTCGATCAAGGACGGCGCGACGGTGACGGTCTCGATCGATGGAATCGGTACATTGAGCAACACGCTGGAGGCTGTGCGCGAGGTCGTGCTATGACGCGACGGCCGCGGCTCGTCGCATTGCTCGGCAGCGCCGCAGGGCTCGCTGTCATGTTGGGCGGATTTGCGCGCTATCTGCTGGCGGCGTCGCAGGCGAATCTCGAACGTATCGAGCTGTATGCCGCGGTGTTCATTGGCGCGCTGGTCTTCGCCACGTCAGCCATCGCATTCTGCAAGATGCGCGGTACGTTGGACCTGAGCGCGGCGGCGCATCCGGGCCATCGCATTGTCAATGTGTCAGCGCTGCTGCTGTGCGGATGGCTGGGCTACGGCTTCGTCACTGAACAGGCGCAGCCGTTCGGACTTGCGGCGCTGCTTGCAATGAGTGTGCTGGCCGCCGCACTGGGCACGCATCTGATGATCAGCCGCGAGTACTCGAAAGATCGCGGTTCACGCACGCATGCGTTCGCCGGACATTGCGAGGGATTCGCGCTCGAGCGGCATGGATTGTTGGCGCGCATCGAATGGCACGGTGGCGAAGAGCAAGCTTGGGCACTGCGCGAGATAACGCCAGAAAGAGTGCGCGCGGCCGCATACCGGCATCGCCACAACTGGCATAACACGGGGAACACGCGCGCTGGGAACATACGCGCGCAAAAGCGCGGGTCTCTCCGCCAACGCACCAGTCACCGTGCGATGTACCGTCAAGAATGATTACACGAACGCGTCGAGCGGCAAACGGAGCGCATGGCGGGGCCGCCCCGCCGCAACGCTCAATCGCCGGTCGCCGCGAATTCGCTGTAGTAGCGGGCTTTCTTGCTCAGGATCATCTGGGCAAGAAACTCGGCGTCGTATGCGCGGTGAAGATGGGCGTGAAACCGTTCGATATAGGCGGTGATGCGCGCCGCTTCACTGGTGAATTCCTTCAGCACGTCCAGTGTGGCCTGGTCCCAGCGGAACCGCAGGCCAAGATCGCTGAAGGCCGCGTTGAATGCACTCAGATGGGCGTCATCGGGACTAGCCAGGCTTACGCTCGTTGTACGCGTGCTGGCCTGAGACTCAACCGAAGCGTGGTTCATGATCGCCCTCCTGGGCTGACAAGTGGAAGAACTCAAGCGGGAACTCACTTGCAGCATAGGGATGCTGATCAATTTGCAATAATTAAAGTTTTATTGGCTTTGCATAGCCTACTGCTTATAGACGCTCAATTCCCGTACGCGCGTGATTTTTTCGATGAGACTCGCGCCTTCCTCCATCAGGAAACGTTTGAAGGCGACGGCAACCGGCGGCAGGCGCTTGTTCTTCCGATGCACGACGTACCAGTTGAGCATGACGGGAAAGCTCTCGACGTCGAGCACGACCAGATGGCCAAGCTGCAACTCGAGACTGATCGTATGCGCGGACAGGAACGCAATGCCCATGCCGGCAATGACGGCCTGCTTGATCGTCTCGGTGCTCTTGATCTCCATCGCGATCTTGAGATTGGCGAGACGGCCGGCGAAGCCTTCTTCCATCGAATTCCAGGTGTCCGAGCCGCGCTCGCGGACGATGAAGGCCTCGCTCGCCAGCTGGCTCATCTTGATGTTGCGTTTGTTCGCGAGCGGGTGCGTGGGCGCCGCCACGATCACATAAGGGTGCGGAGCGAACGGCTCGTTGGTGGCGTCGGTTTCGTGCGGCGGGCGCACCATCACCGCGAGATCGGTCTGATTGGTGGCGAGCTGATGCAACAGCTCCTCGCGATTGTGCACGGAGAGATTGAGCACCACGCCCGAGTAGCGCCGCGTGAACTCGGCCAACACGCGCGGAAAGAAGTAGTCGCCGGCGCTGATCACCGCGACATTCAGCTTGCCGCCGGAGACGCCCTTGAGTTGACTCATCGCCTCGTCGACTTCGTGGAACTGCTGAATGATCGCGCGACTGTAGTGCAGCATCTCGGTGCCGGCCGGCGTCAGATAGATTTTTTTGCCGAGTTGCTCGAACAGCGGCAGCCCTGCGTGTTCCTCGAGTTGCCGGACCTGGGTGGAGACGGCGGGCTGCGTCAGATGCAATTCTTCCGCGGCGCGCGAGAAGCTCAGGTGGCGCGCTACCGTTTCAAAGACCTTCAGTTGCCGCAGAGTGGCATTGCGCATCGTCATGACCGATGTATAAACAAACGTGAATCAACATAATAACAAACTTTAATTATTAGTAATTCAGCAATGACCCTAGCATGGGCCTGTATAAGAAGCTAACAAGCGGAATTGTCGGCGCAGTACTCGACGCTCTACTCGGGTTAACGCTTGGATTGAGGCCTGGCGGGGCGGCAGTGAAAACTTTATGCACTGCCATTGCCTGATTGATCGGAATAAAGAACTGACCTGTTAAAGCAATCGCTCTGGCAAAACGGTTTTTAAATAATCAGAATTGAAGGAAAACGCAAATATTAAATATTCCCGGATGGCAAGGCTGTTCGGGTCATAATGAAAAGACGAAACGCATACAGTACGGCGCAACAGTCGGCCATACTGAATAAATAGCGGAGACAAGGCGCATGGACGATATTACTCAGCAGACCACCGCTCGCGTATTCTGGGCGAACCGGTGGTGGCAGCTCGTCATCGGCATGATGTGCATGGCGTTGGTGGCCAATCTGCAATACGCATGGACGTTGTTCGTCACGCCGATGAATGCGCGGCATCACTGGGGCGAAGCATCCATTCAACTCGCCTTCGCTATCTTCATCCTCACTGAAACATGGCTCGTGCCGGTTGAGGGCTGGCTGGTCGACAAGTTCGGGCCGCGCCCGGTGGTCGCCGGCGGCGCGGTATGCGCCGGTATCGCGTGGGTCATGAATTCATATGCGACCACCTTGCCGATGTTGTATGTGTCGGCGGTAATTGCCGGGATCGGCGCGGGCGGCGTGTACGGCACCTGTGTGGGCAATGCGTTGAAGTGGTTTCCGGATCGCCGCGGTCTCGCAGCCGGGTTGACCGCGGCGGGTTTTGGCGCCGGCGCGGCCGTGACCGTCATTCCGATTGCCAACATGATCACGCGCTCGGGCTACGAGCACACGTTCTTTTTCTTCGGCATTCTGCAAGGCGTATCCATACTTTTGCTCGCGTTGCTGTTGAAGAAGCCGAACCTGCGTCAGCAAGCGGCACCCAGGAAGAAGTTCGCGGTGACCAAGGTCGATTACACGCCAGGCCAGATGATCAAGACGCCGGTGTTCTGGGTGATGTATGTGTCGTTCGTCGCGGTGGCCGCGGGCGGCTTGATGGCGACCGCGCAAATCGGCCCGATCGCAAAAGACTGGGGCCTCGCACGCATCCCCATGACCATGTTCGGCATGACCTTGCCGTTGCTCACCGCCACGCTTTCCATCGACAATGTCTGCAACGGTTTTACCCGTCCGCTGTGCGGTTTCATCTCCGACAAACTCGGCCGTGAAAACACGATGTTCGTGATTTTCATCGGCGAAGGCCTTGCGTTGCTCGGCCTCATGCAGTACGGCAGCAACCCCTATGCGTTCATGACGTTCGCTGCGTTGATCTTCCTGTTCTGGGGTGAAATCTTCTCGATCTTCCCCGCGATTTGCGCCGACACCTTTGGCAGCAAATATGCGGCGGCCAATGCGGGTACGCTTTATACCGCGAAGGGCACAGCCTCACTGATCGTGCCGATTGCGTCGGTGCTGTCGGCCACAGGCGGCTGGAGCCTGGTGTTTGTCGTCTCCGCCGTGGTCACGATCGCCGCGGGCATCTCGGCGAAGTTGATTCTTGCGCCAATGCGTTCACGCTGGATCGAATCGCACAACGAGCCCCAGGGCGTGCTGGCGGTTGCCGGCAGCAAGTCCTCGCGGTTGAGCCACTGGCCTGAGCAGACAGGGGAATAGGGTGACCGGTCTACGCCCGGCAGTGACGTTATGAATGTTTCGTTGCAGCAGCTCAAGGTGTTTGTCGCCGTCGCGCGTGAAAGGAGTTTTACGCGCGCGGCCCGCGAGTTCGATCTGACGCAGTCGGCGGTGAGCCGCTGTGTGCGCGAACTTGAAGACGCGGTCGAATTGAAACTGTTCGACCGCACGACGCGTCAGGTGGAACTGACGAATGCTGGCGCGAGTCTGGAGCGCAGAATCGGCCGCCTGCTCGATGAAATCGAGCTGACGCTGCGCGAAGAACGCGCCGCTTATGACGGCCACACCGGTGTAGTTGTGCTGGCAAGCAATCCCGTGCTCTCGTCGGGTTGGGTGGCGCAGGGGCTTGCTCGTTGTGCGTCGGCATTTCCCGAGTTGATCGTGTCCGTCAAGGATCAACCGCAAAGCGGTGTGATCGCGAGTGTCGAGCAGGGAGAAGTGGACTTCGGCGTGGTCTCGGTGGCCGAGCCCCTTGGTGGAGACCAGTTGCACGCGCAAGTGGTTTTCACGACGCCCCTGCACGTCGTGATGCCGCCCGCGCATCCGCTGGCGCGGCAAGCCAGCGTTGCATGGCGTGCGTTGCAGGACTGGGCGCTCGTCACGTTGAATGCCGACGCCGGCGTGCGCGCCGCGCTCGAACTCGCGTTCAACGCGCATGGCCTGAAACGGCGGCCCGTGCAGGAGTTGGGACATATTGCGGCGGTGTTGCGCATGGTCGAATTGGGCCTGGGTGTCGGCGTTTTACCTGTCGATGCGCACTGGCCCGCACCAGGCGCGTTACTCGTAAGCCGGCCGCTGGTTCCCGAAATGAATCTGACGACACTGCTCGTGCATCGTCGCAATCGCTCCCTCAGACCCAACGCCGCGGCGGCATGGGCGCAGCTCGCCTCGCTCGCCGTCACGCCTTCGCCTTCGGCTGCAGCCGGCACGGCGTCGTTCCCTTCTCATACCTTCACATCTCAGGCAGCGGCGCCCGGCGGCACGGTCCTGCACGAACCCTAAGCCTCGTCTCTAGCCACTGGCTTCGGCCGATCCGCGGCCAGTCGGTTCATCCAACATTCCACTCAAGGAGCTTCACGATGGAAACTGAAACCGACCTCAGACGCCATGATCTGCTGATCGACGGCAAGCGTTTGCCGCCCGGCAACGGCGAGTATTCCGTCGACATCAATCCGGCGACCGAAGAGCCGATCGCGCTGGTCGCACAAGGCAGCGCTGCGGATGTCGATACCGCCGTCCACGCGGCGCGTGCCGCATTGAAAGTGTGGAACGCGATACGGGCGGCCGAGCGGGGCCGCATCCTGGCGCGTCTCGCCGGTCTGATGCGCGCGAATCTGGAAGAGCTCGCCGCGCTCGAAAGCCTCGATGCCGGCAAGCCTATCTCGGCAGTGCTGCGCCAGGATATTCCGGCAGCGATCGATACGCTCGAATACTACGCAGGCTGGTGCGACAAGATCAACGGACAGGTGGTGCCGGTGCGTCCCGATGCATTGACGTACACGCTGCGTGAGCCGGTCGGCGTGGTCGCCGCGATCGTGCCGTGGAATTTCCCGCTGATGATCGGCATGTGGAAAATCGCGCCCGCGCTGGCCTGCGGTTGCACCGTGATCGTCAAGCCCGCGGAGATTACGCCGCTATCCGCGTTGCGCATCGGCGAACTCGCGCTCGAAGCGGGCGTGCCGCCGGGAGTCCTGAATATCGTCACCGGCAAGGGGCGGGTAGTCGGCGATGCGCTGGTGGCGCATCCGGGCATCGACAAAGTGACTTTCACGGGCTCGCCTTCCGTGGGACGCGGCATTCTGCAGGGCGCGGCCAGCAACTTCAAGCGCGTCACGCTTGAGCTCGGCGGCAAGTCGGCCAATCTGATCTTCCCGGATGCAAACCTCGACAATGCGGTGCGCGCCGCGGCGTCGGGTATTTTCTTCAACACAGGCCAGGTCTGTTCGGCGGGTTCACGCATTCTTGCTCATCGCGACGTCTACGACGAAGTGGTCGAGCGTCTCGCGGCACGAGCGAAGGCGATCAAGGTTGGCGATCCGGCGGCGCGTGAAACGTCGATGGGGCCGCTCATCTCCGCAGCGCAGATGAAGACTGTGCTCGGCTATGTCGAGACGGGGCGTGCCGAAGGTGCGTCGCTCGTGACCGGCGGCGCGCGCGTGGGCGAGCGCGGTTTTTTCGTCGAGCCGACGGTATTCGCCAACGTCGAGCATGAAATGCGTATTTCGCAGGAGGAGATCTTCGGGCCGGTGGCGACGGTGATTCGTTTCAACGACGAAGCCGATGCGATCCGTATCGCCAATGGCACGTTGTATAGCCTCGCAGCCGGCGTATGGAGCGCGGATATTGGCCGCGTGCATCGGGTTGCGCGTGACCTGAGAGCGGGCACCGTATGGATCAATACCTACGGCTATACCGACGTGCGTTTGCCGTGGGGCGGTTCCGGCGATTCCGGTTTTGGCCGCGAGCACGGTGACGTGGCGATTGAAAACTTCACCGAGCCGAAGTCGGTGTGGCTGGCGATCGACCAGT
>NZ_JAXDPY010000328.1:0-7071 GCF_034668105.1 Paraburkholderia sp. | reverse complement strand
GCAGTGTGGTGATTGATTCCGATCGTGAGAAGCTGCATATGGGGGGAAACTATGGTTTAGCCTAATATTATAGCTTTTTCACGATTCTTACCTGGTAGACGGCTCATCCCGCGTCCACAACGGCTTCGGGGGGGATCGCGTCGAGTTGATACCCATAGCCGTAAAGCGGAGTCAGGCAATAACCGAATTCCGGGCGCAACTGCAATTTGGTTCGAACACGCGACGCATGAGTGTCGACGGTACGCGACCTTACGTCGCGCCGGCGTGTCCAGACGGTTTCGAGAATATGTGCGCGCGATACCGGCCGCGACAGATTGGTGAAGAGCAGCAGCGCAAAGCGGTACTCCTTCGGCGTCAGCGAGACAGTGTGATTGCGGAATGTGACCGCGAATTGCGCCGCGTCGAACGCATAGCCGCCGATCAGATCGCGCCGCCGGTTGGGCGGCCGCCGCAAGCCTGCGCGCCGCAGCAGTGCGTCCACTCGGGCCAGCATCTCCGGGCCGCGGACCGGTTTGGTCAGGCAGTCGTCGGCGCCGGCGTGCAGCGCGGCAACGATCTGGCTCTCGCGCGGCTCGGACAGCAGCACGATCACCGGCAAGCCTGGCAGGATGGACCGGGCGCGCGGGATCACGTCTTCGGCGGAATGGTCGCCGGCCCAGTTTTCCGTGATGAGCAGATCGAAGAATTCGTCGGCTGCGCGCTGGAGGAACGGCGTGCTTGCGGTGAAGTGCTGGCACACATGGCCGCCGGCAAAAATCAGTTGGCCGACCAAGGTGGCGTGTCGAAGGTCCGGCTCGATGAGGGCGATTCGCATGGGGCGCTTTCAGCCTGGCTTGACCAGGGACCAGGCTTCTGCGCAAGGCCCGCAGCTTGCCTAACATCACCCCGACCCCTAAACTCAACCGCTATGCGGAAAGCGCCGTGCTGAACGTTTATAGTTAGTGAGACAAAAATGCTAGCTGTCCTGGCCCTTTGCGCCCATGAGACGAATCTGAAACTGCGCCAAAGTCGCCGCCGCGAGCGTTGCTGCTAATGGGGTGGCCCGGAATTCTGGTACTGGGCGCGGTGATCGGCGTCGCGGGCTGGTGGCTGCATCCGTCGCGCCGCTCGAGCCGCTCGAATCGCGCCCAATGGTGGATCGCGCTGCTGGCCGGGGTGCTCGGCGCGAGTGTCGCGCGCATGGCTGGCAACGTGGTTGGTCTCTTTCATGATGGCGATACGCTCGAATGGCCGGTATGTACCGCCATCGCGCTGATTGCCGTTGCCGTGACGGTCGGCTTGCTTTCCCGTCGATGAATATTTGCAGGTGACTCCGATGAATGCCCGACTCCCCGAAACCTCCTCCATCCCCGAACGGCTCGCGACATTGCGCAATGCGATGGCGCGCGAAGGCGTAGCCGCCTATCTGGTGCCATCCGCGGATCCGCATCTTTCCGAATATCTGCCCGCACGTTGGCAAGGCCGGCAGTGGTTGTCGGGTTTCACCGGCTCGGCCGGCACGCTGGTCGTGACCGCCGATTTCGCAGGCGTATGGACCGACAGCCGCTATTGGGAACAAGCCAACGCGCAACTGGCCGGCACCGGCGTCCAGTTGATGAAAATGACGGGCGGGCAGCAGAGCGCGCCGCATTTCGAATGGCTCGCGCAGAACGTCACGAGCGGCGGGACGGTGGGTGTGGACGGTGCCGTGCTCGGGGTGTCGGCGGCGCGTGTGTTGAGCCAGGCGCTCACCGCAAGTGACGTGAAGCTGCGCACCGACGTCGATCTGTTCGACGCGATCTGGCCGCAGCGCCCGTCGCTGCCCGCTGCCGCCGTCTTTGAGCATGCCGCGCCGCACGCGAGCGTCCCCCGGTCCGAAAAGCTCGCGCAGATTCGCCGCGCAATGGCGGAGAAGGGCGCGCAGTGGCACTTCATTTCCACGCTCGACGACCTCGCATGGCTTTTGAATCTGCGCGGCGCCGACGTCAGCTACAACCCGGTGTTCGTTGCGCACGCGCTGATCGGTCTGGACAGTGCGTCGCTCTTCGTCGGCGACGGCAAGGTGCCGCAAGCGTTGGCCGATGCGCTCGCGCGTGACGGCATCCGCGTCGAACAGTATGCGAAGGCGGCCGTCGCGCTGGCCACGCTGCCCGACGGCAGCACGCTGCTGATCGACCCGCGCCGCATTACGTATGGCTCGCTGCAATCGGTGCCGTCCACGGTAAAGGTCGTCGAGGCGGTCAACCCGTCCACGTTCTTCAAATCGCGTAAGACCGAGGCGGAAGCGGAGCACGTGCGCGCGACGATGGAGCAGGACGGCGCGGCACTCGCCGAATTCTTCGCGTGGTTCGAAGGCGCGTTGGGCCGCGAAACGATCACCGAACTGACGATCGACGAGCGCCTGACAGCAGCTCGCGCGCGCCGTCCCGGCTTCGTGTCGCTGAGCTTTGCGACGATCGCCGGCTTCAACGCGAACGGCGCGATGCCGCACTACCGCGCAACCGATGAAGCGCATTCGGTGATCGAGGGCAATGGCCTGCTGCTGATCGATTCGGGCGCACAGTATCTGAGCGGCACGACCGACATCACCCGCGTCGTGCCGATCGGCACCATCAGCGAGGCGCAGCGGCGCGATTTCACGATCGTGCTGAAAGGCACCATGGCGCTGTCGCGTGCAAAATTCCCGCGCGGCATCCGTTCGCCGATGCTGGACGCGATTGCACGCGCGCCGATCTGGGAAGCGGGCGCCGATTATGGTCACGGTACCGGTCACGGCGTGGGCTATTTCCTGAACGTGCACGAAGGCCCGCAGGTGATTTCGCACTACGCGCCGGCCGACCCCTGGACGGCGATGGAAGAGGGCATGATCACCTCGGTCGAGCCGGGCCTTTACCGGCCGGGCAAGTGGGGCGTGCGGATCGAAAACCTCGTGCTGAATGTGCCCGCGGAAAAGACCGAGTTCGGCGATTTCCTCAAGTTCGAGACGCTGACCCTGTGCCCGATCGACACGCGCTGCCTCGACCTGTCGCTGTTGCGTGACGACGAGCGCGCATGGCTCAACGCCTATCACGAGACGGTGCGCACGCGCCTGTCGCCGCATGTCTCGGGCGAGGCCAAGGCATGGCTCGAGTTGCGTACACAACCTATCTGATCTCGTCGCACGAGAGTTGACTGACGGAGCGTGCATGGCCATCAAGGCAGTGGTGTTCGATTTCGGCGGCGTGCTGATCGACTGGAGCCCCGAGTATCTGTACCGTCAGTTGATTCCTGACGAAACCGAGCGCCGGTGGTTTCTGACTCACGTCTGTTCGATGGACTGGGTGATCCGTCAGGACGGCGGCCAGCCCATCGTCGAGGCAACAGACGAACTGATCGCGAAGTTTCCCGAACACGCACCGCTGATCCGCGCGTTTTACGAACGCTGGCACGAGATGGTGGCCGGCGTGCTGGAAGAGGGCGTCGCGATCATGGAAAAACTCGAGGCGGCCCAGGTGCCGCTTTTCGGGCTGACGAACTGGTCGGCGGAGACGTTTCCCTATGCGTGGGAACACTACCCCGTGCTGCGGCGATTCCGCGACATCGTCGTGTCGGGCAGGGTGAGGCTGGTGAAACCGGATCCGGCGATTTTCGCGGCAATGCGCCAGCGGATCGAGGCGCAGCTGCCGGGCATCGAGCCGGACCAACTCGTCTTCATCGACGACAATCTGAAAAACGCGGAGGCCGCAACCGCACTTGGCTGGCACGGGGTACACCACACGAGCGCGGCGCGAACCGAAGCGAGACTACGCGAACTGGGCCTGCCGGTATAAATGCGCGATGCCGGTTAATCCCGGTTAATGCCGGCCTACTGCCCGAGCAGATTCTTCAACGCGTTACCCAGACCTTTCACGGTTTCCCCAGCGCCCTTCGCCACGCCTTCGACGCTCACGCCGGTCGCTTTCGCAAAACCGGCGCCGAGGCGCGTCATCAGACTTTCCTGCACCGAAAACTTCGGGTCGCGCAAATTCCCATCCAGCGTGAAATGCAGCGTGATATCGCCGTTGTGCGACTTGAGCGCGGCGACGGCGGCCTTGGTCGGGATCGACATGAAGGTGTCGAGCGGATTGCCGCTGTCGGCGAGTTTCAGGTTGTGGATCGTCACCGTGCCGGGCGCGTGCAACTGATAGTTAAGCACGGTCGAGTCGACTGTCAGGTCGACCGTGCCGCCTGTCACTTGCGCCTTCGCGCCGGCTTTTTTCAGCAGGTAAGGATCGAGCATCACCACATCGATGCCGCGCAGTTGGCTGGTGGTCTGCGAATCCTTGTTGGCGATCTTGATCCACCCGCCGAACGAAACCGTGCCCGTATGCGCGGGGCCCTTGATCGAGCCGGTAAGGTTGAGTGTGGTCGGTTCGCTGAGCGCAGGAAGTTGCAGGTGATCGACCGTCGCGTTCGCGTTGCTGACTGTCACCTTGAACGCCGGCGGTCCGACCGTCATATCGTAGAAATGGAAGTTGCCTTGCTCGAAGCTGATGTGGTCGATCAGCTTTTCGCGGGGAGCGGAGGGTGCGACGCCGCTGGCTTCTTCATCGGACTTGCTGACGGATTCCCGCAGATTCGGCATCAGGCGGATCGCGCCGTCCTTGCTGCGCAACACCGCGATGTCGAAGCCGCGCACCACCACGCTGCGAATATGCATGCGGCGCGCGAGCAGATCGCGAAGGTCGGGCGTGATGGTGATTTCGTCGGCCCGCAATGGGTCGCCAGCGGGCCAGTCGGGCGGCGCCTTGAGCAGAACGTTGGTGAGATGGACTGACGTGAGGCCGACCCGGATGCTTTCGGCACTACCTAATGGGCCGAGCGCAGCGATCACGCGTTGCTTGACTTCGCGCTGCGCGAACTGGAGCGCACCGACCGCGACGACAATCAGCACCAGCAACACGCCGCCTACGGCAGTGGCCCAGCGCTTGCCCTTCGACATCGCCATGCTTGCCTCCTCGTCGCCGCGCCGTGCGCGGTGTGGGTGTGATCGGCCTCTGCGCGCGCCGTGGGACGCGCATTGATTTTTTTGCCTCCGCGGAGTTGCCGCATCCCGGCGGGACAACGTGTTTGCGCAAGGCACGCAAAACGTGTGCCCCGGCGCTCATCCGCAAATGCCTCGCTCTGCGCTGTGTTCGTAGCGGCGGCGTTGCGCGACCTACCTCGCTTCTCCGGGTCCCGCGGCGGCCTGACTGCACCGGCCGCCGCCGGGCTCGCGCTTTATCGCGCGATCGGCTTGTAACGCAGGCGCTTCGGACGTGCAGCTTCTTCACCGAGACGCGCGCGCTTGTCCGCTTCGTATTCCTGGTAATTACCGTCGAAGAAGGTGATTTGCGAATCGCCTTCGAACGCGAGGATGTGTGTCGCGATGCGGTCGAGGAACCAGCGATCGTGCGAGATGACCAGCACCGAGCCCGCGAATTCAAGCAAGGCGTCTTCAAGCGCACGCAGCGTTTCGACGTCGAGGTCGTTCGACGGTTCGTCCAGCAGCAGCACGTTGCCGCCCGCAATCAGCGTCTTCGCCAGATGCAAGCGGCCGCGCTCACCACCCGACAGGTTGCCGACAATTTTCTGCTGATCGCCACCCTTGAAGTTGAAGCGGCCGATGTACGCACGCGACGGCGTTTCGTACTTGCCGACCGTCAGCACGTCCGCACCGCCTGAGATTTCCTCGAACACGGTCTTCGAGGCGTCGAGCGCGTCGCGGCTCTGGTCCACGTAAGCGAGCTTGACGGTCGGGCCTTGCACGATCTCGCCCGAATCCGGCTGTTCGCGGCCGGTCAGCATGCGGAACAGCGTCGACTTACCGGCGCCGTTCGGCCCGATGATGCCGACGATCGCACCCGCCGGAATCTTGAAGCTGACGTCGTCGAGCAGCAAACGGTCGCCATATGACTTGCTGACGTTCTTGAACTCGATCACTTCATTACCCAGGCGGTCGCCGACCGGGATAAAGATTTCCGAGGTCTCGTTGCGCTTCTGGTAGTCCTGGCTGTTCAGTTCCTCGAAGCGGGCAATCCGCGCCTTCGACTTCGCCTGACGGCCCTTCGGGTTCTGGCGCACCCACTCCAGTTCCTTCTTGATCGCTTTCTGACGCGCCGATTCCGACGACTCTTCCTGCTTCAGGCGCTCTTCCTTCTGGTCGAGCCAGCTGCTGTAGTTGCCCTTCCACGGAATGCCGTGGCCGCGGTCGAGTTCGAGAATCCACTCGGCGGCGTTATCGAGGAAGTAGCGATCGTGGGTCACCGCGACGACGGTACCCGGGAAGCGCGTGAGGAACTGTTCGAGCCAGTCGACGGATTCCGCGTCCAGGTGGTTGGTCGGCTCGTCGAGCAGCAGCATGTCCGGCTTTTCGAGCAGCAGCTTGCAGAGGGCCACGCGACGCTTTTCGCCACCGGACAGGTGTTCGATCTTCGCGTCCCACGCCGGCAGGCGCAGCGCGTCGGCGGCGATTTCGATCTGCTGTTCGGCGCTGCCGTCGGTGGTGGCGAGAATGGCTTCGTACTTCGCCTGCTCGGCGGCGAGCGCGTCGAAATCGGCGTCCGGCTCAGCGTAGGCGGCGTAGATTTCGTCGAGCTTCTTTTGCGCGCCGAAGACGTCGCCGAGACCTTCCTCGACCGCTTCGCGCACCGTCTTGTTCGGATCGAGCTGCGGTTCCTGCGGCAGATAGCCGATGTTCAGGTTCGGCATTGGCGTGGCTTCGCCTTCGATGTCCTTGTCCACACCGGCCATGATGCGGATCAGCGTCGACTTGCCCGAGCCGTTCAGGCCGAGCAGGCCGATCTTCGCGCCGGGGAAGAACGACAGCGAGATGTCTTTCAGGATTTGACGCTTGGGCGGCACGATCTTGCCGACCCGGTTCATGGTGAAGACGTATTGGGCCATTTGCTTGCAATAGACGTTGACGACGCCGGCCGCGTGGGGGCGGGCGGTCGTGGGTGGATGGGTAATCGGTGTTATGGCCGGGCAGTGCGCCCGACGCCGGCCGGCGCGACGTGGAGCGCGGCGTCGACTTTCGCGACGCCCCGCGCGCGGGCGGGTGGTTCAGGTGGCATTGTACTTCGGGGCGGGGGG
>NZ_JAXDPY010000327.1:0-3966 GCF_034668105.1 Paraburkholderia sp. | reverse complement strand
GGGGTCAGGGCAGAATGAGTCATCAGAATCCTCGTTGGTGCGTGCCGGAATCGCGACGCCAATCCGCGACTGCGACTCCGATCCGTTGAAACAGTGAGTCGGCGATCCTAGCATGAACATTTTCTTGTCACCGACAGGGCTTCCGTTGGTCAGCGATCCGAAGCATGGCGCAAGATCGCCGCGCGGTGCCAATCGAGCCTCAGGCCGCCACCGCGGGCAATTTTAGGAAGTCCAGAAAAGCACGCGTAACGGGTATGAGCGGTTCTCCCGCGCTGCCCTTAAAAACCGCCGCGAGTTCCCAACAGAGTTCATTGGCTTCGCACAGGCTCGCTGTTGCGACCGGCGCCTCGCGCGTGTGGCCGCCCCGCGCAGCGGCCACAGATTCGGGCACCATGCTGATCGCCAGTCCGTGTGCGGCCAGTTCAAGCAACATCGGCATATCGTTGACCTCGAAGCTGGTCCGGCGCTGCAACCCTGCTGCCGCAAAGCTCCGGTCGACAAGCCGCCGCACGCTCCACTCCGGGCGCAGATCGGCGAATGTTTCGTCGACGAGATCGGCCAACTCGAGCCCGCTGGCGCCCGCAAGCCGATGATGCGCCGCGCAAACGACGACCATTCCTTCGCAGGCGAACATGTGCGATCCGAGATCGTCGAGCGGCGTATCCGGTGGCTGAGTGAACGCGAGGTCGAGGCGCCCTTCCCTCACTTCGTCGATCAACGCGCGCGAGCCGTCCAGTGTCAATTCGATGTCGATCCCACCGAACGCGGCCCGAAACTGTCCCAGCGCAGCGGGCAGGTCGACGAATGGCGCGAGACCATGAATCGCACCGATACTCAGCCGCCCGCGTGCGAGACCATGAACCTGCGTGACGGCATGCCGCGCGTCGCGAGCGGCAGCCAGTACCCGCTGCGCCTCGGCGAACAGCACTTCGCCGGCAGGCGTCAAAGCGACTCGCCTCGTGCTGCGATTGAACAGCGGTCCACCCAGATCTTCTTCCAGCAAGCGGATCGATGCGGACAAGCCGGACTGCACGAGGTTGAGGCGGCGCGCCGCGCGCGTGAAATGCCGCTCTTGCGCGACCGCCACGAAATGTTCCAGTTGCTTCAAATCCACGTTGGCACTCTTTCTGCAGAGACGATTAATCACAAAAACAGCACAATTGGATCACATCTTTCTATTGGAATGGTAATTCAATCTCCGTTATCGTCCGACGTCTGGTGACGTCGAAACGCCGGGCATGAAATGCGGGCGCAATGGGCCTCATCGACTGCATGCCAGTTGTCAATCCTCGCAACATACATGGAGATTGCTTCATCATGGACTACCGTCAACTGGGCCGTTCAGGCCTCAAGGTGTCGACCATCACGCTAGGTACGATGACGATGGGCGGCCAAGGCAAATTCGCGAGCGTCGGCGAGGTGGGTCTCGACGAGGCGCGCCGGCAGATCGACATGTGCATCGACGCGGGCGTCAACCTGATCGACACCGCGGACGTCTATTCGAACGGTGCGTCGGAGGAAATCGTCGGCCAGGCGCTCGGCGGCAAGCGCAAAGGCGGCGTGCTGATTGCGACGAAAGCCCGCTTTCCCATGGGTGACGGCCCGAACGACCGGGGTCTGTCGCGACATCATCTGATAGAAGCCTGCGAGGCGAGCCTGCGCCGTCTCAAGACCGACGTGATCGATCTCTACCAGGTGCACGAATGGGACGGACTCACGCCGCTCGAGGAAACACTTGAAGCGCTCGACCTGCTTGTCCGGCATGGCAAGGTCCGGTATGTCGGCTGCTCGAACTACTCGGGCTGGCATCTGATGAAGGCGTTGCATGTGAGCGAGCGCGACCGCCTGCCGCGCTTCGTGAGCCAACAGATCCATTACACGCTGGAAGCACGCGAAGCAGAATACGAGCTCGCGCCGATCTCGCTCGATCAAGGCTTGGGCATTCTCGTCTGGAGCCCGCTCGCAGGCGGCCTGCTGTCGGGTAAGCACCGCCGCGACACGACGCCCGAGGGCACGCGTCAGCTCGCCGGCTGGACAGAGCCGCCGATTCGCGACGCCGAACGCCTGTGGTCGATCGTCGACACGCTTGTCGAGATCGCCGGCGAGCTGAATGTCTCGGCGGCTCAGGTCGCGCTTGCGTGGACGCTTGGGCGCCCCGCCGTCACGTCGGTCATCATCGGCGGGCGCAACGACAAACAACTGCTCGACAACCTCGGCGCGGCGAATCTCAGCCTGAGCGCCGAACAGCGTGAGCGGCTCGACAAGGTGAGCGCGCCGCCCCTGCTGTACCCGTACTGGCATCAGGCGCAGACCGCGCATGATCGTCTTTCCGTTGCGGACCTGTCGCTGCTGGGACCGCATCTCAAGGCGTAGGTGTGATGCGGCCGACATCGAATGCCGGCCGCCCTGAAAGATTGCCTGTCATCCACGCATGTCCACGTTGGCCGGATCGCAGTCATTTCATCGCGAAGTCGGCTTGCGCTCGCAGCGACTTCACTTGACTGTAGCGCGCCGTCACGAGCCTGCTTGGCAATGAAGCCGATGGAAGCCTTTTCACATCTAGCGTCGCGCAATCCGCGATCGACATCGTGCGCTGCCACCGAACCGGTGGCAGCAGTGTTCCGCTCGCCTTCAAATCAACAACGTCATACCGAATCACCATGAAAAAACTTAGAACGGCCATTGTCGGCTGCGGAAAAGTCGGTCATTTCCATGCGCGGGCGCTCTCCAATCTGGAGGACTCGGACTTCGTCGCGGTATGCAGCACCTCTCTCGATCGAGCAAAGGCCTTCGGCAAACAATACGGTGTGCATGCGTTCGATCGCGTCGAAGAAATGGTGGAAGCCGCGCAGATCGACGTCGTATGCATCTGCACTCCGCATCCTCAGCATGCTCCCGTTGCGATCGCCGCCCTGAAAAGCGGCAGTCACGTTCTCATAGAGAAACCCCTCGCTTCTTCGCTCGAAGACTGCGATGCCATCCTTTCATGCGCCGAAGAACACCGGCGTACGGTCGGCGTCGTGTGCCAGCGGCGCTTTTATCCGTCCGCGATGCGAATCAGGCGGGCCATCGATGCGGGCAAGATCGGCCGCCCCGCCATCGGCAATGTCGTCATGCTCGGATGGCGCGACCGTCAGTATTACGAAAGCGATCCCTGGCGTGGCTCGTGGGCTGGCGAAGGAGGCGGTGTGCTCGTGAACCAGGCCCCTCATCAGCTCGATCTGCTGCTCTGGTATATGGGCGATATCGATGAGGTCTATGGCGTGTGGAAGAACGTCAACCACGACTACATCGAGGTTGAAGACACCGCGGCGGCCATCATCAAGTTCAAAAGCGGCGCGATTGCCAACATTCTCGTCAGCAACTCGCAGAATCCTGCTTTGTACGGGAAGGTCCATGTTCACGGCGATAACGGTGCGTCGGTCGGCGTGCAGACGGACGGCGGCGCGATGTTCATCGCCGGCGTTTCGACCATCACCGAACCGCCTTACAACGATATCTGGACGATCAAAGGCGAAGAAGACAGGCTCGCCGAATGGAAAAAAGCGGATGCGGAGTATTTTAATTCCGCGGATTCCCTGTACTTCTATCACGAGCAGCAAATCGGTGATTTCCTGACTGCCGTCAGCAACGGCACGAAGCCCTTGATCGACGGACTCGACGGCCGGAAGACCGTAGAGCTGTTCACAGCCATCTATCGCAGCACGCAGAGCAATGCGGTTGTAAAACTCCCGCTCTGAGCGGCACGACGCGTCGCCGGTATTGCGGCGGCCAATGCCTGTTTGGACGGTCATCCAGACAGCTTCTTGAATGCAAAATCATGAAAACAACAAAAACCCGGTATTTCATTGTCTTTTTACTGTTTGTAGTCACGGCCATCAACTACATGGATCGCGCGAACCTCTCGATCGCGGGCAGCAGGATCCAGGGAGAATTCAGCCTTTCGCCGACCCAGCTCGGCTTGCT
>NZ_JAXDPY010000326.1:0-17095 GCF_034668105.1 Paraburkholderia sp. | reverse complement strand
TACAAACGCCGTCAGGCGCCGATCGGCATTCGTGTCACGCATCGCGCGTTCGGCCGCGACTGGCGTTATCCGATTACGTCGCGCTACACCGAGCCGGTTCAGTGAGAAGCGAACGGTTATGACGGGCACGCGTGAAGCAAACCTGAAGCGCGCGCCGGATTGCCGGACCGCCGGACCGCCGGATCGCCGCAACGCATCCGGCGCGGCGTAGAATAAAAATCATCCATTCACCTTTCGAACTTCCAATCACGAGACGAGGTCCGCCATGAAGCGCATCACTGCAGTCATCAAACCGTTCAAACTCGACGAAGTGCGCGAGGCGCTCGCTGAAGTCGGCCTCACGGGTCTGACCGTGACCGAAGTCAAAGGCTTCGGCCGGCAAAAAGGCCACACCGAGCTGTATCGTGGTGCAGAGTACGTGGTCGACTTTCTGCCGAAAGTGAAAATCGAAGTGGTGGTCGCGGACAACCAGTGCGATCAGGTGATCGACGCGATCATCGGCGCGGCACGCACCGGCAAGATCGGCGACGGCAAGATTTTCGTCGCAGACGTGGAGCGTGTAATCCGGATTCGCACGGGCGAAGAGAACGAAGCGGCGGTCTGAGCGGTTCGTAAGCGGGTTTGACCTCGCACGATAAAACACAGAAACTGAAGCGCCGGTATGTGGCGTCGCGCATCGTGCGCACCGATCAGGTGCGCCGGGACGGTGGCAAAACCGTGCGCGCCAATAAAAAACGGTGCGATACCCTTTCGGACATCGCACCGATACGCGCCTCTCGCAGCAGCGTGAAAAAGATTCTCTTGAAGAACTCGTGACTACTACACCCCGAGGGAAATCCCCTCGGGGAACACCGTTCGCTTAGAACGAGTGCTGAATACCTGCATACACGCCCGACTGCTGGTGACCCGGCAGCGGGTTGTCCGTCGCGGCGGACGTGCCGGCGTTGTCAGCATTCAGGCCGAAGTTGGCGTTCTTGCTGTTACGTACCGTAGCGAGCTGGATGTCCAGCAGCGTGCGCTTGGACAGGTTGTACGAACCGCCAATCGTGTAGATCGTTGCATTGCCCGCGCCATTGTTGCCGTTGACGTGGTACACCGCTGCGATCAATGCTGCAGCCGGCGTTGCTTGCCACGTCACGCCGCCCCATTCGTGATCGAGGGTGGTCGGCTGGCCCGGCAGGACGCCCGTCGCACCTGCCGAACGGACCGCCTGGTACGCGCCCTGAATCTTGAACTGGCCGAGGAACACGTTCACGAGAGCCGAGTATTCGCGCGATGCCGCGAACACGCCGGTGGCGACGTTAGCCGTATTGGCCGGCGTTGCAGCAGTCCCACCGTACAGGAGGCCGTTGGCCGGGTTGCGGATTTCGTCGTACAGACCGCGAATCTGGAACAGCGAGTTCGTGTAGGTGATCTGTGCGCCAGCTTCGCGACCCTGACCACCCGGCGCCGGGTTGGCGTTCCAGGTCGTCGCGTTCGACAGCGCGTATTGACCGTAGAAGTCAAAGCCTGCGATCTTCGGCGACTGGTAGGCGAAGTTGTTGCTCGATTGCGGCCAGTTGCGGCCACGCACCAGCGACGCCGATGACCAGTTCGATTGACCGAACGGGTCGAAGTCCCACACGCCATTCGAGATGAAGAGCATGCGGCCCATGGTGAACGTACCGTACTGGTCGTTCGCCAAGCCTACCGTTGCCCAGCGATTGAAGAGACCGCCACCGCCAGGGCCCGCGCCCGTCATGGTGTTGAAGGAGCCTTCCAACTGGAACAGGACCTTGTTGCCGCCACCAATGTCCTCAACGCCCTTCAAACCCCACAGGCTGGTACCCCAGTCGCCGCTTTCTGCCTTGAAACGGTTCGTGCTGCCAGTAGCCTGACCATTTGCACCGACGCCTTGCGGAACGCCCGACATGTATTCCAGGCCAGCGTCGAGGCGGCCGTACAGCGTCACGCTGCTTTGGGCGTGAGCAACTACACCGGCTGTCATCAGCGCAGCGGCGAGCAATGCTTTCTTCATCTTCTCCTCCATACCCTGTCAAAAAGTGAAACCCAGTACTGCGAATGGTGTTCGGACGCAAGCGCGCCGAACAGAAATCGGTACCAGGGAGATTAGCGGGTGGATTGGGTCTCCTGCCGTGACGGATAGCCTCGGTGGGCCACTTCTTCGCGTCATGCCGATCCCTCGCCGACCGGTTCTCCTCTGTTGCTTTGAAGTGAAACTACTTTTAATGAACTTTGTTTTGCTACTTTGGTTACTAATTTATCAAAAATACCCTTGAGTGGGAGAAGAAATTAGTACCGCCCTCGGCGGGTGTCTCCAAATTGCAATACGAATGTGTGCAGGCAAGCGTCGTGAGGTCTCAAAAAAGGCGGGAGACCCTTATGTGGAAAGGGAATCACGGATTGGGACGGACAACCTTAAGGATTGCCACTATTGACGCTTCAAATGCGGCAGAGTAAGGCGGGAGAAGGGCGGCCTGGAGGAGGTTTGGGCCGATTTTCGAGGCCAGAATGGCCGGAATGTGCAGGTGAGCGAAGTAAAAAAAGGCGCTCGTAAGCGCCTTGTAATACTACTTTGACTACAGCCCAAATAGCGGGTTGTACGGCAGTCCTATTTGAGGCTGCCGGAGAGGAACTGCTTGAGCCGTTCGCTCTTCGTGTTCCCGAAGACTTCGTCCGGATGGCCTTCTTCTTCGACACGGCCTTGGTGGAGGAACATCACGTGATTCGACACGTTGCGCGCGAATGCCATTTCATGAGTGACGACGATCATCGTGCGGCCTTCTTCGGCGAGCGTCTGCATCACCTTCAGGACTTCGCCGACCAGCTCGGGATCGAGCGCCGAGGTCGGTTCGTCGAACAGCATCACGTCCGGATGCATGGCCAGCGCGCGCGCGATCGCCACGCGTTGCTGCTGGCCGCCCGACAGATGCGACGGGTACTGTTTTTCCAGACGCGGCGCGAGACCCACTTTCTCCAGATACTCGCGCGCGCGTTCTTCGGCTTCCTTGCGCTTCAGACCCAGCACATTGACCGGCGCCTCGATGATGTTCTCGAGCACGTTCATGTGCGACCACAGGTTGAAGTGCTGGAACACCATCGACAGCTTGGTGCGCACGCGCTGCAACTGCTTCGGATCGGATACGCGCAGGCCTTTGTTCTTGGCAATCTGCGTGCGGACCTCTTCGCCGTCGACAAAGATCCGCCCCGAGTTCGGCTGCTCGAGAAAGTTGATGCAGCGAAGCATCGTGCTCTTGCCCGAACCGGACGAGCCGATCACGCTGATTACGTCGCCGGCGTTTGCCTTCAGCGACACGCCCTTGAGGACTTCATTGTCGCCGTACTGTTTATGCAGCTCGTCGACGAAGAGCTTTTGCTTCTTGGTGTTCATCAGGATCCTTGGCGGGCTCACTTGCCTGGGGCTTGAGGCGATGCCCGTGGTTACTTGCCTTGCGGCCGCAGGTAAGCGAGCCAGCGACGCTCGGCGCGGCGGAACAGCCACACGAGCGCAAACGAAATCAACAGATAGAGCACGGCGGCGAGGCCGAATGCATTGAACGACTGGTACGTGGCGGAGTTCACGTCGCGGGCGATCTTGAGGATGTCCGGCACGGTCGCGGTGAACGCAACGGTGGTGGCGTGCAGCATCAGGATCACTTCGTTGCTGTAGTACGGCAACGCGCGGCGCAGTGCCGACGGCAGGATCACCCGGCGGTACAGCGTGAACGACGACATGCCATAGGCGCGCGCCGCTTCGATCTCACCATACGGCGTGGCCTTGATCGCGCCGGCGAAAATTTCGGTGGTGTAGGCGCAGGTGTTGAGCGTGAACGCGAGCAACGTGCAATGCATGCCGTCGCGGAAGAACGCGTTGGTCAGCTCGTGATTGCGGATGATCTCCAGACTGTACAAGCCGGTGTAGCAGAGCAGCAGTTGCACGTAGAGCGGCGTGCCGCGGAACACATACGTATACAGCCACACCAGACTGGAGAGCCACTTCTTCTTCGACACGCGGGCCACCGCGAGCGGAATCGACAGGCAGAAGCCGAGCCCGATCGACACCACCAGCAGCCACAGCGTAATCACCACGCCGGTGAGGCGGTAGCCGTCGGTATAAAGATAGTTGCGCCAGTATTCCTGAATGATCTCGATCATAGATCCGCCTTTCGCACGCCGGTCGAGTAACGCTTTTCGAGGTACATCAGCACGAAGTTGGAGATTGTGGTGATGACGAGATAGATCGCCCCTGCGAACAGGGTGAAGAAGAAGAACCGCAACGTGCCCTTGCCCGCATCCTGCGAAGCCTTGACGACATCGGCGAGACCGATGATCGACACCAGCGCCGTGGCTTTCACCATCACCTGCCAGTTATTGCCGATGCCGGGCAGCGCGAAGCGCATCATCTGCGGGAACATGATTCGCGAGAACACCTGCCAGTCGGTCATGCCGTAGGCCGCGCCCGCTTCGAGCTGGCCACGCGGCACGGCGAGAAACGCACCGCGGAAGGTCTCGGTGAAATAGGCGCCATAAATGAAGCCCAGCACCGCCACGCCCGCCACGAAAGGGTCGATGTCGATCTGATCCCAGCCTAGCAGGTCGGTCAGGTTATTCAGCCAGATCTGGATGCTGTAGAACAGCAGCAGCATCAGCACCAGGTCGGGCACGCCGCGCACGAGCGTCGTGTAGACGGTGCCGACGCCGTATGAGAGACGGTTCTTCGACAGTTTCGCCGCCGCGCCGAGCAGGCCCAGCACGAAAGCGAACACCAGCGACAACACGGCCAGTTTGACGGTTTGCCAGGTGCCGTTGAGAAGCAGCGGGCCGTAGCCTTGAAGGAACATAGGGGGTCCTTGACGATGCGTTTGTGACGCACCGCAAAAGACGCGGCCAGCGCTGCGCCGCGTGTGCCGCGAGCTTGGGGCTCGCTGTTTTTCCTGCGGCGCGCAGCGCACCGCCGTGCAATCATGACTGCATGGCCGTTGCCGGCCTTGCAGCGCGCTTTTCGACTCTGGTTTTGAATCGGGTTGGAACTGCTTTTGATCCTGCTTCGAAATCTATTACCGTCATGGCGCGCCGATCTCGACGACGGCCGGCTGCTGGCCGGCCGTCGCTATTCTAGGCGGTCAAAATTGTCGCGCCGCGTATGGTTCCGCCTGGGTGCGCCTGCTTTTTCGCTTCGCTCCTGGCTGGGCTCTGCCTGATGTCTTTCCGACGTCTCAAGCGAGTTTGGCGAGGGACGGAAGCCCGTAGCCGTTCCGTCGCGGCTCCGGCTGCCGGCCGCGCCGGCGTGCCTTGCACGGCGACGTGTCTTGAAAAGGGCGGTATTTTACCCGAACAGAGACCCGGCGCCAGTGCGGGAAGCCGACGGCCGCCGTTGGGCCGGCGCATGCGTTGTGCCTGCGCGACGCTGTCGGACCGCGGCCGGGCTGTTCTTGCGTGCGCTGTTTCGCGTGAATCGGCGACAGACTGTCGTCCGGCATGTGAGGAGGGCCGCCAGCAGCCGGGTCGGCCACTGCCTGGCGTGAGCTGAATCTGCCAGCTGGCTTGACGCGGAGGGTTGCCAGTAGCGGCCGGACAGTGCCTTGTGCCGCCGGCGCACGATTGCCCGGATTTATGAAACGATCCGGTGCGCCCCTGCCGATTGTTTAGTGCACTGCGCGCCCATACATTCTGGGCATCGCTATTTACTGACCGGGAGATTCCCATGATCGAGATTCGCCGTTCCAACGAACGTGGTCACGCCAACCACGGCTGGCTCGACTCGTATCACAGCTTTTCGTTTGCCGACTATCGCGACCCCCAACACGTGCATTTCGGGCCGCTGCGGGTGATCAACGAAGACCGCATCGCCGGCGGCCAGGGCTTCGGCACGCACGGCCACCGCGACATGGAAATCGTCACGTATGTGCTCGAAGGCGCGCTCGCGCACCGCGACAGCATGGGCAACGGTTCGACCATCCGTCCCGGCGACGTGCAGCGCATGAGCGCCGGCACGGGCGTACAGCACAGCGAGTTCAATGCATCGCAGGACGAGCCGGCGCACCTGTTGCAGATCTGGGTGATCCCGCAACGGGCGGGCGACCAGCCCGGCTACGAGGAAAAACGCTTCGACGATGCCGATAAGCGCGGGCGTCTACGGGTGGTCGCCTCGCCGGACGGCCGGGACGGCTCGGTGACGATTCATGCGGATGCCTCGATCTACGCGGCCCTGATCGACGGCGCGGAACAGGCTGCGTTCACGTTGCCGAAAGGACGGCTCGCCTATGTGCATGTGGCGCGAGGCGCGCTGACTGTAAACGGCGAAGCGCTCCGGGCCGGAGACGCTGCCAAGCTCAGCGAGACCGATACGGTGACACTCGAGAAGGGCGAGAACGCTGAAGTGCTGCTGTTTGACCTGGGTCAGCTCAACGGGTAAGCGCCTGAACGGCACGCGCGGGCTGGCCGTTCACCGGTCAGTGGCTGACGGCTGGTGGTTTCTCATTGCCCGCAGCCCGCAGCCCGCAGCCCGCTGCGAATACAACGAGCTGTTCGAATTGAAAAGCGGAAAGCACGCAAAAAAACGCCACGGACAATTTCCGTGGCGTTTCTGCATCCGGACGACGGCCGCACAAGCCGCCTTCCGCCCGCGTGATACCGCTTACTGATTTGCGGCCGGCGCCGACGCCGCGCCCTTGTGATGTTCCCAGCGATCGCGCATCTTCTCGTGACGCGCTTCCATCTTCGCAAAACGCTGCTTCAGCGCCGTGCTGACGGTGGTCTTCTGCTGGTCGTTCAGACCGTTATAGAACTTGAGCCACGCATCCGAGGTTTGCTGACGCAGCTGGGCGTCTTTCTGCTCCACTTGCTGATGGGCGGCCGCCATGGCGTTCAGGTCCAGAATCGGCTGCTGCTGCGCGGCCTTGAACTGGTCCTTGATCTGTTTATGGTTGGCGCGCATCGCCTCGTGGTTCTGCTTCATGGTGTCGAGCGCGGCTTGCCATTGCTTTTCCTGATCCGCGTTCAGTTTCAACTGGTCATGCAGTTGCGTCAGTTCCTTCATGAAGTGGCCATGCCAGCCGCCGGGGCCGCCATGGGCGGCGGGCTGTGCGGCATAGGCAGCGCCCGCGCCGATCGCGAGGGCAGTGGCGGCAACGGCGAGAACGCGCGACATTTTTTTGGTGGACATGTAAGACTCCCTGTAATGGAATAGCCGACGATGCAACCGGTGCTAGAGGACGGCCTGCATTCGGTAAGACACAGCGTAGACAAGTGCGTCCGGCGCTGTGTTACGTGGTTTGATGCGGCTATTACGGGTCATTACGTACGCCTTTCACCGTAACACCCGGTAACCCAGCTGGCCGTCTGAAATCGAAAACCCTTCTTGCTGCGCGTTAAACTTCATCCATGGCTACTCAAATACTTGTTGTCGACGACGACGTCGAATTGCGCGATCTGCTGCGCGACTATCTGGCCCGTCAGGGCATCGAAGTCTCGGTGCTGCACGACGCGGGTACACTCGAACGCAGGCTCGAACGCGAGCGTCCGGATCTGATCGTGCTCGATCTGATGATGCCGGGCGTAGACGGGCTGACCGCGCTGCGCAAGCTGCGCGCGTCGGGCGACGATATCCCGGTGATCATGCTCACCGCGCGGGCTGACGACGTCGACCGTATCGTCGGGCTCGAACTCGGCGCGGACGACTATCTCGGCAAGCCGTTCAATCCGCGCGAGCTCTTGGCGCGCGTGCAGGCGGTGCTGCGGCGGCGCCGCACGCTGCCGTCGGCGGCGGCGCCGGAGCAACGCGAGCCGTTCAACTTTGGCCGCTTCACGCTGGATTTCCAGTCGCGCACGCTGCATCTGGAAGACAAGCCGCTCACGTTGTCGGGCAGTGAATTCGCGCTCCTGAAGATTTTCGTCAATCACCCCATGCGCACGCTCACCCGTGAGCGTCTGCTCGAATTGCTGCATGGCCCGGAGTACGACGGCACCGACCGCGGCATCGACGTTCAGGTGTGGCGCCTGCGTCGTATTCTTGAAACCGACCCGTCCACGCCGCGCTTCATTCAAACCGTGCGCGGACGCGGCTACGTGTTCGTGCCGGATGGCGAACAGCATGCGCCGGCCCATTGATTCGCTGTTCGGGCGGCTGGCGCTGCTAGTCATTGCGGTGCTGCTGCTGTCCCATTTCGCGTGGTACGCGCTCATGCGGCTCGAGCGCAGCCAGCTGCAAACGCGCTACGCAGTCGAGGAAGCCATCTTCCTCGTCGACGCGGTGCGCCAGCACGTCGCCCGTACGCCGGACCAGCCCTTGCCGTCGCGCGTCAGGCTGGTCGATCCGGCAAGCCCCGACGTGGCGCCGGAAAACGCCGAGCTGCCTGCGCCGCTCGAACGTTTCGTCGAGGACGTGCACGATCGGATGCCTTCCGGCACTCAGGTGCGGGTTGGGCCGCCGGACCGTCCCCCCACGCTGTGGGTGCGCGCCACCACGGATCGCAGCTGGATCGTGGTGCCGCTGCAGCCATTGCGCCCGCCGCGTTCGCTCGACCGCACTGTGCTGTGGCTCGCGATCATTTTCGCGTTCGCGGTGATGGCGGCGCTGTTTGCCGCGTGGGCGCTGCAGCAGCCGTTGCGCTCGCTCGCCCAGGCGGTGGCGCGCTTCGGTCGCGGCCTGCCGGTGCCGCCGGTGCCCGAGCGCGGGCCGCGCGAGTTGCGGCAGTTGACGCATGGCTTCAACCAGATGGTTCAGGAAGTGGCGCGTACTGAAAACGACCGGGCAGTGATGCTGGCCGGCGTCGCGCACGATCTGAAAACGCCGCTGGCACGCTTGCGCTTGCGCGCCGAAATGATGGAAGAAGTGAAGATGCGTGACGGCGTCGTGCGCGACGTCGATTCAATGACGCATATCGTCGAACAGTTTCTGGTGTTCGCACACGACGGCGCCGATCGCAGCGAGGCGGTCGAGGTAGACGGGCAATGCGAGCGCGTGGTGCGCAGCTATCGCGCGGTGGCGGCGGGTGCGCCCACGGTGCGGACCGAGCTCGACGCGGGGCCCGGTTTCCTGCTGCCCGCGGCCACGCTCGACCGGATCCTGTCGAACCTGTTGGACAACGCGCACGCCTACGGCGCGCCGCCGATCGTCGTCGCCACGGCGCGCACGGCGCAGGGTTATACGCTGTCGGTGAGCGATAACGGCAACGGTATCGCCGCGCAGGACCTGATCAATGCGAGTCGGCCGTTCGTGCGGCTCGACCCGGCACGCGGCGGCAATGGTCATAGCGGGCTCGGGCTTGCGATCGTCGAGCGTCTGGTACGGCGTGCGGGCGGCGAGTGGGAGATCGGCAACCACGGCGGCCGTGGCTTGCGGGTCTTGATGAGCTTCCCGTTCGAAGCGGTGCCGCGTGTCATGGCGGCTTCGGAAAGCGTCTGGTAAGGCGTCGGATCAGGGTGAGCGGGCTGGGCGGCAGGCGCTTGCCCCGCTGTGTCTATTCCAGAGCGCGATGTCCGGAGAGATGTCTGGAATGCCGCGTCAAACGCGTGGTCTGGGAGCGTTGTCCGGCAGCCGTTGCCCTAGTCTGAAAACAGCGTGTTTAGCGCATTCGCCGCGTCGCTATCCACCGTATTCCACGTGACCGTTTCGGCTTCGAAAATGTAGTGCGTGGTGTATTTGCCAAGACGCGCGAGTATCTCTTCCTGTATCAATTCCGGCGCGACAGCCAGTTTCAGATACCACGCGGTCGACGACAAACGCGTCTGAAACGCGCCATATTCGGCCAGCAGGTGGTCGAATGCGTGAGCATCCTGATCGCGACAGACGATGACCAAATTTCCCTTCATGCGAATCTCCCGTTAGAGCGGTAGCGGCAACCTCAATACCAAGGTTGATCATACCTGCTTCGTAACGGGACGCCTGAAGCCAAGGACTTGCTTTACATCAGCTACCGCGGCTTTGCATCAGCTACCGCACTTATCCGCAGCACCGACATCACCAGACGCTCGCCACCGTGCGCGCGGGCGGCGCGGTGTCGTCAGGCGGCAGGGCTTCGGTGCGGTCGCGGCCGCCGGTCTTCGCGGCGTAGAGCGCCGTGTCGGCGCGGCTCATGAGGCGCTCGGGCAGATCGTCGGCCGAGAGCTCGGTGATGCCGATGCTCACGCTCAAACCCACCGAGGCCGGCAACTTCGGCGAAGGCATCGCCTTCAGGCGCATGCGCAAGCGCTCGACGACTTCGCGGCCGCCCGCCAGATCCGTGGCCGGCAGCAACAAGCCGAACTCTTCACCGCCCAACCGGCCGATCGCATCGGCGCCGCGCAACTCGGCCCGGCAAGTGTCGACGAAATGTTCGAGCGCGCGATCGCCCGCGGCATGGCCGAAGCGGTCGTTGATCTGCTTGAAGTGGTCGAGGTCGGCGATTGCCATGCACAGCGGCTCGTTGCCCGCATGCGCGCGTTCGATCTCGTGGCGCAGCAGGTCGAGGAAGTAGCGCCGCGACAGTGCGCCAGTCAGCGCATCGTGGCGCGCCTCGGCCGAGAGCAGTGTGTTGGCCGATTGCAATTGCTCGGCAAGATCACGGGTGGCGCGGTGGTGACACCGCTCGCGCACATACGACACGGTAATGACCCACGCCAGCGCGACGGTGCCGGCCAGTGTCAGAAACACCAGCAGATGATCGCGCTTGTGATTGCGCAACAGCTCGGGCCAGGCCGCGAGCGGATCGACCAGATGCGCCGACAATCCCGAGTTCAAGCCGCCGCGTGCCTGATACAGCGCCGGCGCCGGCTGCGCGCCCATGCCGAACAGCTGTCCCGCAATCGCGGTAGGCACCCAGGGCGCCTGCTCGCGCACCTGCGTATCGACCTGGATCTGTACATCGGGGAGGGTTTCGCGGCGATAGATGGTCATGCGCTCGGCGGCGCTCATCTGCGTGACGCGCGAGTTGGGCAGCGCGCGGCCTTCGAGTTCGCTGTTGTGCGCCATGATGATGACGCCGTTGTCGTCGGCGACGAAAGTGCCGGCATGCGCGACCCAGTGGCGCAACCGCGCGATGCCCACCTTGGCCACCACGACCCCGACCAGCAGGCCGTCGGCATACACCGGCGCGGCGATGAAGATGCCCGGCTCGCCGCTGTTGCGGCCCACGCCATAGGCTTCCGAAAACGCGCCGAGCAAGGCGTTCGTCAGGTAGCCGCGCACCCGCATGTCGATGCCGACAAAGGAGCTTTCCCGGGCCAGCGGATTGTTGATGGCGTTGCTCGATGCAACGCAGATGCCGTTGGCGTTCACGAGCCAGATCTGATCGAGCCCGGAGAAGCCTTGTGCGTCGTGCAGGAAGTTGCTCACGGCGATCATCCGCGGGTCTTTTAACAACGTGGTGCGCAGGGCGGGTTCCGCCACCTCGCTGTTCGCGGCATAATTCTGGGATTGCACGAGCGCGCGCTGGATCACGTCCATTTCGGCCATGGTTGCGGGGATGGCGCGAGACATCGCGAGGTCGCTGGCGATCACCTCGGCCATGTTATCGACGATCGACGTGGACATTTGGCGCTGTGCGCGCAGGGCCGCGTCCAGCTCTTGCTGTACCATCCGGTCCGCGACCATGCCGGCCACGAACCAGCAAACGAGCACGATCAGGACGAAGCTGATCGGTCCGGTTGCCTGGCGCAAGGTTGTTCTGTTCATCGACCCTCTGATCCGTCTGGCTGTGACATGCAACTAGCTCATTTGTGGCAGCGCGCTGGCGCTATTTCGCTTCGGTGCAAGCGGCTGGCAACACGCCCCCGGTGTGAGCTCTGGTGTGAGCCTCGCTGTGGCCCGGCATAGTGGCAAGCGGCGTGCCGTCTCTCGATTTTAACCGTCACGGAGCCCAACGCCACCGTTATTGCGGGAATGCGAAGTGTGTCCGTGTCGCCCATCAGGTTCTTAACGGCAGTGCATCAGTTTTCTGAATGGCCGCGCGGATTTTGCGGTGTTTGAAACGGGGCGCTGGCCGCTATCGCAGCGGTGGGGACGTGGCGGCCACGAGACAGTCGTTGCTTCGCTGCCGTGCGCGTCGACACCGGCCGGCGGCCGTTGCCGGGGTCTTCGCAGCGAGTTGCCGCTATTTACCGCGAAAGGTTGTGCCTGAAACATAGGATGGTGTAGTGTCGTGCCGTCCAAAACAAAGGAAAGCTCGCCAGCCTTCGGGCGGCGCCTGCGGCGACAGGAGTCCGGCTTGACGGTCTGCGGTCCCGGGCGGCTCGCCCACGGACATGTCCGTCACCGGTTCACATGTCTCCAACGCTAACGATTTACCGCGCCCACGCGTTTTGCCATGCCTGATTTCCGCTTTCCGGACCGATCTTCAGACCGCCGCGCCGAAGCCGCAGCCCCCTTCGTGCGTTTGAATGCCTGTATGACCCGTATCAAAGGGGAGAGCGTCTGATGGATTTCAGCTTCAATCTGAAGCGCACCGCCAATGCGTCGGCATGGCGGGTGCTGCCTAATCGATGGGATTTCGTCGCCTTCCCGTTGATCATCTGCATCATCGCGATGGCCGCGATCGGCTTTCACGAGACCCTGGCGCCGATGTCGACGCTCAAGGCCCAGGCGATTTCGCTCGACCCGGCGAATCTGCCCGAGTACGCCATGCGCACCACGCTGCGCATGCTGGCGGCCATGGTCGCCTCGCTGACCTTCACGCTCGTGTACGGCACGCTGGCGGCCAAGAGCCGCCGCGCCGGCCTCGTGCTGGTGCCGATTCTCGACATCCTGCAGTCGGTGCCGGTGCTCGGCTACATTTCGTTTACGGTCACGTTCTTCCTCGCGCTGTTCCCGGGCCGTGTGCTCGGCGCCGAGCTGGCGGCGATTTTCGCGATCTTCACGAGCCAGGCGTGGAACATGACGTTCAGCTTCTACCAGTCGCTGCGCACGGTGCCGCGCGATCTGGACGAAGTCTCGCGCGGCTTTCATCTGACTTCATGGCAGCGCTTCTGGAAGCTCGAAGTGCCGTTCTCGATGCCGGGACTCATCTGGAACATGATGATGTCGATGTCGGGCGGCTGGTTCTTCGTGGTTGCGTCTGAGGCCATCACGGTCGGCAACCGGACGATCATCCTGCCGGGGATTGGCGCTTATCTCGCGCAGGCGATCTCCGACAAGAATCTGCATGCGATCGGCTGGGTGATCCTCGCCATGACCGTCGTGATTCTCGCCTACGACCAGTTTCTGTTCCGCCCGCTCGTTGCATGGGCCGACAAATTCCGCATGGAAAACACCAGTTCGGGCGACGCGCCGGAATCGTGGCTGCTCGACCTGATTCGCCGCACCCGGCTGATTCACCGTCTGCTGGTGCCGCTCGGCTGGATGTTCGCGAAGGCCGCGCGCGTGCCGTTTCGCCTGCCGGCGTTCCAGGGGCCGCGCTTCCACATTCCGCAGAGCCAGAAGAGTTCGCGCGTCGGCGACATTCTGTGGGCGGCGCTGGTGCTGATCGTCACCGTGTACGTGGTGTCCCGTGTGTTCATGTATGTGCGCACCGGCGTCTCGCTCGACGAGGTCTGGCATGTTTTCGTGCTCGGGCTCATCACGCTGCTGCGGGTGGTGGTGCTGATCGCGATCGCTTCCGTGGTCTGGGTGCCCATCGGCGTACTGGTCGGCTTGCGGCCGGCGCTCGCGGAGAAGATCCAGCCGATCGCGCAATTTCTCGCCGCATTCCCGGCGAACCTGTTGTTCCCGGTATTCGTGATCGCGATCGTGCGCTTCCATCTGAACCCGGACATCTGGCTGTCGCCGCTGATCGTGCTCGGCACGCAGTGGTATATCCTGTTCAACGTGATTGCCGGCGCGAGCTCGTATCCGAACGACTACCGCGAAGCCGCCAAGAACTTCCATATCCGCGGCTGGCAGTGGTGGCGCCAGGCCATGCTGCCGGGCATTTTTCCGTACTACGTGACGGGTGCGATCACCGCGTCGGGCGGCGCGTGGAACGCGAGCATCGTCGCGGAATTCGTTCAGTGGGGCGACACGAAGGTGGCCGCGCACGGCCTCGGCGCCTATATCGCGCAATCCACGGCGGCGGGCGACTATCCGAAGATCATCGTCGGCATTGCTGTGATGTCGCTGTTCGTGACCCTGTTCAACCGTCTGCTGTGGCGTCCGATGTACGCCTACGCCGAAGCCAAGCTCCGGCTCGATTGAGCGCCCCCGAACCTGTCGCTTCGCGCCGGGCTCCCCGAAGGGGTAAAAAGTTGGGGCGGTCCGGCGTTTGTTGAGAGAAATGAAGGCTAAACGCGATGCAAAATCCTAAAGCTGCTATGACCGCCGCGCCGATCCAGACACCGCCGAAGCCGCCGCGCCTCGGCGAGGAGATCCTGCGCGTCAAGGACGTGTGCCGCGGGTTCAACAAGTCGCAGGGCGAGTTGCTCGTCCTCGACGACGCGAATCTATCGTTGCGCGAAGGCGAGATTGTCGGTTTGCTGGGCCGTTCGGGTTCGGGCAAGTCCACGCTGCTGCGCATCATCGCCGGTCTGATCGAGCCGACCGACGGCGAAGTCACCTATATGGGCAAGCCGCTCGACGGGCCGGCCAAGGGCGTCGCGATGGTGTTTCAGACCTTCGCGCTGTTTCCGTGGCTGACGGTGCTGCAAAACGTGGAAGCGGGTCTGGAAGCGCAAGGCGTCGGTGCGAGCGAGCGGCGTACGCGCGCGCTCGCGGCCATCGACCTGATCGGGCTGGACGGTTTCGAAAACGCCTATCCACGCGAGTTGTCGGGCGGCATGCGTCAGCGCGTCGGCTTTGCGCGCGCGCTGGTGGTCGACCCCACGCTGCTGCTGATGGACGAGCCGTTCTCCGCGCTTGACGTACTGACCGCCGAAACGCTGCGTACCGACCTGCTCGACCTGTGGACGCAAGGCCGCATGCCGATCAAGGCGGTGCTGATCGTCACGCACAACATCGAGGAAGCGGTGTTCATGTGCGACCGGATTCTGGTGTTGTCGTCCAATCCAGGCCGCGTGATCGCCGAGATCAAGGTGCCGTTCAAGCATCCGCGCAACCGATTGGATCCGGCGTTCCGGCGTCTGGTGGACGAGATCTACGCGAAGATGACCGCGCGTCAGACCGACGAAAAGACCAAGAAGGGGCTGGAGCTGCACAGCTGGCTGCCGCATGTGTCGACCAACCTGATGGCTGGTCTGATCGAGACGCTTGCCGCCGCGCCGTACCACGGCCGCGCGGACATGCCGGAAATTGCCCGTTCGCTGCATCTGGAGGTGGACGATCTGTTCCCGGTTGCTGAAGTGCTGCAGCACCTGGGTTTCGCCGACGTGCGCGAAGGGGATATTTTCCTCACGCCGCCGGCGCGTGTGTTCGCGGAATTCGGCACCCAGGAACGCAAGATGATGTTTGCCGAGCATCTGTTGCGCCACGTGCCGCTCGCCGCGCGGATCAAGAAGGTGTTGAACGAACGGCCAGGGCATCGCGCGCCGCGCGTGCGCTTCGAGCAGGAGCTGGAGGATTTTCTGTCGGACAGCGCCGCGGAAGAGACGCTCGACGCAGTGATCAACTGGGGCCGTTATGGCGAGATCTTCTCGTACAACGACCAGACGGAAATTTTCAGTCTTGAAGACGTGGAGTCTTAAGCCAGGTCGGGTTGCCTGAAGCTGATCACGCAAAGCAAAACACAGCGATCCGCCTCGCGTGAATAACAAAACCCCATGCTTTGGAAAGCGTGGGGTTGGTCGGCGATCGGAGCGGCACGGGAGACCCGGCCGCTTTTTTATTGCGAAGATGTTGGAAGCGCACTGGTTCGTCCGTCGCCTCCCGCAACCGGCGATTGCGCTTTTCTTATTGCAAATTACCCCAGCGTTCCACCGCCGGTTCCGCCGACGCCCACTTCCAGCCCTTGTCCTGCTGGCACGCGCTCGCCGTGTACCAGTCTTCATGCGCATTCGGGCCGTCGCCGTCCTGCACCGAGAACACGAAATCTTTGCACAGCGCGAGCGCCGAGCTGAAAGCGCGCGTCACGCGCACCTGGCCGTGGCCGTTCTCGATCGGCAGCGTGTGCTTGACCATCCACGGCCGCGTCTCGCCGACCGGCATTGCCCCTGCCAACGCGGCGATCATGTTCTGCTGATCGGTGTGCATGACGCGCATATAGTGGGCGACGGCTTCGTCGGTCGCGGCCTGCACGGCGATACCGACGCCGATACCGATTGCCGGGTTGGAGGTCACGAGGCCTGACGCAACACCGGCTGCGGCGCCGCTCGCCGCGCCGACCGACGAGCAGCCGCTCGTCAGCAGACTGGCGCCGACGCAGAGTGCACCGGCCAGCACGAGCCGCAGCCGGCTACCGGAAAGCGCCGCCGCAAGGCCGCGCGGTATCCCGGCCGCACGCGTGCCGTCGGCTAACCGTGGCTCAGACAGCGCTGATTCGTTGCCAGGACGAGGAAGCGACAGCGCCTTCATTGCAGCGCGCCCCAGCGTTCGGTAGCGGGTTCGGCCGACGCCCATTTCCAGTTGTCGCCGTCACGGCAGATCGACGCGACGTAGAACGCGCTGCTCGCCGGCACATTCCTGGTGGCGGTCTGATCGACCGAGAAGACGATTTCCTTGCAGTCGAGCGCGCCGGCGCTGATAGTGCGGCTCACGGTGACGCGGCCGTGTTCGTCGTCTTCGATCGGCACCGAGTGGACCACGCTCCACGGTGCGATGGCGCCCACGTCGAGCGGTCCGGCGATTTTGGCGATACCGTCCTGCGTATTCTTATGGACCACGCGCTCCGAGTACTGCACGCCGGCGCGCGCGGCGGCTACCGCGCCGAGACCGATGCCGGTAGCAACTGCCGCGTTGCTGGTAACTTTGGCCGCAAGCGCGGCGCCCGCGATACCGGCGCCGGCGGTGGCGCCTTCCGAATAGAGCGAGCTACAGCCGCTCAATGCCGACGAGATTGCTACGGCCAACGCGACGAGCGCCGTTGTAGCCGACCTTGCGCATTTCGCTGCTCCAGGCGCTTCGGATACTTCGGCTATTGGTCTTGCCCATCCGGCCCACACCATACTTTTTTGCATTTCCCTGTCTCTGCTCCTGCAAGTGTCTTTCATTTACACGCGACACTTGTGTATGAATGAAAGGCACGTCTTTCTCACC
>NZ_JAXDPY010000325.1:0-9488 GCF_034668105.1 Paraburkholderia sp. | reverse complement strand
GCGCTCGGGCGGAACATCTGGAACATCTCGCCGATTTCCGCGTAATCCGCGCGGTAGCCGGCGCGCATGATGGGCTGCGCGGCATGCGTGTCGAACAGGCCGTCTTTCAGATAGGCCTCGTTGATGTGAACACCGACCACTTGCCCGAGGGACAGATAGTTGTCCATTGGCTTGCCGTCGAGCGTATGCAACCGCACGATTTGCAGCAGCTTGCATTCGAGCGCGGCCGGCGCTTCAGCGACGTGCGGCACATTGACATTGCGACCTGGCGCAGGCGTGAGGCCGGCGAGTTCGAATTCGTCGATGTGCGGCGGGACCGGCGCGGAGGAGCGGTTCATCTGCTCGGCGAGCGGCCTGGTGGCGAGATTCCAGACGAATTCGCCAGTCGCCTCGATATTGGCGATGCTGTCTTTACGGCCTTCGCTGCAGAATCCGATGATCGGCGGGAAGCTGGCGAACGCGCCGAAAAAGCTGTAAGGCGCGAGGTTCAGCGTGCCGTCGGTGTCGCGTGAGGAAATCCAGCCGATCAGACGCGGGGCGACGATGGCCTTGAAGGGGTCGTGCGGCAGGCCATGACCGGCAGCGGGATCGTAGAAGTAGTGGGACATGGTTTTTGCGTTTGGGGTTGGCGGATGAGGCGGGAGGTATTTATACCGCAGACTCGCTGGCGCTGCTGGGACAGGATTGAAAGGTGCGCCTGCCATTGGCCCTTCAGCTTCAGGTTGATCGATTGCCTTCGTGTTCCGCTCGACAGGCTTGGGACTGTAAATTACAAATACAGGCTAGGACTTGTATCTCAACTTTACAGTCTGTGGTTTGTATTTGTATGATACAGTTCGGAGACTGTACAAGTCTGAAGAAAATCCAATGGATTACGCTATCAAGACACTAAGTCAGCTTCGCCCCATTCTGTTGGGCTTCCGCAAATCCGCAGGGCTCACACAGGCTGCGGTGGCCGAGCTGCTAGGCATCACCCAGCAAAGCTACGCACAGCTGGAGGCCAATCCGGCATCGGCGAGTGTCGACCGGCTTTTCAAGGTCATGCGTTTGCTGAACGTGGAACTGCGCCTGAGCCAGGCGTTGCCCGCTCCAGACAGTCAACCCGCACGAACCGGCACGCCGAAGCGTCGACAAGCCGCCCCCACTGTCAAGAAAGCAAAGCCCCCGTCGGCCACCAACCGCGCCGGGCGAACTCAGAAGACGTCGACTTCGAAGCAGCCTCCTGGGGCAATCACGGCCAAAAAGAAAAGGGAAAACTGGTAATCATGGCGCGCCGCCCTCAGACGCAGCGACTCGACATCTGGATGAACGGCCTGCCCGTCGGCTATTGGGAAAAAAGCCGCGAAGGTGATCGCCTGAGTTATCTCGGCGAGTGGATCGAAGATGAACAGGGGCGCCCCCTTTCCCTGTCGATGCCATTCACGCCTGGAAATCAGCCGTACCGTGGGGACGTTGTCAGCGCATTCTTCGACAATTTGCTTCCCGATAGCGATGCGATCCGTCGGCGATTGGCTCAACGGCATCGCACAGGCAGCACGAATGCTTTTGATCTGCTGATGGCACTCGGCCGTGACTGCGTCGGCGCGATCCAGCTCCTTCCGCCCGATGAGCAACCCGCCGATCTCTACGACATTTCTGGCGCGCCACTATCCGATCAGCAGGTCGCGCAGTTGCTGCGCAATGCCACCTCAGCGGCGCCGCTCGGCCAATACGATAACGGTGCGGATCTGAGATTATCGATTGCTGGCGCGCAGGAAAAAACGGCGCTGCTGCGCCATGACAACCAGTGGATCTACCCGACCGGCAGCACGCCGACCACGCATATCTTCAAGCTCCCGCTCGGCCTCGTTGGGAACATGCAGGCGGATATGCGGACGTCGATTGAAAACGAATGGCTGTGCTCGAAAATCGTAGCGGCGTATGGACTCGCCGCGGCCGATTGCGAGATTGCAACGTTCGAGGATCAGAAAGCGCTCGTGGTCGAGCGCTTCGACCGCAGGCTGTCCAGCGACGCGAACTGGATCGTGCGCCTTCCTCAGGAAGACATGTGCCAGGCCACCGCCAGGCCCTCGCACCTGAAGTACCAGGCTGACGGTGGGCCCGGCATCGCCGAGATCATGGACGTACTGCTCGGCTCGGTAAACGCGGATCAGGACCGGCGGCAGTTCTTCAAAACTCAACTTGTCTTCTGGTTACTGGCGGCAACGGATGGGCACGCGAAGAACTTCAGCATTTTCCATTTACCCAACGGCCTATACCGCTCAACGCCGCTTTACGACGTGCTCTCCGCACATCCGATCATCGGTCCGGGGCGCAATCAGATTGCGCGTCAGAAGGCGAAGATGGCGATGGCCGTTCGTGGCAGTACCAATCACTATCTGATCGACAAGATTCAGCGCCGGCACTGGATCGAACAGGCTCGACAAGTCGAGCTGGGAAGCGGGACGGCGCAGGACATCATCGCCGAAGTCGTCGACTCGACCGATCACGTGATCAACGAGGTGAGCGGTCTGGTCCCTTCAGGGTTTCCGAAGGGACTGGCGGAATCGATTCTGAGTGGAATCGGGAGGCAGCGAAACAAGCTGGCGGCGCCGCGTCGATCGTCGGCTGCGTAGCAGTGGAAAGTGTCTCCCGCCTAACGCCTGGCACCATTAGCCGCGACTAATCACCCGCTTGCGGCCTTCTTTGACTTTCGCCAATTGGGCTTCGTCCCATTCATAGAAACCGGCGCCGCTGCGCACGCCGACGCGCCCCGCGTTCACGTGAGCCCGCAGCAGATCGAGCACATCTTCGTCTTTGGCGAGTTCCGGCATCAGATGCGTGGAAATATCGACGAAGGTGTCCAGTCCGCCCATGTCCGCGCCTTCGAACGGTCCGACGATTCCCCACCGGCGTCCAAGCGAGGCCTTCATGACCCGGTCGACCACCTCGGGCGTCGCCGCCCCCGAGCGCACGATGTGCAACGCCTCGCGCAGCACCGCGAACTGCAACCGGTTGCCGACAAAACCCGGAATCGCCTTCGCCAGCACCACCGGCTCCATGCCGATCGCGCTCATCAACGCAGCGGTCTGCTCAGTGACTTGCGGCGCGGTTGCGGTACCCGGCACGACTTCGACAAGCGGAATCATGTGTGGCGGATTCCAGAAATGCGCAATCAGAAAACGCTCCTTCGCGCGCAACGGAGCGGCCAGCTGGTCGGGCAGAAAGCCACTCGTGTTGCTCGCGAGAATCGCATCGTCCGCCATCAAGCCAACCAGCGACGCATACAGGCGATGCTTCAGTTCGAGCACCTCTGGAATCGCCTCGATCACGAATTGCGCCGACGCCATGACGTCGAGTTGCGCGTGCGTCTCGATGCGCGAAAGCGCCGCCTGTTTGGCAGCGTGGTCGATACGTCCCGCGTCGATCAGCTCATCGAGCACCGCCTCCGCCTTCGGCGTAACGCTCGCGAGGCGTGCTGGATCGACGTCGTGGACGATTGTCCGATGCCCGTGCAATGCGCTTTGCGTCGCGATGCCGACGCCCATCAATCCCGTACCGACTACACCTAGCACTGCCTTGTTCACGCCGCTCTCCTGCTGACATCGATGAAAGCGTTCAAGCATAGCGCAGCGCGTCAATTTTCATGACCGAACGTGACAAAGCCGGTCTTCCGTGTGGAAGGACCGGCTTTGCGGACTTCATGCCGCGTCATGCGGCGCCGTCAGGCGCGTGCCAGGCGCGTATTAGTAACGCTGGGGCGCACGATGGTCGTCGTGGTGATGCGGATCGTTGTCGTGCGGGTGACGGCGCATCCAGTCGTCATGAGCCCAGTAGCGATGGCCGTCGTAATAACGGTCGCCATGCCAGCCGATGTTGATCGAAACGCCCACCGGCATCATGTGCGGCTGACCGTAAGCCGCTGGTCCCGGACCATTCTCGATGACCACCCGTTCCTGGGCGAAGGCGCTGCCGGCCGCAAGCAATGCGCCGCCGGCCAGCAAGGTTGCAATAATCGAACGCGATATCTTGTTAAAGGTTTTCAAGGTGACCTCCCATCAAAGTTTTGTGTCAAGCCAGCGCCCGTGTTAGGTCCACCTTGAACCACAGTGTTGGTTCGGACCACACGCCGTACGCTTGAGACCAACTTTAGCGGCCCAAACCGCATGAAGACGTGAGCACTTGTAAGCACACATTTCATAGAAAGGGACGGATGAGAGGTCACTTTTCTGGCGTTCGCCGCCCGTCTGCGGCGCATGCGCGGGGGATCAGCGAGACGAGGCGACGACATCCCGTCAGGCCCTGTTACATTCATTTCGGCTTGGAAATATTCAGAAAGGCGAAACGAATGGCGACCGCACCAAAACAAAAGCCACGGCACGCATTCACGGGCAGTGGCTTCAATGAGGCAATACGCACTCTACGTGCGCGCCCACGCGCGGCGGTCCGCGCTCAGGCTTTACTACTTGGCTTTTTAGTCGCTCAGCTTGATGCCGAACAACGTTGCTTGCGCTTTGCGCATGCGGTCTGCTTCACGGCTACGGGCTGCATACGAGTAGTCCGAATCCAGCGGCAGATGGGGCGACGCAAAGAGGTCGCTGACCTTTTGGAACAATGCAAAAATGAAGCTCATGGCGACTCCGGGTTGGTTACTGCATTTGCTAGGGTTTTCCCTTAAAAAGAATTATAGGGTTTTCCCTGGGAAAAAGCTAGTGCAATGCAGCAATTTTCCGGGTGTGGGTTGTTCTCACAGAGTTTCCGTCCATGGTGCGTCGCATCATGACAACATCCCTTTTTTTATATTTCAGGTCAAAGGTGCCTTCTGGTGAAGCCGCCGCCCGCTAACGCCGGCGCGGCGGTCACGGAAGATCAGCGCGAATTGGCTACTTTCGGCTTGTGCGCGTACTGGGTTCGCGCGCTGCGTTTGCCATGAGCGGGCGTCGCAACTGGCGGAGGCGCTGCGGATGCGGCTGCGTCGGAAGCCGCGTTGGCCGCCGCGGCATTGGCCATCGCCAGGTGGGTGTCGAGCAAGCTCGCCATGGCGGCCTGCTGGTTCTGCATCATCTGTTCGATGCGGTGCTGCTGGGCGGTGGTTTCTCGCGTCAGACGCATCAGGAGCACAGTCTGCGTGATGCCGATCGCGACCGTCATCAGCAACGCGCCCACCACGATCGACAGCATCCATTTCATGCGGCGCGAATGGTCGGTCGCCGCGAGGCGTTGGTCGGCGATCACGCCATATAAGGCATCGACGGTATCGGCGAAGGCCGTCGCACGCGCGCGGTCGAGTTCAGGCGCGGCGCGCAGCGCTGCCGCGGCTGCTTCGGCACGTTGAGCTTCGCGGAAGGACGGCGCAGTGAAAGCGGCGTTCGGGTGCGGATGCGCGGGTGCGGATCTTGGTGCTGGTGCTGGTGCTGGTGCTGGTGCTGGTGCTGGTGCTGGTGCTAATCCTGATGCAGGGGCTGTTGCTGATGCTGATCCTGGTGCTGGTGTAGCCGCAAACGCAAACGCAGACGCATCGCCCGCCCCCTTGGCAGCCGGCTCCGGCTCAGCCACCACCTCGCCGGAATCAGCCCCAGACCCGGACGAAGACGAACCGCGCTGCTCCCCCGCATCCGCCGATTCGGCGCCAACCGCTTCTCGCGAAGCCGCCGTCGCCTTGGCAAAGGCCGCCGCGAAGCGCTGCGAAGGCGCAGGCGACCTGGCACCCCCCGAGGCCGATGCAACCGCGGTCTCCGTATTCGTAGCACCCGGCTCACCCGCCTGGCGCAGCGCGGTCACGCTACGCACCACCGTGGCCGCCGCCATCGCCGGCGTGAGCGGCACGACCGCGTCAGATGCCGACGATGCCAGCTTCTCATCCACTAACGCTGCGGCCTCCCCGAAAGCCAGGTCGCCGACAGGCGATACCGTCGCCTCCGCGGCCTCGGTCTCCAACCCGCTCAATTGCGCATTCACCGGCGCCGGTTCATCGGATTTCGCAGCGCGAGGCGCGCGGCGCGCCGCCCGTGCCTCCAGCGACGCGCCATCGGCATCGATCGCACCGACCGCCGCCAACACGACATCGGGTAATTCAAAGCCATGCAACGTGCCTTGCCGGACGTCGATCTTCATCGCCTCCAGCGTGGCGCGGGTGGGATCGTCGGGGAACAGGTCGAGGGTGCTGTCGTCGCGTGAGGCATCGCTCAGTTGCGCGAGACGTTGTGCCGAGCGCGCGGCGCGCGCCAGCTTGTTTTCAGTTTCGGTCGAGACGGTGGCCTGACGTCGCTTCTTCGAAGCGGCACGCTGAGGCCGGGACTGCGTGGATGCTGCGGAATCTGCCATAGAGAAAAAGCGGTCGTCGCCGGAAAGCGGGCGCCGAGCACCGCTCGTCAATGCCATTGGAATTTTTCGAGACCGCATTGTCGCATGGCCGCGCGCCCCTGCCGAAGCCATTCGCCGACGATTTTCCGCTTTTTAAGACGACGCCGCATCCTGCCGGAACTGCTTGACGCCGGGCAGCTGACGCAAGCGAGCGCAGATCGCCTCATATTCGGTATTCGACACCCGATGCAGCGTGATCACGACTTCATCACATTCCGGCGCGTCGTCGCTTTGCTGCATCACGAACTGCTTGACGCGCGGGCTCGCGGCACCGAGTTCGTCGTGCAGCGAATGGAATGTCATGGTGCCGCGCTCGACGATCATGGTGAGCTGGCGCCGTTGCTTCACCGTGATGAAGCGGCGCTCGAGCGGCTTGATCCCGGCGAGGATGATCAGAATGATGATGGTCGCGGCGATCGACGCCGTGTACAGTCCGCCGCCGACCGCCAGCCCGATGGCCGCGACCGACCAGAGGCTTGCCGCTGTCGTCAGCCCGCGCACGATCTCGCCGCGCAGCAGAATCGAGCCCGCGCCAAGAAAGCCGATACCGGAGACCACCTGCGCGGCCATCCGCGACGGATCGAGCACGACGTGATCGCCCGTCAGTACTTCGGCGAAACCATAGGCCGACACGATCATGATGAGCGTCGAACCGACGCAGACCAGCATGTGCGTGCGCAGCCCCGCCGCCCACGAAAGCCGCTCGCGTTCGAAGCCGATCACGCTGCCGAGCGCAGCCGCCAGCACCAGACGGGAAATGAGTTCGAGGTTCCCCAGCATTATTTTTCCTCCTTGTCTGAAATTATTTGAAGCGTATTGCGCACCGGTGGCGCCGTGCCAGCGGCAGCCGTTTGCTTTATGCTTGGCCGCACCCCGCCGCGCGAGTGGCCACGACGATCGACATGCTGCTTGCGAGCCTTCCCCGTTGCAGGCCGCTCAGCGTCCATAATCGCCGACTCGGCACGATCGGCGACGGCCGCACCGCGGCGTGAGCCAAAGTCCGCTGGCGTTTCGAATGACCGCGTTTGATTAACCGAACTAATGCAAAGCATGACCCCTTCCAGCGCTTCGACGAGCACACTCGCCACCGCATTGCGTGATCACTTCGCTCGTGTGGTGCTGCCGCTGTGGCGCGGACCCGGTTTCAATACCGCGCTGAAACTGCCCTACGAAGCGCTTAGTGCCGAGGGTCCCGAGCCATTGCCCGCGCACCGCTACCGGGCGATGGCGTGCGCGCGGCAATTGTTCGTGTTCTCACAAGCAGGCGATGCGGCCCACGCCCGCGTGCTGTTCGATTCATTGATGCACACCTTTCAGGACACGCGCCACGGCGGATGGTTCTATAGCGTGGATGCGCAGGGCGCTCCGCTCGACACGACCAAAGACCTGTACACGCATGCATTCGTGGTGTTCGCGTGTGCGGAATACGGCGGCCGTTCCGGCAACCGCGACGCGCTGGAAATCGTGCATCGCACGTCGGCATTGATTCAGTCGCAGTTCGCGGCCGAAGGCGACCTGTTCAACGCCGCGCTCACCGCCGACTTCGCCAGCGTGACCGGCACGCCGATTCAGAATCCCCTGATGCACCTCACCGAAGCCTGGCTGGCCGCGCGCGACGCCACGCACGATACCGCCTTCGACGCGGCGTTGCGCCGTCTCGCCGGCGCTGTCGCGCGTCACTTTGTGCATGTGCCGAGCGGTTGCGTCGCTGAATTGCCGATTGGCGCGGACGACAACCGTCTGGAACCCGGCCACCAGTTCGAATGGTTCTGGCTGGTCAAGCAGGCCGGCACGTTGTTCGAAGCCTCGGGCCTCGACGAGTCGTTGACGCGCGCGTTCAGCTTCGCGCAGCAATATGGCGTGGACCCGCAGACGGGCGGCGTGTGCGCCTCGCTCGACGAAACTGGGCGGATCAAGGACACCACCGAGCGAATCTGGGCCCAGACAGAATATCTGCGCGCATTGGCAAGCCACCACGACCCTGCGGCGCTCGCCGCGCTGCCGCGGCAAATCGAGCTTTTCGGGCCGCGCTTCCTGCGTCCGCAAGGCTGGTTCGAATGCAAAACGGCGGCGGGTGACGTGGCGCGTGCCGACATGCCGTCGACCACGCCCTATCACCTCGCCACCGCATACGCGGCGTTGCCGGGCTAAACACCCGTAGACGCCTCGCGGCCCCCGGCGCTAAAAGCCGACTGGCCGGTCAATCAATATTCTTCGCGTTGCCAAGGTCCCCAGTCGGCGCCGGCGGTTTTAAATCGCGTGTAGGTCGCGCTTTGTCCGGTAGGGGTTTCCGATGTGTCGCCATGCGGCTTTTTATCGGTAGTGTGGAGGGCGAAAGCCTGGTGATCGTCGCTATCGACCGTGATGCGGCCGACCGGGTCCGGGGCGCCTTCTTGAGGTGATTTCGACTCCAATATCGCGAGATAAGGGGTCAAACGACTCCAGAACGAGGTGAGTTCTTCTTGCAAATAATGTGTCAATGTTTTTCCTGGAAGAGTAATACAAGCAGTTTACCCTACCGGATGGAACACCCCGCAAAATGCGTTCTGGGTCCAAAAAAGGCCCCAAAAGGGCCCAATCAGGGGAATACCCGAATACTTGTTGATTGGCGTCCATCATAAAGACGTGATACAACTCGTACTTCGCGCTCGATCTCGTGTTGAGAAATAGCGGTCGCGAATGCAACACACAACATTTACTGGATTAAAAATGGCAACAGGTACTGTGAAGTGGTTTAACGATGCAAAGGGCTTTGGCTTCATCACCCCGGACGACGGCGGCGAAGACCTGTTTGCTCACTTTTCGGAAGTTCAAGGCAGCGGCTTCAAGTCCCTGCAGGAAAACCAGAAAGTGACGTTCGAAGTCAAGCAAGGCCCGAAGGGCAAGCAAGCTGCGAACATCCAGCCGGCCTAAGTACCTTCAGGTACTTTGAGGCACGCTTAGGCGCTTGCGTCTGATGCAAAATGGCCCGCTTCGGCGGGCCATTTTTCTTTTCGGTTGCCGGTTTTTAAGCGCAGCGCACTTAGATTGCGCGCATTCTCGCCAACGCAAACCGCGCAGTTTCTGTCGGCATCTCGCCCGTCTGTTGCGTGCGCAACACAGCTTCCGAAATTTCGAAGACGGAAACCGCCTGCTTCAATTGCTGC
>NZ_JAXDPY010000324.1:0-17782 GCF_034668105.1 Paraburkholderia sp. | reverse complement strand
AATATGCGTCACACGAATATTTGACAAATATCTGTGTGACGCATAAAATGCATTTATTCGTCTCGCGGATAATCTACCATGATCCACCTCGTCGCCACGCCAGACCAGATGGCCCAACTGCTTGCCGCCGGCCGGCGCCAGGCCGGCCTTACTCAGGCCGAAGCCGCCGCGCGCATCGGCATCAGCCAGAGCCGCATCTCGGCGCTGGAAACCGACGCCACCGCCCTCACCCTCACACAACTGCTGGCGCTATGCGGCGCCTACGGCCTGCAACTGCAGGTACGCGACAAAAACCAGCCGGTGCCTGAGCCGGCGCCTCTGATCGAGTGGTAAGCATGGGTCGCCAAACGCATTCGCGGGCGCTTTCGGTGTGGGCCAACGGCGAGCGTGTCGGCGTCTGGCGCCTTCCCACCCGCGGCCCCATGGAGTTCGCCTACGACCCCGCATGGGTCGCCTCTTCCGCGGGCCGGCCACTTTCGCTCTCGCTGCCGTTCGCGCCCAGCAACGCGGCGCACAAAGGGCCGCGGGTGCTCAACTATTTCGACAATCTGCTCCCCGACAGCGAGGCAATCAGAAAGCGCATCGCCCAGCGCTACCAGACCGATACGCTCGACGCGTTCGACCTGCTGCAAGCCATCGGCCGCGATTGCGTGGGCGCCGTCCAGTTGCTGGCGGTCGACGACGCGCCGGCCGGGGTCGACCGGATCGAAGGCACGCCGCTCTCCGACAGCGAGATCGAAACCATGCTGGCGCGCACCGTCAGCAACCCCGCCGCCGGCGCATCCGGCGAAGCGGACGATTTCCGCATCTCGCTCGCCGGCGCGCAGGAGAAAACCGCCTTGCTGTGGCATGACGGCAAGTGGCAACGTCCGCATGGCGCCACGCCCACCACGCATATTTTCAAGTTGCCGCTGGGGCTCGTCGGCAACAAGCTCGCCGACCTCAGCACCTCGGTCGAAAACGAATGGCTGTGTCTGCGTATCCTGCGCGCCTATGGCCTGCCGGTGGCCAACACCGAGATCCTGACGTTCGGCAAGCAGCGGGTGCTAGGCGTCGAGCGCTTCGACCGGCAATTGCATTCGAGTGGGCACTGGCTGCTGCGCCTGCCACAGGAAGACTTCTGCCAGGTGTACGGCGTGCCGTCGCATCGCAAGTACGAAAACGAAGGCGGTCCGGGCGTGCTGGATCTCGCGCGGATTCTTCAGCAGTCGGTCTCGGCGCAACAGGACATCGAAACGCTGCTGGCAAGCCAGATCCTGTTCTGGATGCTGGCCGCGCCGGACGGCCACGCCAAGAACTTCAGCATTCGCCTGCTGGCGGGCGGCCAGTACCGCCTGACGCCGCTTTACGACGTGATGTCGATCTGGCCGGTGGAAGGCAATGGGCCGAACCAGTGGTCGTGGTACAAGGCCAGGCTCGCCATGGCAATGTGGTCGCGCAGCAAACACGACGCCTTTCGCGACGTGCAGCGGCGCCACTTCAACACCATGGCGCTGAGGTGCTCGTACGGCGCGAACGCCGAGCCGTTGATCCAGCGGCTGATCGAAAAGACGCCCGAGGTCATCGCGCAGGTCTCGTCCGAATTGCCCGAGCGGTTTCCGGGCAAGGTCGCCGAGCGGATCTTCAAAGGTCTGAAAAGCTCGGCGGCCAGGCTCGACAAGATGCCACCCGCATAAGGCAGGCAGCCGCATAGCGTAGTCAGCCGCATAAGGCAGCTCGAGACGCTGAATAATTCTCTACCGATGCGGTACGGTTTCATCGGTAAAATGCAGGTCATGCCAAATGCATAAAAAATCGCCAGGTCTTTCCGCTCGCGCCACGCACTGAAAGACCCGATCACGGTCATACAAAAACACAAATCGCGATACTTTTTACGGTACATTTGCTATCCCCTACGTCGCCGCGTCAGCGCCCATTCAATGTGCATGGCCGGCCCGCGCGTGCGGTATCGCACTCCCCACAGCCACCCTTCAAGAAGGCGGACCTTCACGCAGTATGACCAACGAAACACACTCACCTGACTCCATCGCCGTTGCCGAGCGCGTGCGCGAGTTGATGAGCCGGCATGGCATCGGCAAACGCCAGCAAACCACGGAGCTGTGCCGCATCCTCGATCTGAGTTTTTCGCAGGGACACCGCAAGCTGCGCGGCAACAGCCCGTGGACCCTCTCGCAGATCAAGAAGGTGGCCGAGGTGTTCGGCGAACCGGCCGCCCAGCTATTCGGCGCGCAGTCGCTCGATCCGGGCATGGTCGGCGCGATCGCCCAGGAGGCGGTGTTCTGCATCGGCGCGATCGAGCTGGCCTGCACGGCATGGGTCGGCGCCGCGCTCGAACCGGGCAGCCGCCCGGAATTCGTCGCGTACTCGAAGCTCGGCCAGTGGCGCGTGGCGCGTCACGACGGCACGCTTTACCAAAGCGCGTACGAAGTCCACAAGATCGAGATCTATCCGCGCCGCGCTGAAACCGACAAGCCGACCATTGCGGTAGTCGACGACGACCAGGCCTCCGCCGACAACCTGCGCGACTATCTCGAGCGCAGCGGTTTCGCGGCCGTGGCGATCTACGGCCTCGCGGCGTTCGCCGAACAACTGCAAACCCAGGTCTTCGACGGCATCGTGATCGACTGGCTGTTCGGCTCGCAAACTTCGGCGGCGGCGATCGGCGCCGTGCGGGCATCGGAGAATCCGGACGCGCCGATTTTCGTGCTGACCGGCGAACTGCTGACGGGCAAGGCCAGTGAATCGGAGATCAGCCAGGTGATCCGCAATTACGATGTCGCGTGCTATGAAAAGCCCGCTCGCATGGCGATCCTGGTCGCCGATCTGTCCAAGCGCCTCAACCGGCCCTGAAGCGAGGCAAGCGTCTGAAGGTGTGTGCTCAGGCTGAGCCCTCCTCCATCGGCGCCGCCCTCGGCCGTCGCTTCATGCGTCATCACGCTTCATCACGCTTCGTCACGCGTCATCACGCGTCATCACGCGTCATCACGCGCCGCATCAGGCATTGCGTCAGGCATTGCGTCACGCCGTATGCCGTACAGCCAACGCACGCTGTAACGCGCTGCGCAGTTCCTCGTAATGGACTGGCTTCAACAAGGTTTCAAAAAACGGCTGCACGCCGGCTTCGGCCGCGCCCCCATCGGCACGGCCCGCGTTATTCGCCTCCGGCGCGTACGCGCTCACCACGATCACCGGCACACCCGACGACGGCCCCCCGCGTGCCGCAAAATCCGCAAGAAACGTATAACCGTCGCGATCCGGCATATGCAGATCGAGCAACACCACGTCACAGCGATGCGCGTCGAGCCACGCGAGCGCCTCGTCGGCACTGGAAACGGCATGCGCGTCGAAATCCATGTGCGCGATCATTTCGCCGAGCGACTCGCGAACCAGGCGGTTGTCGTCGACGATCAGCACGCATGGGCGCGTGCCGCCGGGTTCGGCATGGGCCGCCACGCCGGGCGGTTCGGTTGCCGCGACCGGCGTGACCGGGATCGTCACCGTAAAGGTGGTGCCCTCGCCCACCGTGCTCGCCACCTCGACGGTGCCGCCGAACAGCCGGACCAGTCCCTGCACGATCGTGAGCCCCATTCCCGCGCCCTCGAAACGGCGCGCGCGTGACGCGTCCAGCTGCGTGAACTCCTGAAAGATCAGCGGAATCTGCGCATGCGGCACGCCCGGCCCCGTGTCGCTGACGACGAAGATCAGCAGCGCCGGCCGCTGCCTGAGTTGCACGCGCACCGTGCCGGCTTCGGTATAACGGATCGCGTTGGTGACCAGGTTGTTGACGATCTGGCGAATCCGGTGTGGATCGGAATCGACGAGGCCGCTCATGCCGCTTGCCTCGCTTTCCAGCGTGAGGCCGCGCGCCGCGGCCGACATGGCGTGTTCGTCGACGATCGACGCCAGCAGCTCGCGCGCCTCGAAATGCTCGTGACGCAACTCGAGCTTGCCGGCCCCGAGCCGTGCGTAGTCGGTCAGGTCTTTCATCTGGGCTTCCAGATGCCGCCCGGCGGTTTCGAGCCGCTGGATCACCTTGCGGTCGGCCTCGGAGTGATAGTTGAAGCCCAGCAACTCAATCGACGACACGATCGCATGCAACGGCGTGCGCAGTTCGTGGCTGATCATGCCGAGGAACGCGTCCTTCGCGAGGCTCGCCTCGCGCGCCGCGCGGCTCGCCTGGTGTTCGGCTTCGAGCGCCGCGTGCTGCTGATGCATCAGGCGCGTGCGGCGCCGGCCGTTGAACACCAGCAGCGTGGTCGCGGCCGCCGACAGCAACAGCAGCAACAGGCCGCCCGCGAACAGCATGCGGCGCTTGTCGATGAAATCGCGGCTCATTGCCTCCCGGTCGGCCACGTCGGCGAAACGGCGGCTCAATGCGAGATCGTTGACCTCGTTCCAATGCTGACGCAACACCGCGACGATCCGATTGGCGCGGCTACGGTTCTTCGGCAACGCGTCGACCTCGGGCTGAATCTCGTCCAGCAGATGATCGAGCGACTGGATTTCGTCCCGCTGCCGTTGCAGCAACGCGATCTGCGTGGTCAAACGGCGTGTCGAACCGGCCATCACATGCAGCTTCGACTGCAGTAACTGGTAGCGCAGCATGAGCCGCTGATAGTCGTCGTCCACGCCGGACTGATACAGCAGCAGCTGGTTCTCGAAACGCGCGTAGGCGATCTGCAGCTGCGCGGCATCCCAATAGAAGCCGTCGTATGAGCTGGTCAGTTGTTCGGTGGTGCGCGGGTTGAGCAGGTTCGCGTACAACAGAAAGCCGATTGCGCCGGCCGGCGCCGCGAGCGCGGTCAGCCAGATCAGCACATAGAGAACACGACGCCACGGGCGGCGCGCTATTTGACGATGAGTGCCTTGATCTGCCATACGAATTTCGAATCGCCCAATGCGCCCGTGAGTTCATCGGGGAACGCGTCGCGCGGATAGATAAGAAACAGCGGCCCGAAGTCGCTGATCTTCAGGCGCCGCCCGTTCATGCTGTACGCAACGACCACGCCGTAGCGATCGCAGTCCGACACCGGAATGGTGTACGTATAGTCGTCGAGCGTATGGATCTCGACTGCGCTGCCGGATGCGCCGACTGTCTTCAGGATATCCGCGAGCAGCGGTCCTGTGAAGGTGGAACGCGGGGTCCAGGTGGTGGCGGTCGTAATCGAATGGACCGGCAGCGCGAGCAGTTGTGCCTCGGTGAAGTGATACGACTGATGCGCCCCGTCGTTGGTGTTGCTGATTTTGCCCGTCACATCGAGCGATAACGGCAGCGACTCTGCCTGCGCTTGCGCCTGCATGCCCCACGCGGCGAGCGCGAGGAGCAGACCCAGTCCCCACGCTCTGCTCTTCCCGCCATCCAACGCTGTGCTCACTTTGGTCATCTGTCTGGCTTTTTCTACCGTTTGTTATTTTTACGGGCGGCTCCGCCGCGCTGACCCGGGCCGCAGATCCAGCCCCGCGGGCCAATCTGCCAGGCCCGGCTCCGGCCGCGGTGTCGTTCTTGACGGAACACCCGCTCCAGTGACGCGCGTCACTGCGACGCGCGATCTTTGAACCGCATGCATAATATCGCCAAATTTCTTTGTCTCAAAAACGGGGGGCCTGGCGCTACGCTGCGTCGCGTGCGGCTCTCCGTCCTGGGGACACCTGTTCCACGTGCGCAACGCGACGCCATCAGAGTCATGAACAAGCCGGTTTTGCCCCTGACTTACGAACAACTCGATCGCTGGATCGAATCGCTGCAAACCGCGTTGCTGGCGGAGCGTTTCACACTGGCGATCGGCATTCTGCGTGGCGGCGCGCCGCTTGCGCTGATGGTCTCGCATGCGGCCGGCACGCCGGTCGCCTTCCTGCGCTATGACCGTCAGACGCGCACCGCCGCCTGGGATTCGACGCTGCCGATTCCGCCCGCGGGCTCGAAGGTGCTGCTGTGCGAGGACATCGCGGGGCGCGGCTTTACGCTGACCGATTGCATCGCGTTCCTTCAGCAGCATGGCCTCGATGTCAGGACGCTGACCGCCGCGGTCGACGATCTGAGCCGGATGCAGCCCGATTACGCGATCGACGCCCGGGGTTACTTCGCGCTGTTTCCGTGGGAGCGCCAGGCTTATACCGAGCGCTATCGTGAAGACTGGCAACGCGTCGAGTCGGGCGCGGCGCCCGCGATGGCCGACGACCACGAATACGCCACCTACGCGATCGACCTCGACGGCATTCTGCTACCCGACGTGCCGCTCGCGCGTTACGACGAGGATCTGGCCGCGGCGCTCGCCGAACGCGATGCGCTGCTGCCGTTCGAAATGCTGCCCGGCATCGACATGCAACGGGTTCGCACGATCATTACCGGACGGCCCGAACTGGATCGCCCGCGCACCGAAGCGTGGCTCGCACGGCACGGCTTTGGCCATATGCGCCTCGTCATGCGCACGCCCGGCACGCACGATGAAAGTCCCGCCGGCGCCGCCGCTCACAAGGCCGCCGCGGCGTTGCGCGGCGGCGTCACGCATTTTGTCGAGAGCGATCCGGTGCAGGCGCTGCTGATCGCGCAGCAGGCGCCGCTGCTGCGCGTGATCTGGTGGGACGCGCTCACGCAAACGGGGATGCTGGTGGGCGCGCGGGCGTGGACCTGAAGGCCGGGCTTCTTACGCCTCTTTGAACTCTCTGGTTTCCCTGAGCTCTTTACCGTCGCGCAGATGCAAATGCTGCGCGGCCCGTTGTGAAGCGACGATGATCAGCTTCATGGTCGCGCGCGTGGCGCCGACGAACAGCTTGCGCGCGATACGCTCGTCGAAGGAATCGAAGTCGACTTCGGTGAGAATCACACACGGCGCCGCCTGCCCCTTGAAGCGATAGATCGACTCGAACAGCACGTCGCCTTCGCGATACTCCGGGTTGCCGAACAGATCGTACTTGCCCGTAAAACTGCGCAAACGATGCGGGCCGAGATGATCCTGAGCCGTCATCGCCGACCCTTCGCGGCCGCGAAACGACAGCACCGCAATATCCTGTTTGCGAAAACCGAGCGACAACGCCTGCGTGATTGCCCGCTTGGTCGCCTCGATGCTGCCTTCGGCGGCATTCGTTTCGTCATAGACGGAGAGCGAAATATCGGAGCCGTCAAACGGACTGCCCGACGCAAGACCCGCCGCGACCGGCACCGCCGCGCCGACCACGTCGCGCACATAGTCGAGAATGTCGCGCGGGCTGCGATAGTTGGTGGTCTCTTTCAGCGTGGTCCAACCGGGCAGTTCGACCGGCTCGCGCATATACAGATTCTGCAAGGGGTCTTCGAGCCACCACCACGCGGCGCCCGGCCGCAACAGGCGCTCGAGGGCGGCCACCCACGGCTGCTGAAAATCCTGCCCTTCGTCGACGATCAGCACGTCGAATTGCCAACGCGCGTCGATCGGCGTTTGCGCAAAAATCGTTTCAAGCTGATCGAAGACGTCGCCGGACTGGAAATCCGGCTCGCGGCCGGCGTCGCGCGCGATCCAGTCGCAGAGCTGGTGATAGTTCGCCACCTTCGCCTCGGGCGGCGCGACCCGCGCGATGTGATCCGCGAGCGGCCGGTTGAAACACACGTACAAAGGCCGTTGCCCGCGCGCCACCGCGTCTTTCATCACCTGCACCGCCAGTTGCGTCTTGCCGGAGCCGGCCGTGCCGATCACGCGCAGCCGGAACGGCGCAAACTCGAGCCGCCGCGCCCAGCTCGCGAGGCCGCCCGCCAGCCGCGTGACCAGTGTGCCGGCCTGACCGACCAGCGCGCTGGCGTCGGGCGTGAGCGCGAGTTCGTCGGCGAGAAAGTGATGGATTTTCGGTGCGCAGGCAAGGCGCGGTTCGTCGGCCGGCAAGGCTTCGCGGATGATCGCGGCAAGCCGGCCCTTGCGCGTCGCGTCGACGATCCGCGCGGGATCCACGCCGGCAATCGCCGCGTCCTTGACGATGTGGTCCGGGCAATACAGCAGTTCTTCAATGAAATAAGTGCCCGCGCCGAACGCCGCGGTGAAACGCCGATGCAGCGTTTCGACGGTGTGCGCGAGCGCGATCGCCACATTGCGTTCCGTCTGAAGATAGACCTTGACGAGTCCCTTCGGCGTTTCGCGCAGGAAGCCGGTTTTCTGCTCGACGATCATCACGCGCCCGGCCGGGCTGACGATCACGAAGTCGGCCTCGCCGAACACCGAAAAGTTCTGATTCAGGCGCGTCCAGTGCACGCCGTGATAGACGGTGTAGCCATCGGGAAGCGCGTCTTCCAGCAACGCGAGGGTTTCGCGTTCGCGTGCCGCCGCGCCGGTGGCGGCGAGGCTCTTCCAGTCGTCGGGAACAATGCGGGCCATGCGGTGCCTCGTCGTATTCGGGTGCGCCCATTGTACGCAACGCACGTGTGTTGCCGGCGTGGGTTGGGGCGGTGGTTTGGGCGGTGGTTTGGGCGGTGCTTGGGCGGTGCCTGGCGGTGCTTCGGCGGTGCCTGGCGGTGCTTGGGCGGTGTCTGGGCGGTGCCTGGGCGGTGCCTGGGCAGTGCCTGGGCGGTGCTTGGGCGGTGCTTTGGCCGGTGCTTTGGCCGACACTCGGGACGCGAGTCGGAAGCCACCCGGGTCATGCGTCGGCCCACCCCCGGACGCGGCCGATTGCACACGGGCGGCGCGCAACCCATGCGCATCGTGTATCGTTGCTGGCCGAACGCCGCGCGCCGTGCGCGGCTTGCCAACTGTCAATGTCAAGAAAAGGATTTGCCGGATGATCACGATCTGGGGCCGCGCCAACTCGGTCAACGTACAGAAAGTCTTATGGTGTTGCGACGAACTGGTGCTGCCATATGAGCGCATCGATGCGGGCCTGCAATTCGGCCGCAACAACGAGCCGGATTATCTGGCCATGAATCCGACCGGGAAAATCCCGACGCTGGTCGACGACGACTTCGTGCTGTGGGAATCGAACTCGATCCTGCGCTATCTGGCGCTGCAATACGGCGAATCGAGCCTTTTGTATCCGTCGGAGCCGAAACTGCGCGCCAGCATCGACCGCTGGCTCGACTGGACGCTGACCACGCTGCAACCTGCCGAGCGCCCGGTGTTCTGGGCCCTCGTGCGCACGCCCGCCGCCGAGCGAGACGACGTCAAGCTCGCCGCCGATGTCAACGCGGTCACCTTGCTGTGGCGCCTGCTGGACAACTATCTGCAAGGCCGCTTCTTCCTCGAAGGCGAGAAGTTCACGCTCGCCGATATCGTGATCGGCGCGTACGCGAAACGCTGGTTCGGGCTGGACGGCGTTGAACGTCCGTCGCTGCCGAATCTGGAACGCTGGTATTCGCGGATTGCAACGCGCTCGGGCTTCAAGAAATACGTCGATTTCCCGCTGACGTAAGCCATCCGGCGGCTTCTTGCCTGGCTGCGGCGCTCGGGCTTATCAGGCAGGAAGCAGGCGGGGGTCGGACAAGCGCACAGCAGGCCGGTACAGTGAAGCACGATGGCCTTTATAATCGACCCATGAAGACCGCCAAGCCCGCCGCGAAGTCCGCACCCGCCGCCGATAAGGCCGCCCCCATTGCCTCCGCTCATCATCATGAGCCGGGGCACATGCACAGCGAGCACGGTGGATCACAGGAAGCCGCTCTGACTCTCGCGGAAGAGTATTGCCGCGAACGCGGCGAAAAACTCACGCCGATCCGCCGCAAAGTGCTCGAATTGCTGCTGAATTCCGGGCGCGCCACCAAAGCCTATTCGTTGCTCGACGACATGCGCCAGATCCATCCCGGCTCGGCGCCGCCCACGGTTTATCGGGCGCTGGACTTTCTGTTGTCGGCGGGGCTCGTGCACCGCATCGAATCGATCAATGCGTTCACCGTCTGCCATGACCTGACGCAATGCCAGCACGGCATTCTGGTGGTCTGCCAGCAATGCGGCAACGTCACCGAACTGCATCAGCCCAAGCTGCGCCAGGCACTCGTCGCGCAAATTGAAGACGCAGGCTACCGCCTTGCCAGCGACGAAATCGAATTGAAAGGTTTATGCGCCGCCTGTCAGGCAGCGGAGGCGGCGGAAGCGGCGAGCGCCAGTGCCGCAACACTCGTTGCCGCCACCAGATGACAGTGGCGCCTGCGATCAGCCTTGTCAGCTGATCGCGGTCGGTTCGGCCGCGCCAGGCGGGCGCCCAGACTGCGGCGAAAAGACCCTGCCACTGCCCGCCAAGCGGCTCAACCCGCCGCGCGGGCGTCAATCGCGTCGTGCAATAGCATCACGAGGTCTTCGGGCAACGCGGGCTTGGTCATGAAATGCTGAAAACCTTCGCCGATGCTGCGCAAGCGGTAAGCGTCGTCGGTATGGCCCGTGAGCGCCACCGCCACCGAAGGTACGTGGTCACCGCGAATCTCGTGGTCGCGCAGCCGCTGGATCAGATAAAAGCCGTCCATGGCCGGCAAATCGAGGTCGCACACGACGGCATCAGGTAACAGCCGCAGCGCCGCTTCGACCCCCTCTTCCGCATCCTCCACTGCGACGACATGCGCCCCTTCCGCCTCGAGTAACAATGCCAGGGATTCCCGGCTGTCCCGGTCGTCTTCGACGAGCACGATCGTGGCCTGATCGAGTCTCAATGCTCCGTTCATGTTGTGTTGTTGCTCTAAAAAACCGGTTAGGCCGACAGACGCGGCCAACGTATCGTCCTGCTGTGTGCCGCCGATTTGCGCGGCTGCGATATTGCTGTCCATGGTTCCGACTCGATTTCATGCGTCGAGTTGCATCCAGGCCCGCGATTGTAAAACATGGCCTGAGCGCAACGCGCGCGCACAATAACGCGCCAAAATTGCACGCCGATGAAAAACCGGCTCTCGGCGCCAGTGTCCTGGCAAACCGATGCCGACCCCGATTCGCCGTGACGGCCGGTGCAAACCCTTGCGCACCGCCTTGCCCGCCCGGCATCTTCTCTGACATTGAGGTTCTTCTGCGACGCCTCCCGCGCCTGGGTTTTATGCGGGGCGTTCGTGTCCACCCCTATGGCAGCACGATGCGTGCCGCGCTGGGGTCGGCATGGTCGCATGAGGCTGCCGCGCGATCCACTGCGGCGCTATCATCGTGTGCCGTATTGCCACGGCTGAGCGCAGCCGCGGCAATACAGCACGTCACTCAAGCGCCATCTTCCCCACAACGGCAACAATCCGAGGCCGCCCGACACCATGTCCGAACTCGACTCCGCCACGCTCGAAGCACTCCGTCATATCAGCACCGCCACGCTGACCACCCAGTTGTTCAAGCGCGGCTTGCGCAATACGTTCATGCAAGGTGTCGCGCCACTCGCCGCACACAGTGACGCGAATCTGGTTGGGCCGGCATTTACGTTGCGCAATATCCCCGCGCGCGAAGACATTGACGTGCTCGAACTATTCGCCGATCCCGAGTACGCACAACGCAAATGTGTGGAGACGATTCCAGCCGGTCATGTGCTCGTGCAGGATTGCCGCGGGGAGCGCGGCAGCGCCTCGTTCGGCTCGATCCTCACCCAACGGTTACAGGTGCGCGGCGTGGCCGGCATGGTGTCCGACGGCCCGGTGCGCGACAGCACGACAATCGCCGCGCTCGGCATACCGGTGTTTTGTGCCGGCGCCAGCGCGCCGCCGAATCTGATCCGGCATCACGCAGTGGATATCAATGTGCCGATCGGCTGCGGCGGCGTAGCTGTGTTTCCCGGCGACGTGATCGTGGGCGACGCGGAGGGCGTGGTGGTGATCCCACGCAAAATGGCGGCCGAAGTGGCCCAGGCCGCCGTCGAGCAGGAGCAACTCGAAGTGTTCCTCACCGAGCGTATCCGTGAGGGCGCCGCGCTGCCCGGCACTTATCCGCCGAACGAAAAGACCAAGGCTGAGTACGAGACGTGGCGGCAGAAAAATAATCGTGTGTGAGTCAGCCGGTGTGGGGCCGGTCTGCGGTCGATGTGTCAGCCCATTTCAGCCCGCTTTACTGGGCCCGATGCCCCGCACCAGCAAAGCCACTACATGCCGGGCGATCTCCTCGCCGCCGATATTGCGCCGCACAGGATCGTTGCGCCACAGCTTCGACGTGGCCAGCGGCAGAATCGTCAGGCCTAGCAGCGAGACGAACACCAGAGACGGCTCCAGTCCCGCATTCAGGCGCCCTTCCTTCTGCCAACGCGCAATGGCGGCCAACGACGCTTTCTGATGCGTGTCGCCGAACCGTTCATGCATGCGCTGGCGCAGCAGACCACCGTCGCTGATCACTTCGCGCACCCACAACGAGGGAAACCACGGGTGGTCGCTCGCCACCTGAACGAGACGCTGCGCGAGCTGCGTGATGGCCGCCACCGGGTCGTCCGGATTTTCCTGAAACGGCACGCCGAGCGCCGAGCGCAGCGGCGCGAAACGCTCGTCGATCAGCACGTCGAGTAGTTGATCGCGCGTCTTGAAGTAGTAATGCATCATCGCCGGCGTGAAACCCGCCTCGCGGGCAATCTCACCGAGCGTCGTATCCACGATCCCGTGCCGGGCAAACAGGATGAGCGCGGCGTCGAGCAGGCGGTTGCGCTGTTCCGGGCCGCGCACCGAGCCCGAAGGTCTGCCGGGACGGCGGGTGGATGCGGTGGTGGATACGGGTGCGGGCTTCACAGCATGCGCGGAATCACTCACCTCGACCGACACCGGCTTCGAAAGCTTTCGCACCTTCGCCGCAACTGGGTCGCGCGGCGCGCTCTTCACTTTCTTTTCATCCGAAGGAAACCTGGCCATTGCATTCGATTTGACGAGTGATGCGATGTCGCCTATATTAATCTCTAAATTAATTAATTTCAACGCCGTGGTGTCATGAACCGATCGACAACGACCCAACCCACCGAGCTGATGCAGCCCGACGTGCAGCCCGATGTTCAGCCCAATGCTCAGCCAGGCCCGCAGCCCACCAGCCAGGCCGCCGACCATCCGCCAATCCGCCTGCTGTTTCCGGCACTGCTGCTGGTCATGCTGCTCGCCGCACTGGATCAGACCATTGTCTCGACCGCGCTGCCCACGATCGTCGGCGAATTGGGCGGGCTCAACAACCTGTCGTGGGTGGTGACCGCCTACCTGCTCAGCTCGACTATCGTCGTGCCGCTGTACGGTAAATTCGGCGATCTGTTCGGCCGCAAGATCGTGTTGCAGACGGCGATCATCGTGTTCCTCGTCGGCTCCGCGCTGTGCGGCGTCGCGCAGAACATGACCCAGCTGATCGTGCTGCGCGCGCTACAAGGGCTCGGCGGCGGCGGCCTGCTGGTGGTGACCATGGCCGCGATCGCCGACGTGATTCCGCCCGCTGAACGCGGCCGCTTTCAGGGCGTGTTCGGCGGCGTGTTCGGTCTCGCCACGGTGATCGGCCCGCTGCTCGGCGGCTTTCTCGTCGAGCATCTGTCATGGCGCTGGATTTTCTATATCAACCTGCCGCTCGGCATCATTTCGCTGGTGGTGATCGGCGCCGTGTTCAAACCCCACGTGCGGCATGTCAAGCACACCATCGACTACATGGGCGCCGCGTTTCTCGCCGGCGCGCTCACCTGCATCATCCTGTTCACGAGCCAGGGCGGCACGATCCTGCCGTGGTCCTCGCCGCAACTGTGGTTCACGCTCGGCATGGGGCTGGTGGCGATCTGGGGTTTCATTCACGAAGAACGCAGCGCAATCGAACCGATCATGCCGCTCGAACTCTTCAAACAGCGCACGTTTTTGCTGAGCAGTCTGATCGGCTTCATCATCGGCGTGTCGCTGTTCGGCTCGGTCACTTTCCTGCCTTTGTATTTGCAGGTGGTCAAAGGCTCCACGCCCACGCAAGCCGGCATGCAGATGTTGCCGATGATGGGCGGCCTGTTCGTGATGTCGATGGTGACCGGCCGCGTCATCAGCAAGATCGGCAAGTACCGCATGTTCCCGATCGCGGGCACGTTTCTCGTGGCCGTCGCCATGCTGCTGCTCGCACGCCTGCAGATCGATACGCCCGTTCATGTGATGTATATCGACATGGGCGTTCTCGGTTTCGGCCTTGGCATGGTGATGCAGGTGCTGATTCTCGCCGTGCAGAATACGGTTGAGTTCAAGCACATGGGCGTGGCCACTTCAGGCGCGACGCTGTTCCGTTCGATCGGCGGCTCGATCGGCGTGGCCGGTTTTGGTGCGGTGTTTTCCAACGGCCTCGCCGGGCGCCTCGAAAAACTGATTCCGCCCGACACCGAATTGCCGCACGCGCTCGGACCGGCGGCAATCCACCAGTTGCCTCCAGCATTGCGCGACGATTATCTGCAGGCATTCGCCGGTGCGTTGCACACGGTGTATCTGTCGGCCGCTTGCGTGGTGGTGCTGGCCTTCGTACTTGCGTGGCTTCTTAAAGATCATCCGCTACGCAAGCACTGATTTCGTATCGCGTTTTCCACGAGCGGTTTTCTGCAAGGGCGCTTTCTGCAAGCATTCCCAGCAGCGTTTTCTGCAAGCGCTTGCTAACGAGGTCGAACGCCACGCGCTTCGACCTCGTTCTGTTTTGATCGCCGCGATGCCGTTGGGCAGACTCCTGCGCTCGCTCTCCCTCACGCGCCATCGCAGCCCCGGCCGAATGGAAAAAACCACCCGCGTGTTCGTTCTGCCGGCATATGCAGTGTTTCGCCGTACCCACTTTATGTGCGCTAACACACATAAAGTAGGTACGAACGTCGATTGACGTTCTCGCGGAAACGCCACATATTGACACCAGCGGCACCGCAAGCGACGACTTGCGTCCCCAGGCTCTCCCGTGCATGTGGATCGTGATTTCCGCGGACATCGCTCCTGCCTCAACACGATCTCGAACATGTCGTAACGGCATTGTTTTCCACAGGTGGGTCCACTGTATGTCCACCCAGACACTACTCGGCCATAGTTTCCCGACGCCATGCAAACGCTGTGGCGGTGCGCTATACCGGCAAGTCGACTATTGCCCGTATTGTGGCGCGGTGCATCCGCTCGACACGGGTCCGCACAAGCGCGCAGTGATTCCCGGCAGCCGCGCGAGTGCCACCAGCAAAACAGCGCACAAAAATAGCTTCGATCCGCCATTGCCGGACGAAAGCGAGTTCGCCGGGCAAGCGGCGGTCACTAGCGAAGCTGTTCCTCCCGAGCTGCCAATACAAGCGCCGATGCTCGCGTCGCCGGATGCGCCCATTCCTCCGCTCGCCGATCCACCGGATTCGCGCAGTCGCGGCGTACTTACGCTGCGCCGGGTGTTGATTGCGATCGCGGCGCTAGGCGCAATTGGGCTAGCCTATGTCGCCTATGCACTATTCAGCGACAACCAGGAATCGCAGAGCGGCAACCTCGAGCAGAGCACCGGCAACGTCCAGGATGCAAGAACGGCGACCGGCACAATTGCGCCATACGCACCGGCTCAATCGACGAAGCAGGCTGCAGTCGGTAAGTCCGTTGCCGTGCCGGCCGCGCCCATCAATCCCGTCAGTCCTGCTAATCCCGTCGGTCCTGCTAATCCTGCTAATCCTGCTAATCCTGCTAATCCTGCGAATCCTGCGAATCCTGCTAATCCTGTTAACGCCGCCAACCCCGTCACGGCCGCACCCGCGATCCCAGCTTCACCGATCGCACCGCCCTTAGCCGCGGCGCCTGTAGTCAAACCGGCGCCGCAGTTCCGCGACGCCGCGCAGGCGTTGCAAGCAGCGCGCCTCGCCTTCCGCGCGAACGATCTGTCCGCGGCACAAGCGGCGCTCGGTGCGGCGCAAACGCTGCAACCTGGCAACGCCGACGCGCAAAGCCTGCTGACGGAATTGAAGCCACTCACCGCGCGCCGCGACGCCGCGTTGCAGGCTGCGCAAACGTGTGTCGCGCAGCAGTCGTGGAGTTGCGCACGCCAGCACGCCAATGAGGCGCTCACGATCGACACCGGCAACGAGACGGCGAAGACGATCCTCGCGCGCGTGATTCGCGAAACAGGTTGGGCGCCACTTAACTCGCATGCCGCGACCGAGGGTCCGGCCGGCGACCAATCGTTGGGATACCAGATTTCATAGCCGTTCGCGCGACCGCCTCGCCTGACTGACTGAGTGACTGCATGAATCACGGCACGCCCGATTGCACTCGCGTTTCGCGTGCCTCTGAGCGGCAACAGACGGACAGGGCACGCGCGGCCCCTGGAACATGAGATGGCAAGCCGCCTCATCGGTGCATAGCGCGCCGCCCGCGACAGGCTGTTCAACTCTGACCGATAGGTGGATCGACCATGCTGAAGAGACTTGTGGCGGGATGGCTGGGGCTGTTGCTGATGGTGGTGGCTTCGTTGGCCGGCGCGGAGCCTGCGCACTACAAGATCGTCACCGGTCCTGAACGGGGCACGTATATCCAGTTCGGCCAGGATCTGTCGAAATGGGTGGCGCAGCCGGTGGGCATCGACCTGGAGGTGGTGGCCTCGAAGGGTTCGGCTGAAAACGTGCAGCGCATGCGCTTCGAGCCGGGCGTGAAACTCGCACTGGTACAGTCCGACGTGTATCAGGCCTACATCGACATGGCCAACGCGGGCAATGCCGATGCGGGTACGGCGATCCGGCCGCTACGGCTCATCATGCCGCTCTACGACGAGGAAATTAACGTCGTGGTGCGCGCCGATTCGCCGATGAAAACCTTCGCCGACATCAAGGACAAAAGCATTAGCGTCGGCCTGCTCGGCAGCGGCACGGCTCAATCGGCGACGACCCTCTATCACCTGATGTTCGGCCAGTCGATTCCCGAGCAGAACATCCAGCACCTGAGTAACGAAGACGCGCTGGCCGCCCTGATCGTCAAGAAGGTGGACGTGGCGATCATCGTGGTCGGGCAGCCGGCCAAACTGTTCAACGACATGAATCCCGAACTGCTGCAACAGATCCGCCCGCTAAGGGCGGAGCCCAACGCGCCCGAAACCGTGCGTGCCAAACAGACGTATTTTCCCGCGACGCTCCGCACGACCAGCTATCCGAACTGGCTCAAGGAAGACGTCCCCACGCTAACCGTGAAGGCCTTTCTCGTCACCTACGATTACGGTCTGCGCGATACCGTCGGCAATCTGAATCATTTTGCCGACTCGCTGTGCGCCAACTTCGACAATCTGCAGGAGCACGGGCATCCGAAATGGAAGCAGGTGAAACTGGAATTGCCTACGCTCGTACGCGGGTGGAAGTACTACGGCCCGGTCGAGAAACATCTGCGCGCGTGTCTGGCGAACAAGAGTGCGGCGCTCAACGCGACGGCGGCGCAAGCGGTGCAGAAACCGCGTTCCTCCTGTACGGATCAGGAGCGCTTGCTGTTGCTATGCAAGTGATCAGGTAATGGCGCCTGACACGAGCGCGTGCTCCAATACGCTCAAGCGTGCGCTCTCGCTGCGGCCGATACGTCCATCGCCCGTTGCAAGGCCTCGTACACCTTCGGGCGGTTGCACTGCGACACGTTAAAGCGCAGGAAGCCGGCCGCCGATCGCGACGCGCTGAACACATTGCCCGGCGCGAATACCACGCTTTCGGCTAACGCGTGACGCGCGATATCGGCCGCGTCGAGCGCATCCGGCAGGCGCGCCCACACGAAAATGCCGGCGCGTGGCCGCGTCCACACTTCAAGACCCGCATAGCCCAACCGCCTGATCGTCTCGCCCATGGCGTCCGCCAGCTTCGCGCGCATCGACTCCAGATGGCGCCGATAGGTGCCGTCCACCAGCAAACGATGCACGACGCTCGCCGCCAGTTGCCCGTTGCCGAACGAAGTGGCCAGCTTCAGATCGACCAGCGGTTCGACCCATTCACTGCG
>NZ_JAXDPY010000323.1:0-3482 GCF_034668105.1 Paraburkholderia sp. | reverse complement strand
AAATCGCAGAACGAAAACAGGTTGAAACGACAGATTCGCCGATGCAGTCCGGTAAGTCGGCACGGTGGCGTTCGGACCGAAAAAACGACCGGGTTGCGCGAAACCTCGATAAAGGTTTAGCCCTGCCCGCCGAAATCAGAAGAATCTCGCGAGATCGGCGCGGATGCTGCGTTTGAACATAGACAGGCGTCTGTACGTTGTCGTACCGCTTTCTCCCGCGCGTGCGCGTAACGTGTCTTCTATCGTCGACCTGCGGGGAGAAAATCATGCTTAGGCGAACCTTCATCTGGAGTACGCCCGGATCGCTTCTGGCACTCGGCGCGGCGCTCTCAGGTTGCACCACCACCTCTTCTTCCGAGGCGAGCCGCAGTGAGCAAATGGACAAGCGCCGCGCTATCGATGCAGGCGTCGACTCGACGCTGGCGCGCCTCTACCGCATGGCAAACGGCTCGCGTGAACTGGTTGGCAAGGCACGCGGGGTACTGACGTTTCCATCGGTAATCGACGCCGGCTTCGTGGTCGGCGGCCAGTATGGCGAAGGTTCGTTGCGCGTCGGCGGACACACCACCGGCTACTACAGCACGGCGACCGGTTCGATCGGCTGGCAGATCGGCGCGCAGTCGCGCGCAATCGTGTTCCTGTTCATGACCGAGGAGTCGCTGGCCCGCTTCCGTGGCAGCGACGGATGGTCGGCTGGCGGCGATGCCTCCGTGGCCGTGCTGAAGGTCGGCGCAAACGGCAATCTCGACACCAGCACCGCCACCGGACAGGTCGAAGCTTTCGTGCTGACCAATACTGGCCTGATGGCGGGTGCGTCGCTGCAAGGCACCAAAGTCACCCGGCTCGCGTCGCTTTGACATTCAGACTGACATTCAGACCGAGGAACGCGGCGCAATGCCAGCCCTCGCCGACACACAGTGTGGGGAAACCACGTTGCGAAGCATAAAGAACTTGCGCGGAAGCACCGTCAGCGCAGTGGACGGCGACATCGGCTCGGTCAGTCAGGCCTATTTCGACGACGAGTCATGGGGTGTGCGTAATCTGGTGGTCGAAACAGGCAATTGGCTCAATGAACGGCAAGTGCTGGTTTCGCCGTATTCCGTGAAACACGCCGACCCCGGATCGGAAATCGTGCATGTCGGCGTTTCCCGCCAGCAAGTGAGGGACAGCCCAATGCTGGACACGCACAAGCCGGTATCGCGGCAGCACTAGATCGAGTATCTGCGCTACTACAGCTATCCGACGTATTGGGGCGGCCCCAACTTGTGGGGCATGGGTGCCTATCCCGCGTATGACCCGACACGCGTGGCCCCGGACGCCCTGCTCGATAAGCCGTCACGTCCAACCCTGCACACGAGCAACCCGCCACCTGACGTTCATCTGCGCAGCACCGACGAGGTCAAGGGCTATCACCTCAAAACAGCCGACGGCAGTATCGGTCACGTGTCGGACTTCATTTACGACGATACCGACTGGGCGATTCGTTACCTGGTCGTGGAGACACACGACTGGTGGCCCGGCGGCAAGGCCGTGCTCATCGCGATTCACTGGATAGACGAGGTCGACTGGTCCGAGTCGACCGTATCCACGGCATTGACGCCCGACGTCATCAAGAATAGCCCCGCTTACGACGACTCCATGCCGATCGACCGGCACTACGAAGCTGAGCTGCACCAGTTTTACGACAAACACGGATATTGGCTGGATGCCGGCGCCGACGAGCGGGTTGCATCGGACTGAGGCGCCGCGCAGACCACCGTTCTCGCCTGGTCAGGCGGTCCTGGACCGATCGACAACGGGAGTTTTCAAAGGCATAAAAGGCAGGAGCAGGTCATGAGGGAGAACATCCAAAAGTTGTATCAAGCCCGTATTCATACATTCACCCCCGAATGCATGGAACTGCAGGACGGCACCTTCAATTTTCATCTTCGGCATGCTGTGGAAGGTTGCCTTCCTTCGGCCGACAGCACTATGACGTCGGCTTTTTTAGAACGAGCGAGGAAGGCTTTGCGGCTGCACTCGCATATGGCGACAGATACATTGCGGAACACAAGTTCGGGATGTAGCAGCGCCGACAGTTATCGACGAACCTCAAGCTTAACCCGGCAGCGACGGCGACCAGCGTGGCTGTCGTTCAATCAGACAGGCGGCACCATGGCAGACAGAATCATTTCAAGCAGGACACACGACGCCTACATGACGGTCAAGGATCATGTCGCCGATGGCTGGGTGGCGAGCGTGTGTATCGTTCGGAAAGGCGCGGCAAAGGGCAAGGAACTCATCAAACTCGACACTTTCTTCGAACGTGAGGATGTCGCATGGGAATCGGTCGAGACGCTCGCGCGTGCCGAACTCAACAATCTGAAATAGCACAGGGTCGCACTTCCAAAGCTCGTTGTGCACGGCGCAGCAGCCTGCATACCTCTCACCTTTTCAAGGACCACTCGCATGGCTCCCTATGACGTCGGAATCGCGGTCTTCGACGACCACCGTAACGCCGGGTCCACCGCACCCGATACTGCCTGAGAGTCTCATACCGACTCGCCCGCCACGAGGAGCGCCCCGCTCATGGACACGCTCACCCACGATCCGGTCAAACAGCCGACTCGTCCAAAGCTGCTACAGGTGATGGGCCCCGGCCTCATCACCGGCGCATCGGACGACGATCCGAGCGGTATCGCAACGTATTCCCAGGTCGGTGCGCAATTCGGCTATGGCCTCGCCTGGACACTTCTGTTCAGCTATCCGTTGATGGCCGCGATCCAGGAGATCAGCGCGCGCATCGGGTGCCTCACCGGAAGCGGCATCGCCGGCAATCTGCGCGAGCACTATCCGCGCTGGTTGTCGACCAGCCTGGTCGGATTGCTGCTCGTCGCGAACACCATCAACCTGGGTGCGGACCTGGGCGCGATGGGCGCTGCACTCAAGCTGCTGATCTCCGGTCCCGTCCTGCTCTACGTTTGCGGTTTCGGGCTGCTGTCGGTCGTGCTGGAAGTATTCACGCGCTATGCACGCTATGTGTCGGTCCTGAAATGGCTGTGCCTGTCGTTGTTCAGCTACGTGATCTGCGCCTTTGTCGTTAAAGTGCCGTGGGATCAGGTCGGCTGGGCCGTACTATTGCCGTCGCTATCCATCAAACCGGGTTATCTCGTCGCCATCGTCGCTGTCATGGGTACGACGATCAGCCCCTATCTGTTTTTCTGGCAGGCAGAGCAGGAAGTCGAAGACGAAAAGGAGCGACCCGGCGCGCATCCGTTGACCCACGCACCGTTGGAAGCGCCTGCCGAGTTCGCGCGGATCCGCGTCGACACGTACCTCGGCATGGCGCTTTCGAATGTGATCGCGTTCTTCATCGTCGTGACGACGGCGACGACCTTGCACGCGCACGGACTCTTCGATTCAGACTTCGGCGCAGGCGGCTGAGGCGCTGCGTGGCATAGCAGGTCCATTCACGTTCTTTGTGTTCGCCGCCGGCATCATCG
>NZ_JAXDPY010000322.1:0-4656 GCF_034668105.1 Paraburkholderia sp. | reverse complement strand
AACGCAATGGTCTCGCACACGGGTGAACGGCGAGTCAACGAGGAAGTACGCTGTCGATCAGTTCTCGTTCGGCAGCAATCGGTCGAAGTCGCTGCCGTTGAACCTCGAACATCAACGGCAGCCTACTGGAGACCGCCGGTCATCAGCGCCAACCGGGGTAAGAAGGCCTGCCCGTTGCGCAGCCACCGGAAAGCAGATACAAAGAAGCCGCTATCACGCCGGTGATCGACACACCAACCAGGGACCAAACATGCTAGTTGGTTCAACGTCGCTATAGCCGGTCTTTAGCTCTGTGACCGCGCAAAACCAGAAAGCTTGACCTGACATCACGGGCGCGCTTCAAGCACGATATTGAAGGGCGTCTCATGTACTCGACGAAAACGTGTAAAACCACCCGTCGTCACCACCTCTCTCAGCCGGGCTTCACCTGCCTGGGCGCCAAGTCCCATCTTTCCTTCCTGAGCAAGGGAAGCGCCTGTGCAGATCATTGTCGACGCCGAGTAAAAGATTCGTCCTACAGGGTTAAGGTTGTCTTCGAGTCTGTCGTTCGCGAATGGCTCAACGATCATCCAGGTACCATCCGGTTTCAACGATCCAACCACATGGGCCGCCGCCCCAATCGGGTCGCCCATATCGTGCAGGCAGTCGAAGAACGCGACGAAGTCATAGTCAGTGCCGGGAAAACTCTTCGCGGCAGCGACTTCGAACCTCACGCGATCCGAAACGCCCGCCACATCTGCCGCTTCGCGTGCTCGCTGGATAGACGGTTCGTGGTAGTCAAAGCCCACGAACGTAGCGTTTGGGTAAGCCTGCGCCATTAATATCGTGGAGGCGCCGTGGCCACACCCCACGTCAGCCACCCGAGCGCCGCCCGCGTTTAGTTTGGCTTCTACGCCATCAAGGGCGGGAAGCCATTCGCTAATGAGATGCGCGATGTAGCCGGGCCTGAAGAACCGTTCTGTGCCCTTGAACAGTGAGGGATAGTGCTGGTGCCAGCCCACGCCGAGTCCCGTACGGAATGCTGCTTCAAGTTTGGGTAGATCCCGGAACATGGCTTCAGCGCAATCGCAGAAACCCGGGATGAACGCAGGACTCGTTTCTACGGCAAAACACATCGCCATTTCGTTTTCAAGCTGATATTTGCCGGTGGCCGCATCGTAGCGAATAAAGCCTGATGCCGCCTGCGCCGCCAGCCATTCGCGGACGTAACGTTCCGCGAGTTCGGTGCGTTCCGCAACTTCGGTCGATGTCATCCACCCCTGTTCGGACATTGCCTTGTAAAGACCCAGACGATCACCCAATGCAATGAGGGGCGCTGAGGCAACCGCGCCGAATTCGCCAACCATTCGTCCCATGAAATCCTGCACCTTCTGCTCGTCGAATTGCATGACCTGTCTCCTGTTCAGTTGACGGATTGGGCCAGCCGGTGCGAAGGACGGGAATGGATTAGTACATTCGGCTTTCGCGACGCTCGCTCAGCAAGCAAAATTATAGGCTCATCAGTGAATTCTGAAAGCTAAAGGGGCTCAGAGCAGGGAGTGCCCTTGTATGGAAGGGCGAAATAACCGTCATCGACGTTCCGATCGCCGTAGCGTTCTAAATGCGCTCCGTACATTTGAAGTAAGACTCTCCCGTCGCGTGTGGCTGGCGGGTAGGTGCGCTGCTCGATTGCAGCAAGACGCGGACGCGCCGCGTCGTGAAAGGTTTCGCGCTGGAGCTGCTACCGCCGGACAACTTCACGCCGGAATATGTGGCTCTGCCCGAGAACGATCTTAGCCCGTATGGGTTTGCTGGCGATCAGCTTTGTGTGAAGGAAACGTTCGTCGCCTTCGGTCACTGGAAGACAGGTTTCAATGCAATGAAAGCGCGCGACGAATGGCACTTCGTCGACATGACCATCGAGTCCGGATTTTTCTATCGGTTCGAAGGCGCCGATCCTAATGCCCGACGGCTCGCCGGAGCGTTGCCGACCTGGCACACACGACCATCGATCTTTATGCCACGCTCCGCGTCGCGCATCACGCTCGAGGTGACTCGCGTGCACGTTGAGCGGCTGCAGGACATCCGCGAGGCGGATGCAACCGCTGAGGGTGTTCACGCCGGTTCATGGGAATACGACAACGGTGAAGGCACGAGACCGCACGCGAATCGTACCATCGCCTTTAGGACAGCCTGAACGCCGAGCGCGGCTATGGCTGGGGCGCGAACCCTTCGGTATTGGTTGTCGAGTTTAGGAGAGTCATTTGATGACGTGCTTTGCCCAATCGAGCCAGCCGAGGTTGATGGCTGCATTGACCAAAATTCCGACAGCGCTGGCGATTGCTGCAATCATTGTCCAGAAGGCCGAATTGCGAGCGGCGGCTGCAGATTCGTTCGATGCATCAGCCGCCTGCTTTGATGACGCAGCGGCCACTCGTGCAATGTTCGACGAAGACTGCATTTCGGCCAACGATTTCAGCGCGAAAGCCCGATCTGACTCATCCTTTGCCGCGCGCGCCTCGCGATCTTTCTCGAACAGGTATCGCCGACAAAACGGGGTGAGCGGATGGTTAGGGTTTTCTTCGGCGAAATGCAGTGCGTATGGCTCGCCACCATTCTCTTCGATCTCTCTGTACGCCGAGCTTTTGTCCATCTGACAGCCCTGAAACTTAGTGTTGGCCGGGGTTCAGCAGCATCCAGACCCGCCGGTTCGGTGCGCCATGAACGGCCACGGGCAACAACCGCTCGCTCTGTGGGGCTATCGGGGTCGCCCCAGCACTGAGGCAAGTACCGCCTTCGTCCAGTCATGGTCAGGAGGCTTGCGCTCAGGAACTGGCGGGACAGGAGCGCTCGACTCGCATTCCCACCAAAGGCCGGCCGGTAATCCATCGGACGTGTTCTGCTTCATCCAGCAACCGCAAGAGGTGCATCGGTAAAGGACGTAGCGTGTTATCGGCGATTTTGGCGTACCAAAAACACCCGCTCCGGAGCACTGGAGTTTTTCGTGCGGGGGGACTGTTGAAGCTCTTCCGATCAACGTCTCGCAAGCAAGGCACCGTTCCATTTCGCCCTCCCTCTCGACACAACCGACCTGTGCAATAAGCATAGGTCATCCAGATAGGGGCGAAGCAGACCTGGTCGCAAAACATCAGTGATCGATTAAGCGGAAGCGCCTCGATCAAACAGATTTTCGCGGTCGTGCCGCCCATGTCGAAGGAAAGCACCTTGTCGAGGCCGAAGCGGGCCGCAACGTGGCTCGCGTAAATCGCACCACCGGCGGGGCCGGATTCGAGCAGGCGCACCGGAAACTCAGCGGCGCTTTTCAGCGACATCAGGCCGCCGCCCGAGTGAATCATGTATAGCGGACAGTGCATGCCCTCGCTTTCGAGCGCCGTGGCCAGCCGGTTGAGATAAGACGACATCAGCGGCTTGACATACGCGTTCGCGCAGACGGTGTTGAAACGCTCGTACTCGCGAATCTGCGGCGAGACCTCGCTCGACAGCGAGATGGCGACGCCAGGCAAGTGCTGCCGTAGACACTCGCGCACCGCGCGTTCGTGGGTCGGATTGCGATAACTGTGCAACAGGCCCACTGCGACACTCGGGAATTCAGCGGCGCGAATCGCCGCAATGATCTGCTTGAGGCCATCGAGGTCGAGCGGCACGAGTTCGTTGCCTTGCGCGTCCATGCGACCGCCCACAGCGAAGCGGTCACAGCGCGGCACGAGCGGCTTGGGCAGTGCGATGCCGAGGTCGTATTGCTCAAAGCTTGCGGTACGCATCTCGATGACGTCGCGAAAGCCTTCGCTCGTAATGAAGGCGGTGCGCGCGCCGCGCCGTTCGATCAGCGCATTGGTGGCAAGCGTGGTGCCGTGAACGATCGCGCCGATCTGCGCGGGTTCGATCGACGCCTGGGCCGCCGCACGCCGCAGACCTTCGACAATCGCGCGTTCAGGCTTTTCGTAATCGGTCAGAACCTTGGCCGAGTAAAGTCGGTCGCCGTACTCCAGTGCGACGTCGTAAACGTGCCTCCAATGTCGACACCCGCCCGAATCGTCTGTTTTCCGTTATGCATGCGCGGCTCGCTCGCTGTGAATACGCGGTGATGCGACAGGAAACGCGGCGCGGCCTGTCACTGGTTCGATTGATCTTCGCTGTCCCGGGATCGGAAGACAAACAAGAAAAGAATTCGGCCAGGACAAGCCAAGCTTGTTGCGGGTAAACCCGTATCACTCGTCTTTGGGTAATTACGTCACCGATCGCGGCGTGAGATCCGGTCGCCTGCACTGGGAATGCCCTCGCCTCGTAATGCTCCAGATCTGCTTCGCACCAGGATGCGAGCGACGGCAAGACCCACTAGCCGGCACTACTGCAAGGTGAAGCGCAGCGGGATCAGCAACTCCATCTGCTGAACAGTGATCTCAGGAGGAAAAGCCGGCAGTGGTTCCGCCCGCGTGATCCGCGCCTGCGCTTGCCCATCCAGGTCTGCGTGACCGGAGGTGGTTGCGATTGCCATCGACAGCACCTGGCCGGTGCGGCTTAGCGTGACATTCATCATCACGACGCCCTGCTCGCCGCGACGCTGCGCTTGCGCAGGAAACCGCTGGTAACGGGCCAGATGTGCGATGAACCGGCCCTGCCATGTCATCAAGATCTGCCCAGTGGGCGGAGTGGAAG
>NZ_JAXDPY010000321.1:0-3568 GCF_034668105.1 Paraburkholderia sp. | reverse complement strand
CGCAAACATGCCGCTGAGGCACGCTGGACCATGCTGGAAGGTTTACCCTCGGTGGCAGAAAAACGCTGTCCGGTAGCGTACCGATAGGCTGAATATCGAAGGAAACTCTGTGTAAACGGCACCGCCTGGCGCCGTCAACCTAGGCGGCCGACTTGCTCGTGGCCCATAAAAAACCCCGCTCAAAAGCGGGGTTTTCGCACTCACAGATTTAACGCCAGGCGTTAGAACGGAATATCGTCATCCATCTCATCAAAGCCGCCGCCGGCCGGCGCGCTCGGACGGCTCGAACCACCGCCGCCGCCGCTACCGCCACGCGAAGCACCACCGCCCGAGACCGCACGGCCGCCGCCGCCACCGCTACGCTCCGACGGCTCACCGCGGCTGTAACCGCCTTCATCGCCACCGCCGCCCATTGCGCCGCCACGGCCACCCAGCATTTGCATCTGCTCGGCGACGATTTCGGTCGAATAACGGTCGGTGCCGTCCTGAGCCTGCCACTTGCGGGTGCGGATGCGCCCTTCCAGGTACACCGACGAGCCTTTCTTCAGATATTCCGACACGATTTCAGCAAGCCGGCCGAAGAACGACACGCGGTGCCATTCGGTGGCTTCCTTCATTTCGCCGGATGCCTTGTCCTTGTACCGATCCGTCGTCGCAAGGCGGATGTTCGCCACTGCGTCGCCGCTCGGAAGATAACGGACTTCCGGATCGGCTCCGAGATTGCCGACGAGAATGACCTTGTTCACGGATGCCATGAGTTTCTCCTGTTGATTCCGTTGCGGGCGGCACGGCGATGCACGATTCACGTCTCAAGCCAGCGGGCCGGAGACCGGAACTGCGCCTCAGCCCGCCGCCTGGTGAGTTCTGAGTGAGCCTTTTTACGCTTTGCGCGGCGGCTGTTTCATCTGTGCGGCGATTATAAGCCAGCAAAAGACCAGGCCAGAACACGTAAAGAACACGGCGCTCTGTCCATCCACTTTCAACAGCCAGCCGCCGACCACGCCGCCCAGCGCAAGACCGATGGACTGCGTGGTGTTGTACACGCCGGCCGCCGCGCCCTTGCGGGTGCCCGGCGCCAGTTTCGACACCAGCGAAGGCTGCGACGCCTCGAGAATATTGAAGCCGAGAAAGTAGACAAAGAGGATCGCCGCCACACTCAGAATCGTATGCGGTGCGACGCCCAACAACAACTGTCCGATCAGGATAAGACCGATCGCGGACAGCAGCACGATTTTCATTTTCCCGCGCTTTTCGGCGGCAATGATCGCCGGGACCATCATCACGAACGAAAGTCCCATCACCGGCAAATACACCTTCCAGTGCGACGCGACCGGCAGGCCGCCGGCTTCGAGAATGCGCGGCACGACGAGGAACAACGCCGTTTGCGTGGCATGCAGCACCAGCACGCCGAAGTTCAGACGCAGCAGTTCGACGTTATGCAGCACCTCGGCGAATGGCGCGCGCACGTGCACCGGTTTGGGCGCATCAGGCACGACCCACAGCACGAGGCCGACCGCCAGAATCGAGAAGATGCCGACCAGCGTGAACAAGCCGCTCATGCCGACCCACTGGAACACGATCGGCGCGCCGACGATCGCCACCGCGAACGAAATGCCGATGCTGCCGCCAACCATCGCCATCGCCTTGGTGCGATGCTCTTCGGAGGTGAGGTCGGCGATAAACGCGATCACCGCGGACGACACCGCGCCCATGCCCTGAATCACCCGGCCGACGATGATCCACGTCATGTCGTGCGCGCCTGCCGCGACGAAGCTGCCGAGCGCGAAGATCAGAAGGCCAGTCGCAATGACCGGCTTGCGGCCAATTTTGTCGGAGACCCAGCCGTAAAAGATGTACAGCATCGACTGCGTCACGCCGTACGCGCCGAGCGCGATCCCCACCAGCAGCACGTTGTCGCCGCCGGGGATGGTCTTCGCGTAGATCGAGAACACCGGCATGATCATGAACAGACCGAGCATGCGCAGCGCGAAAATGGCGGCAAGCGACACGGTCGCGCGCATTTCAGGCGCGCTCATGCGTGAGGATGTAGCGGACGGATTGGACATCGGAAACGTTGGTTGAATGAGCTGGGCGGCCTATCGCTGGACGGCACACCACGGGCGGGCCTTCCCGGCAGGACGGCCAAAAACCAGGCGGCTTGCCACGGGACGGCTGGATAGCGTGAAACACATGACGCGGCATTCGGCCTGGCGGTCTTGCTGCACACTCGCCAGGAATCCGCGGCGCCTTGTACTCGCGGAAAACGGCCCCAGTTAGACCTCTTCCCCACGGCGCTGGACCGCTGCCTTACAGCTTGCCTGGCGCCTTTTTCAGGCTGTCAGGAAGCCGTAACGGCGGTCTTGAAAAGTCGTTATAGTAGCAGGTTTAGCCTCTTCCTCTTTCCGCCAGGTCACGGGCCAAGTCTTGGAATAACGCGTGGAACAAATCCGTATTCGTGGGGCTCGCACCCACAACCTGAAGAACGTCAATCTCGACCTCCCACGTCACAAGCTCGTCGTGATTACGGGCCTGTCCGGCTCGGGCAAATCGTCGCTGGCGTTCGATACGCTCTACGCGGAAGGACAGCGTCGCTACGTCGAAAGTCTTTCCGCTTATGCCCGCCAATTCCTGCAATTGATGGAAAAGCCGGACGTCGATCTGATCGAAGGCCTATCGCCGGCGATCTCGATCGAACAGAAAGCGACTTCGCACAATCCGCGCTCCACGGTCGGCACCGTCACCGAAATTCACGACTATCTGCGGCTGCTGTTCGCGCGCGTCGGCACGCCGTATTGTCCGGACCATGAAATTGCGCTGGAAGCCCAAAGCGTCTCGCAGATGGTCGACGCGGCGCTCGCCCTGCCGGAAGAGACGAAGCTGATGATCCTCGCGCCGGTGGTGGCGAACCGCAAGGGCGAGCACGTCGAGCTGTTCGAAGAGATGCAGGCGCAGGGTTTCATCCGCTTCCGGGTGCGCTCGGGCGGCGGCACCGCGAACGAAGGCGTCGCGAAGATCTATGAAGTCGATTCACTGCCGAAGCTCAAGAAAAACGACAAGCACACGATCGACGTCGTCGTCGATCGTCTGAAGGTCCGCGGCGATATGAAGCAGCGTCTGGCCGAATCGTTCGAAACGGCACTGCGTCTCGCCGACGGTCGCGCCATCGCGCTGGAAATGGATACGGACAAGGAGCATCTGTTCAGCTCCAGGTTCGCCTGCCCGATCTGCTCGTATTCGCTGCAGGAGCTGGAGCCGCGCCTCTTCTCGTTCAACAACCCGATGGGCGCGTGCCCGGAATGCGACGGCCTGGGGCAGATCACCTTCTTCGATCCGAAGCGGGTGGTCGCGCATCCGTCGCTGTCGCTCGCGGCAGGGGCGGTGAAGGGCTGGGACCGGCGCAACCAGTTCTACTTCCAGATGCTGCAAAGTCTCGCGGCGTTCTACGAGTTCGACATCGACACGGCCGTCGAAGACCTGCCGGAGAAAGTCCGCAAGATTCTGCTGTTCGGTTCGGGCAAGCAGGAGATCCCGTTCTCCTACATCAACGAGCGCGGCCGCACTTCCGTGC
>NZ_JAXDPY010000320.1:0-10792 GCF_034668105.1 Paraburkholderia sp. | reverse complement strand
ACGCGACGGGCGTCCGTGGGATATCGGCTGCCTGCCTTCTGCACGTCGCTCGGGAGGATCTTGCTGGCCAACCAGTCGATCGAAGAACAGCAGCGTCTCCTGGCGCGCGCGCCTTTTCCGCAATATACGGCTAAAACCGTGGTCCAGCGTGACGACCTCGCTCGGGAATTCGCAAAGGCCCTGACCGACGGCTTCGCCACCCAGCAGGACGAGATCGAACTGGGTGTCGTATCGATCGCGTTGCCGGTTTGCGATCCCCAAGGAAACGTGATCGCTGCGATCAACTGCTCCTCCGAGACAGACCGCACCACGATCGAGGATTTGATTGCCACGCGCCCGCCGGCCTTGAGGGAGGCGCGGGCCCATATCGAATGGGCGCTTCGCAGGGCGCCTGCTCTTGTCCATTCGATCCGCTCATCCTGGCGCGCGACGTAGCCGTTGCCAACCAGGACGTTAAGCTAGTCAGCTCAGCTGGCGCGGATCGGTGCGTGTTCGCTGAACAGTCTGTCGGCTCTTGTCAACTTGCCGAGCATGAGACGGAAAGGCGGCAGGTGTGGTGATCATTTAGAATCCAGTCGACGGATTTTGGGCGAGTTGAGTGAATTCGCGCCAGTCAGCGAACCTGCTGCAAGCTGTTTGCGATACAGTGAAGCGCGCAGCAGATGCCGCTTGAGCGCGAAATGTTGCCGGATCGGCCCGAAGCACGAAAGGAATTCCTGCGTACGTTTTGGGTCTCGAAAACCACGCATGCGACGCTCACGTTCACGCCTTGGTTGGTGGCTGTTCTCAGCCCGGTTGTTCACCCGGGGTGCCGCCTTGACGAACACATGCTTCACGCTGACAAGTTCCGGAATTTCCGCCTTTGCCGCTGAATAGCTGCGCAGCTGATCGATGACGATCGTGCGAAGCGTCGGGCATGAACGCATCACACGCTTGAAGAAGCGTCTGGCCGTGGCTTTGTCGCGCCGCTTTTGTAGCAGGACGTCGAGTTCGGCGCCATGCTCGTCGACCGCACGCCACAGCAAGTACGGTTCGCCACGCAGCGTGACGAACATCTCGTCAAGATGCCACGTGCCACCCGACTTGCGTCGCGCCGCTTTTACCCGTTGAGCAAAGCCTTCACCAAACTTGGCGCACCTGCATCGGATCGTCTCGTACTGAGGGTCACACCGCGCTCGAAGAGCAGCCGGAGCCGGGCACGACCAGCGCCTGGAGGATGCGCCGGGCGACCTTGCGACCGCGCAGCCCGCGCGCGGCGTTGCGCAGATCCTCGATTCGGGCATTGGTACACGAGCCAGGTATGGGCCTGGCTTTGGTCGGCACCTACAAAAAAGCCGTCCAACCGCTCTTTAAGCTCCCGGTGACTGTCCACACCTGACGCCGGCGATTGTTTCGCCAGACGAAAAACTATGCGCCAGGGGAAATACTAATTGGCGCGGCTAAGAGCCGTCTGTATATTTCGACTAGCGCATAAAATTGCACGTAGCGAATAAATGAGCCGTCTGCAACGTCCTTAGACCGAAGTTGCCGGCCACATATTCGCGCACCGAATACTCGACGAAAATCGAATTAGCATGGAGAGGAATATTGAAGTCTGCCGAGCGCCCTACGACGGCCATTGCATGGGCCTTTCCCGATCGTGTCATCGTCCGTGATGAGGGTTTTTGCTCCTCGCTGATCGGGCACGTCTCCTCACTGAATATTTCCACTTCCTTCTTCTCGGATGTCAATTCCCATGAATGAGTTCTCGGATTTCGCTCCACTTCTCGTCGACTCGCCCACTGTCTCCGGTTTCGCCACCACTTCGTGGGGCGAGCACGCACGCGTGCGCCTCCGCGGCGCCCAGACCGATGGGCGCTTATCGATGCTTGTTTATGAATGTCCCGCAGGCTTCGGACCAGTGCGCCATCTGCATCGTGAGGACGATGAGATCATCCTGATGGAGCGAGGCACTATCGCGGTGTGGACGCCGCGCGAATGCCGCACAGCCGGGCCAGGCGATGTGGTCATGCTGCCCAAGGGCGTGCCGCACGCCTGGCGCTCATACGGCGACGAGCGGGTCCGGTTCCAGGTGATCGTGACGCCCGGAGAGTTCGAGCCGTTCTTCGAGCACATCGTTGAGCGGAACCTTACTCTCGCGGATCAGGCTGAGCTCGTCACGGTCGCATCCGAGGCTGGGATGGATATCATTGGCCCACCGTTGAACGATGAAGAAGTCGCGGTGATCCGCGCCGGCGGGCGCGTCTGAAAGCAGCGCTCTTCCGCCTTGAGGTTCTCGAAAGCCGCGCCGTCGCCTCGGCGCTGGCAAGCCCGACGGATGCCGGCCATGGCCTCGTTCATGGAAGCATACCTCGGCGCAGCGTGCGTTCCGGTGCAACCTCGGCGGCGTCATCGCCGGCTGCATCAAGCCTTTGAATAAGCGGCTGAAGTGCCGCGACAATGTGTGAATTGGAGATACATTAGTGACCGAGAGCCTCAAACAAGCCTGCGACGCCGCACTGTCCCGCGTCGTTGCTGGCGAGCCGCGTCTGCCGGGCGTGGTGGCAATGGTGACTGACCGCACCGGCACGCTGTATGCCGGTGCGGCTGGAGAGCGGATCCTCGGCAGCGGCGTGCCGATGACGACCGACACGGTCTTCGCGATGTATTCGGCCACCAAGGCGATCGCCGCCACCGCAGTGCTTCAGCTCGCGGAGGCGGGCCGGCTCGATCTCGACGCACCGGCGAAAGCCTACGTGCCGGAGCTCGGCCAGCTTGAGGTGCTCGAGGGATTCGACGCCGACGGCAAGCCGGTTCTGCGCGCGCCGAAGCGAGACATCACAACCCGCATGCTCCTTCTTCACACCGCCGGGTTTGCCAACGACGTTTTCAACGAGACCTATCTGCGGTTGCGACAGAGCCTCGGCCTGCCGTCAACGGGCACGGCCAGGAAGGCGTCCCTGATGATGCCGCTCCTCTTCGATCCCGGCGAGCGCTGGGAATACGGCAGTGGGGTCGACTGGGCGGGGCAGGTCGTCGAGGCGATTGCCGGAAAGCGTCTCGGCGAGGTGATGCAGGAGCGGATCTTCGCGCCGCTCGGTATGACGAGTACGGCATTTACTCTCACGCCATCAATGCGCGAGCGGCTGGCACGTGTGCACCAGCGCGGCGCCGACGCATCGCTGGAGCCGCTGATGAATTTCGGGCCTACGGCGAACCCCGAGGTGGATATGGGCGGCTCCGGGCTCTACGGGACCGTCGAAGACTACATCAGGTTCATCCGCATGTGGTTGAATCACGGGATGGGCGATCACGGCCGCGTGCTGAAGCCGGAAACCGTCGCCATGGCAGTGCAGAACGGTCTTGGCGATAAGAAGATCAAAGCCTTGCCCGGCGTGATCCCGTCGCTTTCCAACAACGCTGAATTCTTTCCCGGCATGTCAAAATCCTGGGCTCTCAGCTTCATGCTTAACGACGAGCCCGCGCCGACCGGGCGCCCTGCGGGAACACTCGCATGGGCGGGGCTGGCCAATTGCTATTTCTGGATCGACCACACGACGCAGGTCGGCGGCTTCTGGGCGACCCAGGTCTTTCCCTTTGTCGACGCGACCGCCATCGGCGGATATCTCGATTTCGAAACGGTGGTCTACGAGGTTGTTTCTCGATAAGGCGACAGGACGAGCAAGTCGCCACTATGTAGGGCTGCTTATATATAGCCGGGTCGGCCGGTGGAATTTCACCACCAGCCGCCCACAGAACCGTCGACCGCTCGGCGTTGAGCCCTTCGAGCGCGGCCAGATTGGCGCCGCTCTTATCGACGGTAATCGTTTCGGGCTCGCCGTTCTGGTCAATCGCCCTCTCGAAGTCGCGGCGCGCAGCGGCCTTGTCACGGTGGGCGCGCAACAGGAAATCAACCGTATTGCCCCACTTGTCGACGGCGCGGTACAGGAATTTCCATTGGCCTTTGACCTTGACGTAGGTTTCGTCCATCCTCCAGCTCTTGCCAACCGGTCGCTTGTGCCGTCGAAAAGCCTTTTCGAACAACGGCACGAGCTTGATGACCCAGCGGTGCACGCTCGAATGATCCACCTCGATGCCCCGTTCGGCCATCATTTCTTCGAGGTTGCGCAGGCTCAGCGAGTACGCGACATACCAGCGCAAGCACAAAGCGATGACATCCAGCGGATAATGAAGCCGCTTGCGCACCTTGGCAATGCCAGCAGGCAGCGTCTTGCGCGGCGCATCCTTCGTCTTGGGCATCTTGTTTGTCACTGGCGATCGAATGCAAAGTCCAACCTAGGGCCTTAGCGCGACAAGACCCCGAAAAGTCCTCGACACGCACGACGGCTAGAACATTTGCCGCAGCCCGACCATCGCACCCGTCTGCCCTACGCCTTTCGGCGGCGTGGTCCCGCCTCCGCCAGAGCTGACCGAATACGCAGCGTTACGGCTGTTGGCGAGGTACGCAGCCTGCGCGTATACTGCGGTCCTTTTCGAAAGCAGGTAAGTAACACGCAATGTTCCCAGCGTCGCGCGCGCGTCCTGCGCCGCATTAACAATCCGGTACACCTCGGCTTCGGCAATCACATCGGGACGCACGTTATAACTGGCGCCGAGGTAGAACAGATCGGAATGAACATTGGGTGTAATGGCCGCGATCGTTTCGACCTTGCGATTCAACCAGCCGCCGCCGATTCGCGCGTTCGCAATCTTCAGATAGCCATTCACGAGCAGACGCGCATCCTTGTCATTACTACTCGTCAAAGGCACAGGCGCGATGCCGTCAAAGAAATTCGCCGCCGCACCCGTACCGCCACGTTGTTCCTCGTACGAAATCGCGGCACCAAAGTGCGCGGCGTCGTATTTGACCATCGCCGACCATTGCCGGCACTGAGTGAACGCTCCTGGCACCGAACCGGCACATGTGCCCTGCCCCGGCGAATTGCCCGTGCCTGTTGAGTCACGGCCGAACGACCAGGTAGCGCCAATCGACAGTCCGCCGAACCGGTTCACGTAGGCGATGCTGTTATCGCTGCGCGCATTGGGCAGATACGCATCAAGCGAGCCGATGCCATAGATGGCCGGTCCGATCAGGTCGCTGTCGAGCAACGCAAAATACGTCATCGTGTACTGGCGGCCCAGCGATATCGTGCCGTATGGCCCACGGATGCCCACCCATGCCTGACGGCCGAACAGGCGTCCGCCTTGGCCCAGATCGCCGCCACGCACATTGAAGCCATTCTCCAGCACGAACAGCACACTATTGCCGTTACCCAGATCTTCCTGCCCGCGCAAACCCCAACGCGAAGGCAGCGAGCCGGTAATACCTGGCTGCCGCACTATCCGGTCACCCTGTGCATTTGCGTGAGACACAACTTCAATCCCTGTGTCGATGATTCCGTAGAGCGTGACGCTGCTTTGCGCCGACGCGATCGCGGGAAGGCTGGCCACGAATATGCCGCTGGCAATTGCGAATCCGATCTTCTTCATCTGTCTCCACCATCCTGATTTTTATCTGAAACGCCATTGACGGCATCTCCATTTCTCTCTCCAGACGCGATCGTCCATACCCGAGAGAGTGAAACCAGTGTCACGGAGACAAACTCATTCGACAAGGGGACAGCGGGAATGACTCCTATTATTTCAACGAATAACCTGCGGATCGCCGGCAGCAGTCCTTAAGTATTCAATGCCCCATCACCGGCCGAATAATTCGACCGCGATCGAGCGCAGCCAACGGTTACCGGGATCCATGTGTTGGCACCGATGCCAGTGTTGTCTCAGATCGAAGGTCGGAATCGGATATGGAGGCACTAGCACCTGCACGTCCGCAATTCGAGCGAATACCTCGCCCACCGGAACCGGCACAGTGACGATCAGATCAGTGGACGCGATCACCATTGGAACGCTCAAAAAGTGTGGCGAGTGCAGCAACTCGCGGCGCTTGATACCTTTTTCGCGCAGAAATTCCTCGACCAGTTCCTGGCTGCGTCCTTCGGTCTGGACAACCACATGCGACGCCTCGCGAAACTGCTTTTGCGTCAGTTTGCCTTTTACGACGGGATGCCCTTTGCGGGCGAGACAAACAAATCCGTGCACGAAAAGCCGTTGTTGAAAGACATCGGAGCCGCCCAGATCGGGGAAAAATCCAATCACCAGGTCGACCTGCCCGCGCTCCAGCAAATCCATCAGTTCGCGATGGGGCGCGGAGATAGTCCTGATGTCGATCAGCGGTGCATCCTTCGCAAGCCGCGCGAGCAGGCGTGGGAGAAACGCCATTTCTCCGACGTCCGACATCGCGATCGTGAACGTGCGCCTCGCCTGTGCGGGGTCAAACTGAGGCGCGCTAAGCAGGTTCTCGCGGACGCTGGACAGCACTGACTGGACGATCGGGGCGAGCTGCACTGCACGCGGCGACGGTTGCATGCCGGTCCGCACCTTCAGAAACAGCGGGTCGTCGAGCTGCTCACGCAGACGCTTCAACGAATGCGACATTGCCGGTTGACTAAGACCTAGCTCCTCAGCCGCTCTTCCCAGATGGCCTTGCCGCCACACTGCGTCGAAAACCCGCAGCAGATTCATATCGAAGTTATCCATTTTATTCATGACCGTCATTCGCTCCATTGTATTGCTGAATGATTTCCCAGCAGCGAAACTCTGTTCACAGTTCTGCGCCGGCGGTCTTCGCAGAACTCAGGTCCGGTTTGGCGAAGGTTAAACCAGGACCCCGCAGTACGCCACGGTCGCGTCGCGAATACCGTATTGGCGTCGCGCGTGTAATGCAATCGAAAATAACTTCGGATCATCCGAGGAGACACATGAACCCAGATTCAAATCCCACTCCCGCGTCAGTCGAATCGGTTATCGAGCGCAAGCCGCTCGGTGCCTTTCGCATCAGGATTTTTGTCGTATGTTTTCTGATCGTGCTGATGGACGGTTTCGACACCCAGGCAATCGGCTTCGCGGCGAAAGCGATGTCGGTTTCGCTCGACATTCCAGTCGCGCTGTTCGGACGCGTCTTTTCCGCCGGCCTGTTTGGCGCGATGGTCGGCGCACTCCTGCTCGGCCCGCTCGCTGATCGCTATGGGCGCCGCTGGATGCTGGTCACGTCGATTGTCATCTTTTCCGCGTTTTCATTGTTGACACCGCAGGCAACGCATTTAAACGGACTTTTGGTGTACCGCTTCTTTGCGGGGCTCGGCTTGGGTGGAGCAATTCCGAATCTGCTCGCATTGTCGTCAGAATACGCGCCGCGACGGATGCGCGGTGTACTGACCGGTGTGCTGTATGCGGCCTTTCCGCTCGGCGGTGCGCTCGGCGCGTTGACCAGCGCGCATATTGTGCCTGCATATGGCTGGCAGACGTTGTTTTATGTGGGAGGCGCAACTCCGTTGCTGTTTGCGGCACTGGTGGCCGTCGCTTTGCCGGAGTCGCTGCCCTTTCTACTGCGGCGAGAACACGGGCTGCAGAAAGTTCAGACCATCGTGCGCCGAATCACCGGCGATGACACCCAGAACACTCATTTCGTCGATCTCGAAGAACGCGTCGGTGCTCTGCCCTTTCGGGATCTTTTCCTGCATGGACGAATCGCACCGACGTTGTTGCTGTGGACCGGTTTCTTCATGTGTTTCGTCCTGCTGATTGTCCTCGTGCTCTGGATGCCGGCTCTGTTACGCAACGAAGGCGTTGACGAGCATAACGCGGCACTGATTGTCGGGCTCGTTAATCTTGGCAGTGTAGCGGGAACCGGCATAGGCGGACGACTGGTCGATCGCTTCGGACCATTTATCGCGTTGCCGCTGCTGTTCCTCTGTGGTGCGCTGAGCGTGTCGCCGTTGGGCTACGTAACGGGCTCAATGGCTTTGCTCGCGGTTTTTTCGACCCTATCCGGCTTCTTCATGGGCGCCGGCAGTTCGGGGCTGCTCAGCGTGGCTGTGCTGACCTATCCAAGCGGCATGCGCGCCACGGGCATCGGCTGGGCAATGGCGCTCGGCCGTATGGGCCAGGTCACGGGTCCGATTATCGTCGGCGCATTGCTGGCCGGTGGATTCAGTGTCAATCGAATCTTTCTGTACAGCGCAGTGCCCGCCGTGTGTGCCGCGGCCGCGATTGTCGCGCTGCGCGTATGTCGCGCCGGCCCCGCCAGTAGCGTGGCGCCTTTACCTGGACAGGACGCGGGCTCAAAACGAACAGTTATTGAAAACCGACTGTAAAGCCGGCGTGCAAGGAGCCGAACGATCGCGCCGGTCGTCATGCAACAACCAAGGAATGTTATGAAACTCACTAATCAGAAATCGCCCATCCTTGTCGTCGGAGGCGGCATCGGCGGACTGGCAGCGGCGTTGGCCCTCGCACGCGAGGGGTACTATGTAAAGGTACTTGAACAGGCGACGACGATCGCTGAAATCGGTGCCGGCGTCCAGTTCGGACCTAATGCATTCGCCGCATTCGACGCGCTCGGCATCGGCGAGAAGACACGCAGCCATGCGGTCTATACCGATCACATGATGATGATCGACGCGGTCGACGGCCGACCGGTCGCCGATATCCCGCTCGGCGACGCGTTTCGTCGGCGCTTTGGCAATCCGTACGCGGTCACACATCGCGCGGACGTTCACACCTCCCTTCTGGAAGGCGTGAAGGAAACCGATCTGATCGAATTCGTCACGTCGACACGCATCGTCGGTCTGGAGCAAAGCACCGACGGCGTCACTGCGATCGACGAGTCCGGCCGCACCTACAGCGGCTGTGCGTTGATCGGCGCCGACGGCGTGAAGTCGGCGATCCGCGCGCAACTGGTAGGCGACGATGCACGCGTGTCGGGGCACGTCGTCTATCGGGCGGTGATCGATGCGAAAGATTTTCCGCGTGACATGCAATGGAACGCGCCCGTACTGTGGGTCGGTCCGAACTGTCACGTCGTGCATTACCCCGTGCGTGCCGGAGAACAGTACAACCTCGTCGTGACGTTCCATAGCCGGCAGCAGGAGACGTGGGGCGTCACCGAAGGCAGCCGCGATGAAGTGCTCTCGTATTTCGGCGACGTCGATGCCCGCCCGCATCAACTGCTCGAACTGCCGCCGACATGGAAGCGCTGGGCCACCGCGGACCGCGAGCCGATTGCACGGTGGACCTACGGTCGTGCGACCTTACTCGGCGACGCCGCGCATCCCTTGTTGCAATACCTCGCGCAGGGCGCATGCATGGCTGTCGAAGATGCAGTGACGCTCGGCGCCGCCGTGCGCGCCCGCGCCGGTGATCTGCCTGCGGCATTCGCGCTCTACGAGAACGCGCGTATTGCACGCACTGCGCGCGTTGTGCTCTCGACTCGCGAGTTTGGCCGGCTCTGTCACGCCTCAGGCGTCGAACGACTCGTACGCAACTCCCTATGGCGCGGACGATCACCCGAACGCTTCTACGACGCGCTCGAATGGCTGTACGGCTGGAAGGCCGATAGCTGCCTCGAAGCGTAATTCCCAACCTCACCCAGGAGTACTCGATGACTTTCGTTCTGTCGCCCCCTACCGTCCCCTCCCTGGCAGTCGCGCCTGGCAATAACGGCGACACCAATAGCCGTTTCCCCGTCCGGCGCGTGTATTGCGTCGGCCGCAATTACGCCGCGCATGTGCGCGAAATGGGCTTCGACCCGGATCGCGAACCGCCATTCTTTTTCCAGAAACCGGCCGACTCGATCGTTGTCGCCGCTGCCGGACATGCGGCTCAGCTTTCCTATCCGCCGTGCACGAGCGAATACCACTTCGAAATCGAACTAGTCGTCGCCATCGGCACGGCGGGACGCAATATCTCCGTCGAGCGCGCAAATGACCACATCTGGGGTTACGCGGTGGGGCTGGATATGACGCGCCGCGATCTGCAGATCGACGCGCGCAACAAGGGCCGTCCGTGGGAGCTGGGGAAGAGTTTCGACCAGTCCGCGCCGGTCTCCCTGCTGCATCCCGCAGCATCGGTCGGGCACCCTTCGAGCGGCGAGATCTGGCTTCAGGTCGATGGCCAGGATCGGCAGCGCAGCGATCTCGCGAATCTGGTGTGGTCGGTTCCAGAAATCGTCGCCAACCTGTCGACGTATTTTGAATTGCAGCCCGGCGACCTGATCTTTACCGGCACGCCAGAAGGCATCGGCCCAGTGCAGCGGAACGAAGTGATGCGGGGCGGTATTGCCGGCTTGACGGACATCGAAGTGCGGGTGATTTGACATGCAGCAACCCGACTTCGATCTGTACAACTTCTTCAACAGCTCGGCCGCCTATCGCGTCCGCATCGCGATGGGACTCAAGCAGTTACAGTGGCAACATATCGGCGTGAATCTGCGCGCGGGCGAGCAGTATCAGGACGGGTATGGGGCCGTGAATCCCAACCGGCTCGTCCCGACGCTTCGCCATGGCGACCGGCATATCACGCAGTCGCTCGCGATTATCGACTACCTCGACCAGTTAAAGCCCGATCCCCTGCTGGTGCCACGCGATGGGCCAGTACGCACGCAGGTGCTCGAGATCGCACTGCTGGTCGCGTGCGACATGCATCCACTCAATAACATGCGGGTGCAAAAATATCTGGCAGGCACGCTCGCAATCGCCGATGCGGAAAAGTCCGCTTGGATCGAGCATTGGCTGACGGCCGGCTTTATCGCTCTGGAAGAGTGCCTGTCCGATCGTGATCGCTGGGCAGTCGGCGACACACCCACGCTCGCCGACTGTTGCATCGTGCCGCAAGTCGCCAATGCATTGCGGGCCTCATATCAACTCGACCGCTTCCCGCGGATCCAGCGCCTCTACGATCACTGCCAGCGTCATCC
>NZ_JAXDPY010000319.1:0-4112 GCF_034668105.1 Paraburkholderia sp. | reverse complement strand
CTCGAGTGGCTCTGGCACGACGGCGCGCAGCTTGGCCGGGTCCGTGCGATACGTGACGATCAGGAATTCCCGGTCGACGAAATGGTACGGGCCCATGGGGAAGGCGGGGCTTGTCACCGGCATGGAAAACGCATTGGGCAGAATGGAGTTGATTTTCATGGTGAGGGTCGTCTCTGGTGGTGGCAGGGAAGGTGGGGCGTTATTCGAATGGGTTTGTGCTTTGTTATGTCATTCGTATAACGAAGTAAATATGATGAAAGGATGGCCTTAAGTTGGAAGGCGTATCTGTGATGCGGGAATGGATCGGGTCCTGGGCTGGGATGGGATGGATTGATTCTAGCGTGCACTGTCCTTTTGATTATTCACAATACCAGCATCAAATCTTTTCGATTATTGGCACTCGTTCTTAACTAGGCATCTGGAAATAAGAAACGGCCGCAAGCGGCCGTTTATCAGAATGGCTCGGCGCGCTGCGGCGCCGAAAGCGTCGGGTGGTAAGTGCTATTTCAGATAATCGAATACCACCTCACCGAGCCCGAGTGTCAGATCGGCAACCAGATGGCGTGCCTCGACGATCTCGAGCACAGGCAATTCCGCCACCGGCGCCAGCGCGTGCGGTGCTAGTTGAAGCGCGGCGGGACCTGTCCATGCTCCTTTAAGGGTGATGTCCTGCAGGTAGTAGCGAACCAGTTCGCAAATACGCGGCGTGCCGTCCACGTGCGGAATCACTTTCAGCAGGAAGTTCGGCGTCTCCAGACGTTTCTGTTGCTGGGCGAGATCCAGTTGCCGATGTTTGTAGCCCATCGTGCCGGTGGCGATGCGCACCGGGCCGTAATCCAGCGTGCCGACGAGCGTGTCCGTGTGCACTTCGAGAACGGGCCTGGCGAGCTTCTTCGGAAAGCCCCACAATTCGCGGCCACCGGCGATCGGCGGATGGTCGTCCAGATACATCGCGAGCGTATAGCCACCCGCCACGCCGTTGTACGACACCGGGATCACCTGACCGCTTTCCGTGTAGTCGCCGAAGCCGGTTGAATCGGGCATCCGAATGAATTCGTAGTGCACCAGCGGTTCCCCGATCCGGAGCGGCTCCGGCACCACGGCGCGCAGTTTATCCGGATCGGTGCGGTAGGTGATGATCAGGAATTCCCGGTCGATGAAGCGATAGGGGCCCATTGGAAACGCCGGGCTCGTGATCGGCATCGCGAAGGCATTTGACAGCACGCTTTTGACGTCCATGATTTTCCTTGGTGGTTAAAGGCGGGTAGCGCGGGCGATGGAACGCTTTTGCACTGCACAAGAGTATCGTCGATTCTTTTCCGGGCTTCATTGAGACGGGCAGCCAATTATTTCGAGATATTGCGGCGTGGTCATGTCCGTGCACGGTGGCCTGCGCTAAAATCGCCAGGCGCGCCGCACCACACGCGTGAGGGGCCAGAGGCCTGGATGCGCGCGATTGGTGCAGCAAAAATCAAAATATGGCAGGAAGCGCCAGGGCGGCGCTTCGCGGGGAGCGGAATGACCACCATCGCAATCGAGAATCCGGGCCAGACAGACGCCACGGCCGATGCACAATTGAATGCCAGCTTCGCGCGTCAGCCGATTCTGAATCGGGACGGCATGCTGTGCGGCTATGAGATCAAAGTGCGCGCGCCCGCGTTGCCAGCGGCTGGCGAAGCCGGCGCAGGCGCGGCTGCGGCCCATGCCGATGATTCAACTGCGGATGCCGACGCGTTGCCGGGCCGCGCGCCTGAGCCGGCGCAGTTACTGGTGCGCGCCATTGTTCGTGGCCTGATCCACAACAATGTACGCAGTGCGCTCACCGGGCATCCGGCTTACGTCGATGTAAGCCCCGAGATGCTGTTCGACGACTCGATCCTGCGGCTGCCGGCGGAGCGTTTCATGCTCGAACTGTCGCCGTCGATGGAGGTCGACGACGCGCTGATCGCGCGGATCGTTGAGTTGCACGGGCGCCGCTATCGTTTTGCGCTCGACGAAGTGACGCAGCCCAACGAGACGTTCGCGAGGCTCCTGCCGTACGCGGAGGTCGTCAAGATCGATTTCATGCATGCCTCGCGGGCGTTGTTGCCCAAGCTGACGAGCGTGCTCAAGTCCGCGGGCAAGCTGTTGGTCGCGCTGGGCATCGAAACCCAGGACGATTTCGAAACGGCGCATGAACTCGGCTTCGATCGTTTTCAGGGTTACTTTTTCGCGCGTCCGCAGACGTCGATGACGCGGCGTGTCAGCGCGCCGCGCCATGCGTTGCTGAATCTGCTGCAACTGCTGGCGGGCGAGCCGACCGTCGCGCAACTCGAAGCCGAACTGAAGCTCAATCCCGTGCTGGTGATGCACCTGATGAAGCTCGCGAATTCGAGCGGCCTCGCTGTCGGCTACAAGGTCAGTACGTTGCGCGAAGCGATCAATGCGACCGGCACCAATCGGATCGCCCGCTGGACCCAGCTGCTGCTCTACGCGGACGGCCGCAAGGTCGCGCTGGAAGACGATCCCTTGCTGCAACTCGCGGCGACCCGGGCGCGCTTCATGGAACTGGCCATCGAACGTTTGCCCGAGGTGGGGCGCGACGAAGTCGATGCGGCGTTTCTGACCGGCGTGTTTTCGTTTGTCGACGCGGTGTTTGGGGGTCCACTCGAAAGCACGTTGAATGTGCTGACGCTGTCGCGGCCGATTCAGGCGGGCATTTTGCATCGGCAGGGTGTGTTGGGGTTGCTGCTGACGGTGGTTGAGGCGTTGGAACGAGGGGCGTGGGATGAGATCGACAGCCTGTGTGTGCGGTTGCAGCCGTTGACGGTGGAAGAGGTCGCGGAGCTGGGGTTGGCGGCGGCGGCGTGGGCTGGGGTCGCGGATCGGAGTGCGGAGGGGTTGGAGAGGATTGAGGATTAAGGATTGAAGGGCTAGGCGCAGCTAAGATATTCCGGAACGGCGAAGCAAAGGTTTCGCCGTTTTTGCGTTTACGACGTGTGATGCTGTGAACGAGCGTAAGGGCGCGGGCTGAGGCCATTCACTTCCTTAAATTCCTACGACCCTGTCAGAACTGCCCGATAGCGCACTTTGGGTCGATGCGATAGATTCGCGGCCATTCTTTCGATGTGAAAGGATTGATCGCCGTCCCTCCGTTACTTCTATCGTATTCATGGCCGCTTCCTCCGAGTATCTCGCCGTCGACAAGGTAACCTGCGTCTCCACGAACGACACGTTCGAGATTCGATTTTCACGCGGATACCGGATCGCACATCTGGCTGTCAGCATCTGGCTGACTTTCCTCAGCGCATTTTTCACCTTGACGCTCTTTGCGGCCTTCCGGCTTCAAATAGCCTTCGACAATTGGTGGGGCTGGCTGCCATTAGCGTTCTGCAGCTTCGCCGCGATCATGCATCGATTCTTCACGCAAGGGTTCACGCGCTCACCGGTTCGGATCGACCGTGCGGGACGGGTGCGGTGCGGCTACCGACTTGTGCGTTTCAGCGTCAAACCTGCTGTGTGCCTTGCCGGACCCGCTAGCAATGGTGGGCGCTTTGTGTGCAAAGGCCCGCTTCGGGAGAAGTCGCGTATCGCTCTGGGTGCAACCGGCGGCACTCGGGTCACGATCTTCAAAACGAAGAACGACGCTCGTGCGCGTCGTATCGCGGAGAGTCTTTCGGCCTGGCTTGGTCAGACTGAGCATCAGGTATTGAAGTCAAACGGTGATGTTCGACTGGCGCGGTGCTTGACCATCATGTGCGTGGTTGACGTGATCGCATCGCTATCGATGCAGTGGAACGACCATCAGGTGTTCCATCCCGTGCATATGGGCACGCTAGCGCTTGTGTTTGCTGCGGCGTTATCGTCCGCCCTTCTGGTGCTGTGTATGACACGCCTGTGGGTTCGATGGCGCGATCGGAGCGTGATGGTGACGGCACCCGACCGTGTGGTTCAAAGTGCCTTGGTGCTGCTGGCTGTCGCCGCCGTCGGTGCGACGGCTTTTCATTTCGCCAATCTCGCGGAGCTCCGATCGAGGCCGATGCAATCGCGTACTTCGCGAACGATCATCGAGAGTGTTGGGATGCCGAAAAAGGACTGCGCATCGCCGCTCTACTTTATTGAACCGAGGCTTG
>NZ_JAXDPY010000318.1:0-14255 GCF_034668105.1 Paraburkholderia sp. | reverse complement strand
CGATACGATCTATGCGGCTACGCCAATGGGACGCGGCGCGCAGCCCGCCGAAATTGCGGCCGTAGTGGCGTTCCTCGCCTCGGACGAAGCCTCGTTCGTGACCGGCCACGTCTACAACGCCGACGGCGGCTCGGCGATTTAGGCCGGCACACCTTCCGTATCGCGCAGTTCCACGCCGAGCCAGTCGACGAGCGCGGCCGTTTGCGGGCGCGCCTCGAGGTGCGGCGCGACCCACAACACGAGCTTGCGCGGACCCGGCACGAAGCCGAACGGGGCGACGAGCGCGCCCGAGTCGAGTTCGTCACGCACCAGCATGCGCGGCACGTTGGCGATGCCGAGTCCGCATTTGGCCGCCTGAATCAGCAGATAGAAGTGTTCGAACGATTCCATGATGGCAGGCTGCAGTTCCCCCAGCTGCGCCGAATCGAACCAGTCCTGCCACGCGCCGGGCCGCGTGTTGGTGGCGAGAAGGCGCGCGCGGTTCAGGTCGTGCGGCGCTTTGATCAGCGTGGCGCGCAGATATTCGGGCGAACAGACCGGGCCGATCCATTCGTCGATCAGCGGCTTCGGCTCGATGTCCTTGGGCGCCTTGATCGTATTCAGGCGGATCGCGACGCTGATGTTTTCCCGCGTGAAATCGATCTCTCCTGAACCGGTGTTGAAGCCCACTTCAAGAGACGCATGCTTGCGATGCAATTTCCCGAGCCGCGGCAGCAGCCAGTACATCATGATCGACGCCGAACACGACAGCGTGAGCGGTCCGGGCCGCACCTGCTCGACACTCGCCTGGATCAGATTGAAGGCCCGCGAGAGGCCTTCGGCAAGCCGCGCGCCTTCGGGTGTGGGTTCGGTGGAATGCGCATTGCGCAACAGCAGCAAGACGCCTAGCGTGTCTTCGAGTGAACGGATATGCCGGCTGATCGCGCCGTGAGTCACCGACAATTCTTCCGCCGCGTCGCCGAAACTGCGTAAGCGCGCCGTGGCCTCGAAAGCCCGCAGTGCGTTGAGTGATGGTCGTGGCACGGGTCGTTCCTATTGCCGGAAAGCACTCCGGCGTCGTCTCGCTATTGTGAGTTTTTTGCAGCACCTCTGGAAATCATATCGTTTGATGGTTTTTCCGGTCAATCTTATATTCCGACATGCCACGAAGGTATTCGTCGCGTTCTCCCGCACAATGAGCCAGCCAATGAGCCAAGCCAAATCCCCTACTCCTGATGCGCGCGCGGAATTCACCGCGCGGTACTTCGTCGAAAGCTCGGTGCCGATTGCGAAGACGGCAGAAGTGATCGCGGGCGAGCAGTCGAGCGGCACGTTCCTGTCGCTGCCCGGCGAAACCGAAGCGTTGAAGCAGCGCTCGCGCGCGCGCGTGCTGAAGGTGGAGTCACTGCCGCCCGCATTCGAGCCGTCGCTTAAGAGCGCTTTCGTCGAACGCAAGGAACAGGCGAAGGTCTTTTACCGCGGTGAAGTCGAGATCGCCTTTCCGGTCGGCAACGTCGGGGCGAACTTACCAACCTTGCTCGCGACGATCGCCGGCAATCTGTTCGAACTCGGCGAAGTCACCGGACTGAGACTGCTGGATTTCGATCTGCCGGCGGATTACGCTCGCCAGTTCCCGGGGACACGTTTCGGCATTCCCGGCACGCGCGAGTTGGCCGGCGTGCACGGGCGTCCCCTGATCGGCACCATCGTCAAGCCGAGTATCGGGCTGACACCCGAGCAGACCGCGGCGATGGTCGACGACCTCTGTGCCAGCGGCATCGACTTCATCAAGGACGACGAATTGCTGGCGGACCCGACCTACGCCTCGTTCGACGCGCGGCTCGCCGCGGTGATGCCAGTGCTCAAGCGGCATGCGGATCGCCTCGGACGCATGCCGATGTACGCGATCAACATCTCCGGCAGCATCGACGATATGCTGCGCCGTCACGACGCCGTGCTCGCCGCCGGTGGCACCTGTGTGATGGCGAGCATCAACTGGGTGGGTATCGCCGGTCTAGAACATTTGCGCAAGCATGCCCAGTTGCCGATCCACGGACACCGCAACGGTTGGGGCGCGTTGACCCGTTGCCCGCAACTCGGCTTCTCGTTTACGGCTTATCAGAAGCTCTGGCGACTTGCCGGCATCGATCACGTGCACGTCAACGGGCTTCGCAGCAAATTCTGGGAGCCCGATGAGTCGGTGATTCAATCGGCGCGCGCCTGCCTCACCCCGTTCGCGGGACTTCAACCGTTGATGCCGGTGTTCTCGTCCGGACAATGGGCGGGCCAGGCGCCGGATCTGTACAAGATGCTGAAGTCGGTCGATCTCATGCATCTCGCGGGCGGTGGCATCATCGGGCATCCACAGGGTATCGCGGCAGGCGTCGCGAGCATGCGGGAGGGCTGGGAAGCGGCGGTTGAAGGCGTGAGCCTCGAAGACTACGCGCGCACGCGCCCTGCCTTGCGCGCTGCCCTTTCACACTTCAAGGCGATCTGAGCATGCAAGGTGACGGGATGAGAACGTTGCGGCTTGCGTTCTACGGGGACGATTTCACCGGTTCGACCGATGCGCTCGAAGTCCTCGCTTTCGCTGGCCTGCGCTGCGCGCTGTTTCTGAATCCACCCACGCGCGCGCAACTCGACGCGCTCGGCGGTTTCGACGCCATCGGCATTGCCGGCGCGAGTCGCGCGATGTCGCCGGTGGAGATGGACGACGCGTTGCCGCCCGTGTTCCGCGCGCTGCGCGAGCTCGGCGCGCCGCTCGTGCACTACAAGGTGTGCTCGACATTCGACAGCGCGCCTGGCATCGGCAGTATTGGCCGGGTGATGGAGATCGCCCGCGCGACGTTCGGCGACGCGACGATTCCGGTCATTGCCGGCACGCCCGCGCTGCAACGCTATTGTCTGTTCGGCAACCTGTTTGCGCGTTCCGGCACGGACGGGCAGATGTATCGCATCGACCGGCATCCGATCATGAGCGTGCATCCGGTCACGCCCATGGACGAAGGCGATCTGATCCGCCATCTCAACCGTCAGACCTCGCTATCCATCGCGGGCGTCAATCTGACTCACTTCGAGGGCGGCCGTCCCGCACTGGATCGAGCGCTGGAAACAACGCTCGCGGCGAAGCCTGCCGCGATCTTGTTCGATACGGCCCATAGCGGGCATCTCACCGAACTGGGACGGCTGCTTCAGACGCTTTCCGCACGCGGGCCCGCTACGTTCACGGTGGGTTCGTCCGGGGTCGAGTATGCGTTGACGCAGTGGTGGGCCGAGACCGGCCAGTTGCCGCAGTCGTCGCGCTCATACGATGTATGCGCGCCCGCCGCGCCGATTCTGGCGGTATCGGGCAGCGCGTCGCCATTGAGCGCCGCGCAGATCGACACGGCGATTGCCGCGGGCTTCACCGATCTTGCCGTCGACGCAAGCGCGCTAGTGGACACCATGCAGTGGCAGGACGCGCTGCAACGCCTCGTGGAGCGCGCGAGCGAGGCCCTGCGAGCCGGCCGCAGCGTCGTGATGCACACCGCGCGCGGACCGCATGACCCGCGCGTCGGCGCGATGATCGATTCGTTGATGCAAGGCGGCCTGAGCCGCGACGAGGCGAAGCATCGGGGCGGCCGTCTGCTGGGACAACGGCTCGGCGCGATCGTGGAGGCGGTTTTGAAAGCAGTGCCGCTGCGTCGCCTGATTCTCTCTGGTGGCGACACCTCGAGCCAGGTCACGCAGGTGCTCGGCCCCGACGCGCTCGAAATAGCCGCGCGTCTGACACCGGGCGCGCCGCTGTGCCGGGTGATTTCCGACCAGCCGCATCTGCGTGATCTCGAGATCGCGCTCAAGGGTGGACAGATGGGCGGCTCGGACTACTTCGTGGTGGCGCGCACGGGATTGAACGGCGGCTAAGCCGTTCTGGTTCAGCCGTGCGCGAGGAAACCCGTCGAAATCCACGGCACCGCCGCCACCACCACGATACCGATGAACAGCGCGACCATATAGCCGACGATCGGCCGGATGCCCTCGTCCGGATGAATCTTGCTGACCGCGCACGCGCCGTAGTAACCCACGCCGAACGGTGGCGAGAACAGGCCGAGCCCCATCGACAGAATCACCACCATCGCATACTGCACTTCATGTATGCCGACTTCGCGCGCAATCGGAAACAGCAGCGGCCCGAACAGCACGATGGCGGGAATCCCTTCGAGCACGCTGCCGAGCAGCACGAACATCAGCACGGAGACCGCCATGAACGCGACCGCCCCGCCCGGCAAATGCTCCATGAACGCCGCGAGATTGTGCGAGAAGCCCGACTGCGTAAGCGCCCACGCCATCGCGGTGGCCGTGCCGATGATGATCAGGATCGCACCGGACAGCGCCGCGGTTTCCACCAGCATCGGCGCGATCCGTTTGAGGTCGAAGCGCCGATAGATCAGCAAACCCGCGAGCGCGGCATAGACGATGCCGACGGTCGACACTTCGGTGGCCGTGGCAACGCCCTCGACCACGGCAAAGCGAATCACCACCGGCAATGCAAGCGCCGGAATCGCCACCAGCAGCGTCGTGCCGATCTCGCGCAACGATGCGCGAGCCGTCGACGCCGGCGCGACCTTGCGTGAGCGCCACCACACGAGCGAGCAGAGCGCGAGCGCCAGCACGAAGCCCGGCAGGAGGCCACCGGTGAAGAGCGCGGAAATGGACACGCCCGTCACCGAGCCGATCGTGATCAGCACGATGCTCGGCGGCACGGTCTCGGTTTGCGCACCGGTCGCCGACAGCAATGCCACGAGTTCGCCGGGCCGTTCGCCGCGCTTCTTCATTTCCGGGAACAGGATCGGCGCGACCGCCGCCATGTCCGCGGCTTTCGAACCGGAAATGCCGGAGATCAGGTACATCGCGCCGACCAGCACGTACGACAGACCGCCGCGCACGTGCCCAAGCAGTGACGCGAGGAAATTGATCATCGCGCGCGCCATGCCGGTCATTTCAATCAGAAGGCCGAGGAACACGAACATCGGCACGGCAAGCAGCAACAGTTGCGACATGCCCTCATCCATGCGGCTCACGACGATCTCGAGCGGCATCGAGGTGCTCAGCGATAGATACGAAAACACGGCAAGCCCGAACGAGAACGCAATTGGCATGCCGCTCAGCACGGTGAAACCCACCACGCCGACGAAGAAAATCAGCAGGTTGAGATTGCCGAGCGATTGCAGCAGCGGACCCGCCGTGTCGAGTCCGGCCACCACCAGCGCCGACACCACCACGCCCAATAAGGCCGGCTTCCAGCCGAGCGCCAGCAGCTTGACGGCGCACATCAGCAGCATGCAGCCGGTGGCGTAGAGGATCGCGGCGACCCGCCAGCCGTCGTTGAATTCGAGCGCGGGCGTGACGATCATCCATTGCTGCTGGATGTACGAATAGGCGGGCGCCGCGATCAGGCCGAGAAACATCATGCTGGCGACCAGCGCGACGATGTCCCACGTGGTGCTCCATCTCGCACCCGAGCGGTTGACGATCGCCGTCATCCGCATGTGCGCGCCGCGATGCAGCGCGGTGGCCGCGCCCGTCATTGCGAGCCATAGAAACAGGATGCTGGCCAGTTCATCGCCCCACACGAGCGGCCGATGAAACCCGTAGCGCGCACACACCCCGGCGAACAGCAGCACGATTTCCGCCAGCACCAGCAAAGCCGCGGGCACGGCCACGACAAGCCCCAGCACGCGGTCGGCGAGCGTCAGCCAATGCGGCACCGAGGGCCGGTTTTTTTGCACGGTGCCGCCGGGCGAGGCCTGTGCGAAAGTCTGTGCGAGCGGCGTTCTCATGCCAGCTTCCCGGTGACCTTCTCGAGCAGCGCCCATTCCTCTTCGCCGAAGAACTGCTTCTGCTCGGCGTAGAAACCACCCTTTCTCAGCATGTCGCGGAACGAATCCATATCGGGCTGGTTGAAGGCGAGGCCCTTGCTCTCGAGCGCTTTCTGCAACGACGAGTTCAGTTGCGCGACGTCCTTACGCTGTTGCAACGCGGACGCGTTGAGGTTCTTCGACACGATGTCGCGCACGTTCGCAGGCAGCTTCTCCCACGCGGCGCGATTGCCGAGGAACCAGAAACCGTCCCACATGTGGCTCGTCATCGAGCAGTACTTCTGCACTTCGTAGAGTTTGGCGGTGTCGACTACGGCGAGGGCGTTCTCCTGGCCTTCGACCACCCTGGTCTGCAACGCGGAGTACACCTCGTTGAAGCTGATCGAGGTGGGCGCCGCCGACAGTGCACGGAACAGCGAGATCCACAAACGTCCCGGCGGCACGCGAATCTTCATGCCCTGCAGGTCGGCCGGCGACTTGATCGGTTTGCCGCTGCTCGTGATCTGCCGGAAGCCGTTGTCCCACACCTTGTCCTGCACCACCAGCCCACCCTTCGTGATGAGGCCGCGCAGATGCGCGCCGAGCTCGCCGTCGAGCGCGCCGAAGACCTGATCGTAGTTCTTGAAAGCGAAGCCGACGCCGGAAATGGCTGCCTTCGGCACGAGGGACGACAATGCATTCGCGCCCGACAACGTGAAGAACTCCAGCGCGCCGGCCCGCAGCTGCGCGAACATGTCGGGGTCGCCGCCCAGCTGGTTGTTCGGAAACACGCGGATTTCCATGCGGCCGTCCGTCTCCTTCAGGATCGCATTCGACGCTTCCTGAATCCGCACGTTCAACGGATGCGAGGCCGGCAGGTCGGTGCCGACCTTATAGGAAAACTCCGCGGCTTGCGCCCGTTTGATCCAGGGCGCGCCCACCATGCTGGATGCGGCGGCAGCGGCAACCGAACCGGCGCCCGCGACGAGAAAGCTGCGACGATTGAAAGCCATTGTTGTCTCCTTTTATAGGTTGCCGATGTGTCGGCATGTTGTCCGCGCTGCGATGAATTTTGGCCCTGCTTGCCTGCTTTTTTGCTTGCCCGCCGCTTGCGTGCGGTTTTGTCCGCTTGTTTTCGTATTTGCGTTACTGCACAACCGAAGCCGCCCGAGATGCGGGCAAGGGCTTCGGTCAAAGCATCATTCCACTGCGATCACCGGCTTGATTTCCTCGAAGTTCTTCATACGCGTAAGCGCAAGATTCACATCGTCGAGCTTGTAGCGGCCCGAGATCATCTGGTGAAATGGAAAGTCGTGCTGATGCGCTTCGAGAAACTGCAGCGCCAGCGAATAGCTGCGTGCGTCGCCGGAAAATGAACCGATCACCTGCAGGTTCTTTTTGACGATCATCGACGGTTGCATCGTGGTGGCGGCCTCGCCGAGCTGACCCACCACCAGATAGCGGCCGCCTTTGCGCGCGAGCGCGAGACCTTCCGCGAACGCTGCCGGAACGCCGGTGAATTCCATCACGATGTCCGCGCCGCGCCCTTCCGTTTCGGCCAGCACCGTAGCCATCCGTTCCTCGGGCGTCGTGCCTTCTACCGGAATGCACACGTCGGCGCCGAACAGTCTTGCCATCTCGAGACGCGGCGCCGGCGAGCCGACCACAATGATTTTTTTCGCACCACGCACCCGCGCGTTCGCCGTTGCGAGCAGTCCGAGCGGGCCCGCGCCCTGAATCAACACCGTTTCCGTGGGCTCGATCTCACCGAGCTGCGAAAAGGCGTTCATCACCGAGCGCAGTGCGCAACTCGACAGGCTCGCCAGTTCGTTCGGCACCGAGTCCGGCACGCGCAACCGTCCGGCTTGCGGCAACACGTAGCCATATTCGGAGAAGCCGCCGAGCAGATACGGCGCATGTTCGATGTTTTCGTACATGTACGCGCGACGGTTCGTGCACAACGTCGGCTTGCGCGCGGTGGTGCAGAAAAAACAACCGCCGCAGGATGTATGCGTATACACGATGCGGTCGCCAACTTTCAGCGGTGTGCCGACTGAATCGGTCGTCACGCCCGCGCCGGCCCGAATCACGCGCCCCACCATTTCATGGCCGATGATCACCGGCAGGTTTACTTTCAGCGATAACGATCCTTGCCACAAATGCACGTCGGTGCCGCAGATCGAGCACATCTCGATCTTGACGAGCGCGGCGCCGACTTCGGTTTCGCGCGGTACGGGCACTTCTTCAATGCGCAACGGTGCCTTGAATTCGCGCAATACGGCAGCGCGGGAAAACTCTGGAACAGCGGTCATGCGGACGGTCTCCTGATTCTGATGTCACGTGTCCGGGTCGATTTTGGCAACCCGGTGCCGACGCTTCACGGCTTGTAAAACCGATGGCGTGCTCAGCCGTGGCGCAGCACGATCGTCTTCGCCACCGTGTATTCCTTGAGCGCTTCGAGTCCTTTCTCGCGGCCGTGGCCGCTGCGCTTGACGCCACCGAACGGCAGCTCGATGCCACCGCCCGCGCCGTAGTTGTTGATGAACACCTGCCCCACGCGCAGCTTCTTCGCCACACGCATCTGACGTGCGCCGTTCTCGGTCCACAATCCCGCGACGAGGCCATAGGCCGTGCCGTTCGCGATCCTGACCGCGTCGGCTTCGTCGTCGAACGGAATGGCGGCGAGTACCGGGCCGAACACTTCGTCCTGGGCAAGTTCATGATCGGGCGGGACTGGGCCGAACAGGGTCGGCGTCACGAAGTAGCCGGTTTTCAACGCGCTTTCGTCGAGCTTGCCTTGTGCCAGCACACCGATACCGGTTTTGCTCGCACGATCCAGAAAGCCTTGCACCTTGCTTGCCTGCGTGCTGTTGATCACGGGTCCGCATTCGAGGTCCGCCGCCGGCGCGCCGACGCGGATCGCGGACATGCGCTCGACGAGCATGCCGGTAAAGCGGTCATAAGCGGAGCGCTGGATCAGCACGCGGCTGCCGGCCGAGCACGTTTGTCCCGCGTTCTGCACGATCACGCCCACAATGGTTTGCGCGGCGCGCTCGAAATCGGCGTCGTCGAAAACGATCTGCGGCGACTTGCCGCCCAGTTCCAGCACGCACGGCACGTGGTTCTGCGCCGCCGCCGTCTGGATCAGCGTGCCGACTTCAGGCGAGCCCGTAAACGACAGAAAGTCGACCTCGGGATGCTGCGAGAGCGCGGCGCCCGCTTCCTCGCCCAGACCGGTGACGAGATTGAGCACGCCGGCCGGCAAGCCCGCTTGCGATGCGAGCGCGGTCAGACGGATGCAACTCATGCTGGCGTCTTCCGCCGGCTTCAGGATGGCGGTGTTGCCGGTGGCAAGCGCGGGTCCCAGCGTGCGGCCGAACATCGAGGCCGGGTAATTCCACGGAATGATCAAGCCGACCACGCCACGCGCTTCGCGCTGCACGGTGACCTGATAGCCGTCGAGAAACGGCAGCACGTCACCGAGTACTTTATCGGCCGCGCCGGCATAAAACTCGAAATAGCGCGCGGTGGCCTTGATATCGGTGCGCGCCTGACTGATCGGCTTACCGGTGTCGCGCGCCTCGAGTTGCGCCAGTTCTTCGGTATTCGCGAGTATCAGGTCGGACAGTTTCGTCAGAATGCGGCCGCGCTCGAAACCCGCCATGGTGCTCCACGCGCCGTCGAGCGCGCGGCGCGCGGCGGCCACCGCGCGCTCGATTTCCTGCTTGCCGCCGCGCGAAATCGCGGCGAATACCTCACCATCGGTCGGCGAACGGACCTCGATGACTTGCGCCGATGCGGCGCCCGACCATTCGCCCCCGATGAAGATTGACTGAGCCTGCGCGGACATGCTGTGTCTCCTGATCAAATGCAATGCGGGTTATGTTGCTCGAGCGTCGTGCTTCATGGCGAACTGCCGAGCACGGCGCGGATCTCCTTGGGTGAAAAAAAGTATAAGGAGTTCGACATAACCGCTACAAATACGAATTCACAATAGAGGATATAAAACCGGCCTATATCCGTATAACTACTGCACGCCCAGATCGAGCCATGGTTGTGTCATCGCGGGTGGCGACCCGCTGAACTCACGCGTGCCGCCGGGCCGCCTGTCGGAAACGCCTATATGCGCCGGCTGACAGGCTGATGTCGATGGCGAAGCGAGCGGCCCGGATCGTCCGATTGTCAGATGGCGCCGGCGCCCCACGAAAGGAACCCGCCATCCACGGGCAGTACAACGCCATTCACATAGGCGGCATCATCCGACGCGAGGTAGCACACAGCGGCGGCAATTTCCGATGTCTTGCCGTAACGCTTCAGCGGAATCGCACGCGAATACTCTTCACGGAACTGGGCGGAATGGAGTGCCTTGGTCATCGGCGTGTCGACGGGACCGGGCGAGACCGCGTTCGCCGTAATGCCGTAGTCGCACAACTCGACAGCCATTTGCCGGGTCAGCGCGATCACCGCGCCTTTCGATGTGCCGTAGGCGGTGCGGCCGGTGCCGACCGCGCGCATGCCCGCCACGGACGCGATATTGACGATGCGTCCCCAGCCGTTCGGCCTCATCATCCGGGCCGCGTGCTGCGCACACAGGAGCGTGCCGGTCACGTTGACCTGCATGGTCTTGAGAAACACGTCCAGCGGGTAATCGATGAAAGGAAGCATCGTTGCGATGCCCGCGCAGTTGACCAGCACGTCGCAACGGCCGGCGTCGCGCGCGATGGCGGCAAAGCCTTCGGCGATGGAGTCGGGATTGCCCACATCCATGACCACAGCGGAAGCGCAGAGTCCTTGCGCGCGCAACTTGCCGACCGTTTCGTCCGCCGCGCCGCGATTGATGTCGGAAAGCACCGCGTGATAGCCGCTGCGCGCAAGTCTTTCGGCCACGTCGGCACCAATGCCCATTGCACCGCCGGTCACGACCGCAACCCTGCCCCGCCCGCTTTCGCTCTGTTGTTCCACCTCGTCTCCTTTCTATGTGGCGATCGGCCCCAGGATGGCGCTGGCATGTCTGAGCGCGCGGCGATGCGGGTCGATCGCGGTTGGCAAATCCGGTGGACAAATTATCTGAGTCGGCTGAGCGCGACTCAATGGATATTAAGGCTGGGGTAGTGTGAGGAAAAGTCACCGCCGGGGCGCGTGGGCGGGCGGGATGTACACGAAGCGGATGTGTTTTTCCGACTGGATGCATACTAGGTCATCGTCGCGTACAAGCTCACCGCGGTGGTAGCGCCGGGCGCCGTGCCCGGACTCCACGTGCTCGACGCTCACGTATTTGCCTGCTGAGTTCAGGCGCCCTTGCACGTCTCCTCGCGCATACCCCTGTGCGCATTTTTGCCCCGCTACGCGGGGCTTTTTTTTGTCGATGAGCGCCCATCGGGCGCGCCGGAAATTTGATGTACGGAAAGGCCCGAAGCGCTCGGCATTCGGCCGTTCGAACCGGGCGGCGGCCACCAGCAGCGCAGCGTGCCTGCCTCTCCCGCTTCTGGAGCGGCTCGCGGCATGCCCCGAGCGCGGCTACGGGGCGCCGAGCGCCACCGAGAGCCAATGCGTCATGACGCACGCCTGATAGGGCTTTTGCAGCATCACCAGGGCGCCATTGCCCATCGCCTTCGCCTGTAACGATGGCGTCGGATAGGCACTGATAAAGATGGTCGCCGGTGCTTGCCCTTGCGCCACGAGACGCTCATGCATCTCTACGCCCGACATTCCCGACATGCGGATGTCCGACACAAGACACGCGGTGTCCGACACGTCTCCCGATGCGAGAAACGCTTCCGCGGACTCGAACACGCGCGCTTCCCACCCCATCGATCGCACAAGGCTGCTCAGCGCGCGACGAACCGCCTGGTCGTCGTCGACAATGGATACAACGGGCGTCTTTTGCAAAATGGTGGCCCTCGTCTCTCTCCCCGGATAACGGCGGTGACATTGCGCGCGTGTATCCTGAAGACCAAGCCTAGCTTACAAAACCGACGACCGCGATGATACGAATGTATAACTGCCTTACGTAAGCGCGGCCCGTGCGGTGGCCGCCGGTAACGAGAAGCTGAACGTCGCCCCGCCCTCAGGATTGTTGGCCGCCCAGATTTGACCGCCATGCGCTTCGATGATCGAACTGCAGATGGCGAGCCCCATTCCCATACCCGTGCTGCGGGTGGTGAAAAATGCGTCGAACAGGCGCGGCAGGTTCTGCTCGCTGATACCCGGCCCGCTGTCCCGAACCGACACCACCACGTTGCCTTCCGGGTCGCTCGTTGAGATGACAACCATCTCACGCCGGCCGCCGACGGCCGACATCGACTGCATGCCGTTGACGATGAGATTGATGAGCACCTGCTGGAGTTGCACGCGGTCGGCGAGCACGTCCGGCAGATTGGAGCCGAGCGACAGCACGAGTGCGCCGGCCTGCCGTTCGACCTCGGCGCGGATCAGTTTTGCCGCTTCCTCGATGAGCTGATTCATGCCGACGGCCGTGCGCTCCGGCGGCGCACCCTTCATCAGCATTCGCACGCGCTGAACGATGCCCGCCGCGCGGTTTCCTTCGTCGGTAATCTGGGTCACACAGCCTTCGATCTCTTCCATATTCAACGGCTCGCGACGCAACCAGCGCAGGCAGGCTTCGCCGTTCGTCACGATGGCCGCAAGCGGCTGACCCACCTCGTGGGCGATGGATGCGCTCAGTTCTCCCAGCGCCGTAATCCGGCTCGCGCGCGCCAGTTCATTCTGGGCTTCCTGCAAGCGGGCCTCGGTCTGTTTTGCTTGCGTGACGTCCATGAGGGCGCCGATAAACTGCCGCCTGTTCGACTGTCCTTCCGCCCGGTGGGCGACGACATGCAGATGCTTGACCCGTCCGTCCGGGAACAGCAGCCTGTGTTCGATATCGAAACCGTCGGCTGTTTCGCCGACGTCCTGGAGCATCCGTTCGAAGACGTGCAGATCCTCCGGATGAACACGCGCGCGTATCGTCTCGATGCACGGCGCACTCGCCGGGTCCTGTTCGAAAATGGCGAACGCCTCCTCGGACCAGAAGATTTCGCCGGTCGCGATGTTCCATCCAAAGCTCCCCGTGCGGCTCAACTTTTGCGCTTCGGCCAGATACTGGGCCTGGCTCCTGCGCAACATCTCTTCGGCGCGCTTGCGCCCGGTGATGTCGTTGTTGGTCTCGAGGGTGGCAAGTGGCGCGTTTTTATCGTCGTGCTGCAGCGTCCAGCGGCTCGCCACAATGACCTGGCTGCCGTCGCGCCGGGTGTGCGTAAGCTCGCCCTCCCAATGTCCGTCGCGCAACAGCATGCGCTGCACTTCGTCGCGAGGCGCCGGGAATATCGTCTTGAGCAGCTCGTCGGCAGCCTTGCCGGTCGCTTCCGCCTTACTCCAGCCGTAAAGGACCTCTGCGGCATGGTTCCAGTAGATGATGACCCCGGCCGTGTCGCGCACGAAGACCGTGTCGTGCGTCAGATCGAGCAGGCGTGCCTGACCGCGCTGCATCTGTTCCATGCGCCGGATGCGCCGCACCAGTGTCGTGACGGCCAGCGAGGTAATCAGAAAAGCCGCGAGCGGAAAAACCTCCTGAAGCTTCTCGATCTGGAAGCTGAAAATGGGCGGCGTAAAAAGCACGTTCAGAAGTGCGGCGCCCACCACCGAGAAGATCACGGACGAAACGAAGCTGTCGAGAAGCGACAGCAGCACGACGGCGATGAGCATGCAGAAGCCGGTGGTGGCGAGACGCACCTGGAGGTCGAAGCAGATTCCGGCGATGACGGCAAGAGCGACGCAGCCGCCAATCCACAGACCGATCAGATAGCCAGGCGTGCTGCTCTGGCGCGACGAACCGAGTGCGCTCACCACTTTCCTCCCGATGGCGCCTCCTTCACGCGCGTTGGCGTGCGGCGTCAACTTCCTCGACATGCATGGCCGGAGATTGCGGGCGCTTTCATTTTATTTACACACATGAAAGCTTTTCGCCCATTCCTTAACGCGTTTGCAGCGCCGATTATCATATACGTCCGTATAGGTGAGGAGAAGGATCGTTTAATCGTTTCCCCGCAGGCGCGGCCGAACCGGACGCCGCCCTTCCCGCGTGTGGCCTTATACGGACGTATAGCCGGATTACGCTATCGCGGCACCGCCATACCCCACCGTAGAATAGATTCCCCCTCCTGTCCTGCGTACGCTTGAGTCATCGCAATCGGCGCATTTCCGATGACTGCGGGAAGCCTCCCCCCGACCACCCAGTCCTCATCCCCTGTGCAGAACCGCGACCCGGCAGCCGGCCGTGCCGCGCCCGCAATCGTCAGCCTGACCGTGTTTCCTTTAACTGCAGCATCGCTTCAAAGGAATTGACCGTGTCGCACGATCTTCATACCTGGCTCTTCATCGGGGCCAACGCCTACGTTGAATTCACATTTGTCGCACGGCTGAACCGCTGCGTGTACCGGC
>NZ_JAXDPY010000317.1:0-26758 GCF_034668105.1 Paraburkholderia sp. | reverse complement strand
AGGATGCGCTAAACTAATGGGCTTGCTGCTTGAGGAACTTGAATCGGGCAGCGAAGCAGAAGCACACTGAATCATGAAACGGGTGCTTAGCTCAGTTGGTAGAGCGGCGCCCTTACAAGGCGTAGGTCGGGAGTTCGAGCCTCTCAGCACCCACCAGTTTCAGAATCGGTTAAGTGTTTCAGCGCAGCTGAGCTGCAGTATAAGGAGTGGTAGTTCAGTCGGTTAGAATACCGGCCTGTCACGCCGGGGGTCGCGGGTTCGAGTCCCGTCCACTCCGCCAGTATCCTCGAAAGGCGAACTACGGTTCGCCTTTTTTATTGCCCGCTGTTGTAAGATCGGGCGTTCTGTTTTTGGCACCCCTCACGCATGCTCGATTTTTTCCGCAATCACAAACGCCTGATGATGTTCATGCTCATCCTCGTCATTGTGCCGGGGTTGGGTTTTGTCGGTATTCAAGGCTTCCGCGGCTTCTTTGACGAAAGTGCAAACGTCGCCAGCGTCAACGGCCACAAGATTACCCGCGCAGAGTATGACGACGCGATGCGTCAGCAGCTCGACCGTGCCCGTCAGATGCTCGGCGCGCAGTTCGACATGAAGTCGTTCGACACGCCGGAGCGCCGTAGCGAGATGCTCGACGGTCTGATCGAGCAACGTGTGCTGGCTGATGAGACGCAGCGCCTGCATCTAACCGCATCGGACGACGCCGTGCGCCGTGTGCTGCTGAACGATCCGGTGATCTCGTCGCTGAAGAATCCTGACGGCTCGATCGACGTCGACCGTTACAAGCAGTTGCTCGCAATGCAAGGCATGACGCCCGATCAATACGACGAACGTGTGCGTTACAGCATCGCCACGCAGCAGTTGCCGGCGAGCATTCAAGGCAGCGCCTTCACGTCGAAGACCCTCGCACAACATCTGACCGAGCTCGCCGAACAGCAGCGCGAAGTGCAGGGTATTGCGTTCCATCCGCGTGACTATGCCGCGAAGGTGCAGCCTACGGACGCACAACTGCAGGCGTATTACGACGCGCATCGCAATGATTTCGCGCAGCCCGCCACTGCAACGATCCAGTACCTGGTGATGTCACCGGCTACCTTGGGTGCCGGTGTGCAGCCGAGCGGCGCCGACCTGAAAAAGTACTACGACGACAACATTGCGCACTACCGCACGGACGGTCAGGTGCGCGCAAGCCACATCCTGATCGCCGCGCCGAAAGATGCCAGCGCCGCCGACAAGGCCAAGGCGAAGCAGAAGGCAGAAGACCTGCTCGCACAGATCAAGGCGCACCCGGACCAGTTCGCGCAGATCGCGCAGCAGAACTCGCAGGATCCGGGTTCGGCGTCGAAAGGTGGCGACCTGGGTTACTTCGGCCGCGGGATGATCGCCGGCGGCCAGGCGTTCGACGACGCTGCGTTCGGTCTCAAGAAAGATGAAGTCAGCGGTATTGTGCAGAGCGACTTCGGCTATCACATCATCAAGGTCACCGACGTGAAGCCGGCAGTCACGAGGCCGTTCGACGAAGTGAAAGATCAGATCGCAAAAGACCTGAAGACGCAGCAGGCGAGCAAGGCATTCACCGACGACTCGGAAGGCTTCACGTCGCTCGTCTACGAGAAGGCGAAGAGCCTGCAGCCTGCCGCCGACAAGTACAAGCTGCAACTGCAAACGGCCACGGTGACGCCGCAGCCGGATCCGAAGCTGCCGCCTGACAGCCCGCTGAACAATGCGAAGTTCCTCGCTGCCGTGTTCGCCAACGACGCGGTCACCGCGCGCAACAACACGCAAGCGATCGACGTCGGCGGCAACACGCTGATCGCAGCACGCGTGACCGACTACAAGGCGGCGGTCGTGCCGGCGCTCGACGCCGTCAAGGACGCAGTGCGTCAGAAAGTGATCGCGATTCAGTCGAGCGAGGCAGCGCATAAGGACGGCATTGCGAAGCTGGCGGAGTTCGACAAGTCGAAGGCGACAACGGGCTTCTCGTCACCACTGAAGGTTTCGCGCAATGACGCACAAGGCGTGCCGCCGGCTGCATTGAGTGCAATCTACAAAGCGGACGCGCAAAAGTTACCTGCGTATGTCGGCGTGGATCTCGGCGACGACGGCTATGCGATCTACCGTGTGAACTCGGTGATTGCGGGTGCACCGATCGATCCGCAGCGTTTGGCTGCCGCCCAGCAGCAGATTGCGCAAGTTGACGCGCAGTCGGAAGCGGAGGCTTATCTTCAAGCGCTGCGTGCCCGTTCGAAGGTGAAGTTCTACGGTTCACTCGACAGCAGCAACGCACAGGCGAGCGGCGACTAAGCTCTCCAGCGCGCAAGCAACAAGCAACAAGCAACAGCAAAGCTACACAGATACAAAAAAAGCCCCGCAATCGCGGGGCTTTTTTGCTTAACGAGTGCAAGCTCGTCAACCGGTTGTGCCAGGAAGCACTCGGCTCCCTTTATACCGTCAGTCCTTAAAGGCAACCACTGATCGCGCTGGTGGCGTCGCTGCCCGCCGCGCCATTCGCGCGGAAGCCGACCCACGTACCGGGGCCGGAGTATGACGGACGAACCACGGCGGCTGCGCCGTTAGGCGGTTGCTGGCCCGGCACATACACGTCCATGGCCTGGTCGTTAGCCAAGGTGTTTTGCGACACGACTTGCTGTTGCGAGCTATCGGCCCACTTTTGCGCGATGCACGTAGCGACGGCCTTCGGCGGTTGCTGGCTTTGACCCACGGATTGGACACCAGCAGGCGGTTGAGCGGCGCATGCGGAAATTGCCACGGTCAAAGCGATTAACGGTAAATATTTCACGTTATCTCCTCAGAAGTCGCTCAAAATCGAGCCGGGATTACACGGGATTACGAAAGTGTCAGAACGACCTTGCCGATCCGTGTTCCCCAATTACCGGAAACAAGTTGTTAGCGAGCTTTTCAGTGCGGCGAACTTGTGCGAAGGAGTGGCTTGATAGCCGGCCACACGTTGTTGAGTAGCACTGGCTGTGCCTGCTGGGTGGGATGGAGTTGATCCGTTTGAAACATGTCCGGTTTGTCGGCGATTCCAGCGAGCAGGAAAGGCACCAGTGGCACCTTCAATTGCTTCGACAGTTCACCGTACAGGCCGTGGAACTTTTGCGTGTAGTCGGGGCCGTAATTAGGCGGCACGTACATGCCAACCAGGACGACCTTCGCGTGGCTCTGTTGAGCCTGCTCGATGATCGTACGCAGGTTGTCTTCGGTTGTGGAGAGCGGCACGCCGCGTAACGCGTCGTTGGCGCCGAGCTCCACGATCACGATGCTCGGCTTAAGACGTTGTAAGAGCGCCGGCAAGCGAGCCCGCCCGCCGCTTGTCGTGTCGCCGCTGATGCTCGCATTGGCGACGCTATAATCGATTCGCTCGTCGGTGAGGCGCTGGCGCATCAAGGCAACCCAGCCGGTGTCACGGGGCAAGCCGTACTCGGCCGAGATACTGTCGCCGAGTACGACGATCACCGGCCTGGCCGGTTCGGGTGCGTTGGCCGCATCGGCTGGGAAGGGCAGCGAAAACAGGGTTGCGGCCAGCACGGCCGAGCCGCATACCGTAGTCAGCGCCGGCGCGCGAGGCGCTACGGCACGCAATTTCAACCTACGCTTCACCATGCTAAACAGAACTGATCCAGTCATTGACGTGCGGGGTTTGTGCAAGAAGGTTAAGGATGCAACAGGCGAACTGACGATTCTCGAGGACATCGATCTTGCTATCGATGCCGGCAGCAGTGTGGCAATCGTCGGTGCATCCGGGTCGGGCAAGTCTACGCTGCTCGGCTTGCTCGCAGGATTGGACAGCGCGAGCTCGGGCTCGGTTCGGCTGCTCGGCCGCGAACTCACGGAACTGAACGAAGACGAGCGCGCCGCATTGCGCAGCGGCTCGGTCGGTTTCGTGTTCCAGTCGTTTCAACTCATGCCACATTTGACGGCGCTTGAAAACGTCACCTTGCCGCTCGAACTGCAAGGCGGCATCGGCACGCGTGAGGCCGCGTCGCGTGCGCGCGGTTTGCTGGAACAGGTGGGTCTTGGCAAGCGCACTGCGCATTATCCGAAGCTGCTATCGGGCGGTGAGCAACAGCGAGTCGCCCTCGCTCGCGCGTTTGTGACGCATCCGGCGATCCTGTTCGCCGACGAGCCGACCGGCAGTCTCGATGCCGCAACCGGTCATGCAGTGATCGATTTGATGTTCGAGATGAACCGCGCGAACGGCGCCACGTTGATTCTCGTCACGCACGACATCGAGCTCGCGCGCCGCTGCGATACCACGGTGACGATCGAAGCGGGGCGGTTGGCCTAAGAACGGACTGCATGCCGTTCAAGCCATCGATAGTCACCGGGCCAAGGTGGCGGCGTTGTTCGCGTGAAGCGACGCGTCACTCGGCAACCTTCGGAGCGCATGAAAAACAAAACCCCACGCTCCGAAAAACGTGGGGTTGATTTGCAATCAGCAGTCTGAAGCGGGCCGCCAAGGCCCGCTTTTTATTTCAGCGAAGCTCTCACCGCTTCAACGCAGCACGCGCCCGCGCAATCAACGCCGAGGTCGACGAGTCATGCTTCTTCTCATCGACGCTTGCCGAGGTCAGATCCGCCTCGACCACCTTGCCGAGGATCTTGCCTAGCTCGACGCCCCACTGATCGAACGGATTGATGTCCCACACCGATGCCTGCACCAGCACCTTATGCTCGTACAGCGCGATCAATGCGCCCAGCGAACGCGCGGTGAGCGCATCGACGAGCAGCGTGGAGGTCGGCCGGTTGCCCGGAAACACCAGATGCGGCGCGAGGTCGGGCTTGTCCGCGCCGGCCACTTTCTTCGCTTCTTCGAGCGTGCGGCCGAGCATCAGCGCTTCGCTTTGCGCGAAGCAGTTCGCCAGCAGCTTCGGATGATGACCGACGAGCGGATGCTCCGGCGTCAGCACGGCGATGAAGTCGATCGGCACGATGGTCGGACCTTGGTGCAGCATTTGAAAAAATGCATGCTGGCCGTTCGTGCCCGGTTCGCCCCACGTCACGGCGGCGGTCGGATAATCGACCATTACGCCATCGAGACGCGCCGACTTGCCGTTGCTCTCCATCTCGAGTTGTTGCAGATACGAAGGCAGGAAATGCAGCGCTTCCGAATACGGCGCGACCAGATAGCTTTGCGAGCCAAAGAAGTTGCGATACCAGACGCCGATCATGCCCAGCAGCACGGGCAGATTCTTCTCGAGCGGCGCGTCGCGGAAATGCTGGTCCATCTCGTTGGCGCCGGCCAGCAGTTCGCCGAACTGCTGCGGGCCGATCGCGATCATGATCGACAGACCGACTGCCGACCACAGCGAATAACGTCCGCCGACCCAGTCCCACATCTCGAACACGTTTTCTTTCGCGATGCCGAACTTGACCACCTCAGCCGGGTTCGCCGACACGCCGACGAAGTGCTTCGCCAGCGCGCTTTCCGGGCAGCCTTTCTCGACGAACCAGTCGCGCAGCGAGCGCGCATTGGTCATGGTCTCGAGCGTGGTGAAGGTCTTGGAGACGATGATCGCGAGCGTTTCTTCGGGATCGATCTGCTGCATCACGTTGTACAGATCCGCACCATCGACATTCGACACGAAGTGCGTGGTGATCTCCGGCGTGGCCAGGTGATGCAGCGCATGCACGACCATCTTCGGCCCGAGATCCGAGCCGCCGATGCCGATGTTCACCACGTAGCGAATCCGCTTGCCCGTATAGCCAGTCCACTCGCCGCTGCGGACCTTGTCGGCGAAGGCCGCCATCTTCGCGCGCTCGGCCTCGATCTGCGCGTGGAACGGCGCCTTCGGGTCGGTGGCGCGCAGCGCGGTGTGCAGCGCGGCGCGGCCTTCCGTCGGATTGACGACTTCGCCCGCGAACATGGCATCGCGGCGTTTCTCGACGCCGGCTTCGCGGGCGAGTTGCACCAGCAGTTTCAAGGTTTCTTCGGTGATGCGGTTCTTCGAGAAATCGGCCGCGAGACCACCGCCCGCGAACGCAAAGCGCTCAGCACGGGTAGGGGTGGGATCGTTCTCGGGGGCGAACCAGTCGCGCATGTGCGCATCGCGAATCTTCTCGTAATGCGTTTGCAGCGAGGACCAGGAGGGGAGCGAGTTCTGCGTCATAGCGTCCGTCTAACGAAGGGGCATGAAGGATGACACGCGCGTGAAGCGCTGCCGAGGATGATGCAAACGATGCTGTTAGAGCGATGCCGCACGGCCGGTTTCGCGGTGGCTTGCGGGGAAATGCCGTGAGCCCGCCTGGCGATCGAACCGGCTCACTGACATTTCGTCGCAAGCCGCGCTGAATCCGACGCGCGGCGCAGTCATTCAGTATAGCGGCGTTGTGCGAAGGGCGGCAGCGGTTTGCCGGCCGGTGCAAAAGTTGGGATGACGAGCGGCTCGAGCTTGTCCGTGCCGATCAGCTGGTGTGGCCCAACAAGGTTTGCGCTCTGGGCGCGGGGGGCTTCGCATCACTGGTCCGCTGACGGATAAAACAAGCGGTTCAGCAAGCTACGCACCATCGGCGCCAGTTCGCCCGCGGTCAAACCGGCCGGACCGTGGCCCTGTGCGCTCAGCGTGTCGGCGGCGAGGCCGTGCAGGTAGACGCCCGCCAACGCCGCTTCATAGCGCGGCAGATGCTGCGCGAGCAGCGCGCCGATGATGCCGCCGAGCACGTCGCCGGTGCCGCCCGTGGCGAGCGCGGCGTTGCCGGTCGGGTTGATCGCGAGGCGGCCGTCCGGCGCCGCGACGATCGTGCCGGTGCCTTTCAACACCACGACGCTGGCAAAGCGTGCGGCCAGCGCGCGCGCCGCGCTGAGCCGGTCGCGTTGCACGCCCGGTGCGTCGGTGCCGAGCAGGCGTGCGGCTTCGAGCGGATGAGGCGTCAGGACGCACGGATCGCCTTGCACGCCGCGCGCGGTGACTTCGGCGGCGAGCGACGGGTCCTTCGAAATCAGATTGAGCGCGTCCGCATCGAACAGCTTGGGCACATCGAGCTGCAACACGTCATGCATCACTTGAGTGGCGCGCTCGCGATGACCCATGCCGCAGCCGACCGCGAGCGCGTCCATCTGGTCGAGCGGCAGATCGTCGATGGCATGCAGCATCAGTTCCGGGTGCGGCGGATCGTAGGGCGGAGCGCCCTCGCCGAGCAGCGCGACATGGACTTTGCCGGCGCCGGCGTACAGCGCCGCGCGCGACGCGAGGATCGGCGCGCCGCACATGCCGGTGTCGCCGCCGACCACGGCGAGGCTGCCGAACGTGCCCTTGTTGGTCGCGAAATCGCGTGGCGGCAGGAACGCGGCGAACAGGTCGGGCGCGTTCAGTTGCACGGCCGTGCGCTTGCTGCTGTCGATTCCGATCGGCGCGACGACGACTGCGCCGGCGAGGTCGCGGCCCTGTGCGGTGAACAAGCCCGGTTTGGCGCCGATGAAGCTGATCGTGTGGGTGGCATGGACCGCGACACCGTCGCTGCCGCCGATTACCGTGCCGGTGTCGCTGTCGAGGCCGCTGGGCACGTCGAGCGCCAGCACGCCGCCTTTTCTGGGGCGGATTGTCGCGCGCTGCGACAACTGGCGGGCGACTGCTGCGAAGACGCCGTCGAGTCCACGCGTGAGACCGATGCCGAACATACCGTCGACGAGCCACGTGTAGCTGTCGAGCGAAGCAGGCGGTGCCGACGTGATCGCGACCCCCGCCGCGCGGGCCGTGTCGAGCGCCCAGCGGGCGTCGTCGGGTTTCACGTCGACCGGCATGCAGAGTTCCACCGCGATGCCGTTCTGATGCAACTGGGTCGCGACGATCAACGCATCGCCGCCGTTATTGCCAGGACCGGCGATGAGCCACACTTTCTGCTTCGATTTTTCGACCGACGTGTCGCGGGTGATCAGATCTTGCAGGAAGCTGGCCGCGGCTTTACCGGCACGCGACATCAGCGTGTGTTCGGGCAAGCCTGCCGCGGCTTGCGATTCGGCGATCCGCAGATCGGTGAGCGTCAGCAGGGGTAACGCCTGGGCATGGGGGCTGATGAGCGTCGGCGGGGTGAGGTCGGCTTCTGTCATGGCGGCGCTTCGCGGTTCACACCTTGGGCAAGGCGAGGGGGCTTGGGGAATCCGTATGGTCGTGCCGATGGGCGCAAGGCGCGCGCCCGTGAGTGCTGGAGTGAGCCATTCAGTTCGCAAGCTTGACCGCACCGGCCGTCCTGGCCCGCAGGGCCGCCCTTTACTGGAAGCGATCCGCACGCAGCGCGGCCAGCGTGTCTTCGGGGACACCCGGCGGCTGGCCCGACATCAGGTCGGCGATCAGTTTGCCCGCGCCGCAGGCAAGGCCCCAGCCCGCCGGGCCATGCCCCACGTTCACGAACAGCCGTGGATGCAGCGCGTTGCCGACCACCGGCAAGCCGTCCGGCGACAGCAGCTTGACGCCTTCCCACGGCAACGCCGCTGAAATCCGTGCCGCGCCCGGAATCCAGTCGTGAGTCGCCTGACCGAGCAGCGCGAGCGCTTCCGTGGTGACCGCTTCGCCCAGCGGCTTGTCGAGCTGGTTCGCACTCTGCAACACCGCACCACCCGCGATCCGCAGGCGATGGTTCATCCGGCTGATCCCAATCCGCTTGACCGCGTCGACGATCGCCACGTGCGGTGCGCATTCCTCATGCGCGATCGGCGCCACCAGTGTGTGCAGGCGCAGCGGATGCAGCGGCAGCCGCAAGCCGAGGCGCTCGAGCAACGCCAGGCTGCCGTGCCCGGCGGCCACGACCACGGCGTCGGCGTGAATCACGTCGACTTCGCGCGACCGGGCGGCCGCGCCCGGCCGCGGCGCCAGTTCCACGGCCGCGCGCTGGCCTTCGAGGCGAATCGCCGACACTTCGCAGCCGAGCATGAATTGCGCGCCGCCCTGATTGTCGAGCGTCTGCTTGAGGAGCTTGGCGAACAGCGGGGAATTGGCCGTGCGCTCCTGATCGAACAGCACGCCGCCGGCAAATTCCGGCTCGACGCGCACCGAATGCTCGAACGCCGCGCATTCGGCGGGCGTCAGCACATGATGCGCAACCTCGTATTGGTGTAGCAGATCGAGCGCCGGCCGAGTCTGCTGCCACTCCTGCGCCGAGCGCACCAGATACAGCAGACCGCTTGCCTGTTCGAATTCGAGCCCGAAGCGTGCTTCGACGTCGGCCATGGCGTCACGCGACAATTCGATCAGCGGGCGCAACCGGCCGTATTGACGGCTGAACGCTTCGGGTTCCTGCAACGCCGCCAGTTGCTTGACGAACTGACGCGCCGGTCCGTTGAAGCCGGTCTTGCTGATTACGCCGTTGCGGGCGTTGTGACGGCTTGCCATGAAGGTCGGGCCGAACCAGACGTCGAGCGGGGTGGGCAGGACCGTGCCGCCGTGGCCGTAGGTCGCACCTTGCGCGACGGTGGCGTGGCGCTCGACGACGCATACCCGGTGCCCGGCCGCGCGCAGTTGATAAGCGGTGGCGACGCCCGCAATCCCGCCGCCGATGACAATGACATCCATGTTCTGATTCGATGTGCCGACGGGACGCCGAAGCCGCGCGTGCCCATTGGGCGTGACATGCGGCGCGCTGCCCGGCTTGCTTCAGGCCACTCGCGCCGATCTGGTGAAAGGGCGAATGATAGCAGTCAAACCGGGCCGCCCGCCACGCGCGCGGCGGGTGGGCGGGCGGGTCCGGCCGCGGCCCGGGCAACTCGATGGGGCGGGAACGCACGGGTGCGGCGTCGTCCGTCGTGATCCGCCGTCGTCCGTCGTGGCCGCGGTGAGTGCCGGTATCGCTCGCGAGACTCATGCCGTCGTCTGCGCGCGAATGAACATGCCGTAGTTTTCGGCGTTGTCGGTGGCGATGTCGCTGTTCCGTGCCGCGAGGCCGGCGACGGCGGCGGGACCGTACAGGTGGTCTTTCGTGTTGCCGATGTACGGAAAATGGCTCAACTCATGGGCGATCGTCGCTTCCGGGGTGTTGGCGCCGAACGCGTGATCGAAGAAGTGCGGCTTCAGGTTGATCTGATGAGGCGAATTGGCTTGCACGTGCGCCAGTTCCGAGTTGTCGTGCGGCGCACCGAGGACGAAGGTGAACTGGTCGTGCGCCATGGCGTGCTGCATGTGGGTCAGAACCTGTTCGACTTTCTGCACATTTCGCTGCGTCGGGCTGCCGAACCAGCGCGCGAAGTTGTCGTCCGGATGACCGGATTCGAGCTTGCCGAGCGCGCTGTCGATCATGCGCTTCACGTGTTGATAAGCGCTGGTCACGATTCCGCCTTGCTCGGGCGTGAGCCCGAGCAGCGCCGGGGTGCGCGCGGAGCCGGGGGAGGGTTGATCGTAGTCGGTGTAGCTGGTGTTGTTGTCGGGCGCCTGGATGTCGTCGTCGCCGCCGATGGGCACGAAGGGTTGGCCGCTACCGCTACCGCCACCGCCGGTGGGCGCGGAGGGTTGGCCGCTACCGCCGCCGCCGCCGATGGGTCCGGAAGATTGACCGCCGCCGCCGGTGGGCGCAGCGGGTTGACCACCGCCACCGCCGCCGGTGGGTCCGGAGGGTTGGCCTCCGGTGGGCGCAGAGGGTTGACCACCACCGCCGCCGATAGGCCCGGAAGGTTGACTGCCATCGTCGCCCGTGGGCTCGGCAGGCTGCCCGCTATCCCCGCGGCCGACAGGTTCCGAAGGCGGGCTGCTGCCGCCATCTCCCGGCAGCGGCGATGACGCCGGGGCGTCGCCGACCACGGGGCGAGGCATCGGACGTCCGTTGCGGCCCGCGGGGTCGGGCGTGAGACCGTCGGCGTCCGTCGAAGGAGGGATGGGGTTGGCCTTTTCGTGCCAAACGACGCGTTTGTGCTTGCCGTTCGCGTCCCAGACGTCACGGATGTGGTTGCCGTTCTCGTCCCACGTGTCGCGTATGTGGTTGCCGCTCAAATCCCATCTGTCGCGAACGTGTTTTCCGCTTTCGTTTGAACTCTCGTGGATGTGTTCGCCGTCAGCGTCCCAACTGTCGTGGATACGGTCGCCGTTGGCGTCCATGCTGTCGCGCGTGTGCTTGCCGTCAGCGTCCCACGTGTCGTGAATCCACGTGCCGTTGGCGTCCATGCTGTCGCGGGTGTGCTTGCCGTCAGCGTCCCACGTGTCGTGAATCCGCGTGCCGTCGGCGCGCATGCTATCGCGAGTGCGCTTGCCGTCCGTGTTACACGTGTCGTGAATACGCGTGCCGTCGGCGCTCACGCTGTCGCGAGTGTGCCGCCCATCCGCGTCCCACGTGTCGCGAACCGGATTGCCTTTGCCGTCCTCGCCGTCCTGGACCCGCTTACCCGAATCGTCCAGTCTCGCCGGCACCGCTTCGCCGCCGATGCGCTCAAACGGCTGAACTCCGCCTCCAATCCTCGGGGTCCGGCCGTCCGGCTCGCCCCGTGGGAGCCAAGCCGCCGCATTGCCAGCCGGCGCGCGCGGCGTCTCGTCCGGCACATAGATGCGGGGCGCCGCCCGAGTGAGTGCGGCGCCCATGCCCGGCGGCGGCATCAAAGCCGGCGGATAGGAAGTCCGATCGGTACTGCCATAGCGGTTGACGTTCATGACATGCCTGTTCGAGTGAGTTTGCGGTTCGCGTGACGGGCGTGCTCGCGCATCGCGTGGCGCCGCCGCGATGCGCAGCGCCGCCGATGCGCCCAAGGGAATGAATTGCCCACTTGCGCGTCGATTAAAGCATCGGCATGCCGATGGGATGTCATATCGGGAGAACACATCCGCGAGCACCCGGCCGCCGACCGCCCGGACACGCCCCATGGCCGCCGGAAGCGCGTTCCCGGGGTATAATCCCGGACTTCCTTTGCGCCTCACGTCGCCTTCACGCGCGACTTATCGGCGCGATTCATCGGCATCACTCATCGGCATCATTAGCGACGCAACGTCAAGTCCATGGCCCACTTCTCGTGTTTCCCCGGCGCTTCGGCCCTTTCCGATTTCCGTCAAATCCGCCTGCTCGAAACGCTTACGCGCATCGACGCCAACATCACCGGCGTGCGCGGCCAGTATCTGCACTTCGTCAACGCGCAAACCCCACTTTCCGCGCAAGACAACGCGAAGATCGAAGCGTTGATGCATTACGGCGATCCGCTCGAAGAAATCAAGGAGCGCGGCACGGCCGAAACTTTCCTGGTGGTGCCGCGCTTCGGCACGGTGTCGCCGTGGGCCAGCAAGGCAACCGATATTGCCCATCTGTGCGGTCTGACGCAGGTTCGGCGAATCGAACGGGGCGTCGAATACACGGTCACGCTGAAGAGCGGCCTGCTGGGCGGCAAGAAGGCGCTCTCCGACGAAGCCCGCGCGGCCGTCGCCGCGGCGCTGCACGACCGCATGACTGAAAGCGTTTCGCCGTCGCGGGACCACGCGTTGCATCTGTTCGACGAACTGCCGGCCAAGCCGCTGCAAACCGTCGACGTGTTGAGCAACGGCCGCGGCGCGCTGGAAGCGGCGAACGCGGAACTGGGCCTCGCGCTGGCCGCCGACGAAATCGACTACCTGGTGGACGCATTCACCAAACTCGGCCGCAACCCGACCGACGTCGAACTGATGATGTTCGCGCAGGCCAACAGCGAGCACTGCCGCCACAAGATTTTCAACGCGGAATGGACTATCGACGGCGAGAAGCAGGACATCTCGCTGTTCAACATGATCCGCAACACCGAGAAGCTGAACCCGCAAGGCACGATCGTCGCGTATTCGGACAACTCGGCGATCATGGCGGGCGGGGTGGCCGAGCGCTGGTTCCCGCGCACGCCGGCTGACCTGGGCGCGAACGAGTTGCCCGAGCACTACCGCCGCAACGTCGAACTGACGCACACCTTGATGAAGGTGGAAACGCATAACCATCCCACCGCGATCTCGCCATTTCCGGGCGCTTCGACCGGTTCGGGCGGCGAAATTCGCGACGAAGGCGCGACCGGTCGCGGTGCGCGCCCGAAGGCGGGTCTGGCGGGCTTCACGGTGTCGAATCTGGAATTGCCGGACGGCGTCGAGGCATGGGAAAACGCCCGTGATGCGGCGCAGCCGCTCGCGCATCGCAATCCGGACGACCAGCACGAAGCGTACGGCCGTCCCGACCGCATCGCGTCGCCGCTGCAAATCATGATCGACGGCCCGCTCGGCGGTGCCGCGTTCAATAATGAATTTGGCCGGCCGAATCTGGGCGGCTATTTCCGTGCGTATGAGCAGAACGTCGCGGGTCTGGTGCGCGGCTATCACAAGCCGATCATGATCGCCGGCGGCATCGGCAATATTTCCGATCAGCACACGCATAAGCACGATCTGCCGGAAGGCTCGCTGCTGATCCAGATCGGCGGCCCGGGCATGCGCATCGGCATGGGCGGTGGTGCGGCCAGCTCGATGGCAACCGGCACGAACACGGCTGAACTCGACTTCGACTCGGTCCAGCGCGGCAACCCGGAAATCGAGCGGCGCGCGCAGGAAGTCATCAATGCGTGCTGGCAACTCGGCGAAAAGAACCCGATTCTGAGCATTCACGACGTCGGCGCGGGCGGCTTGTCGAACGCGTTCCCGGAAGTGGTGGACGGTGCGGGCAAGGGCGCGATCTTCGATCTGCGCAAGATCCAGCTGGAAGAGAGCGGTCTGTCGCCGCGCGAAATCTGGTCGAACGAAGCGCAGGAGCGTTACGTGCTGGCGATTGCGCCGGCGGATCTGCCGGCGTTCCAGGCCATGTGCGAACGCGAGCGCTGCCCGTTCGCGGTGGTCGGCACGGCCACGGCTGCACGCCAGTTGAAGGTGATCGACTCCGAAGCGCGCGGCGCCAGCGCGCACGAGCCGGTCGATATGCCGATGGAAGTGCTGCTAGGCAAGGCGCCGCGCATGCATCGCGACGTCAGGCGCGTCGAAACGAAACTCGAGCCGGTGGACGTCACCGGCATCGCCTTGTCGGAAGTCGCCGTGAGCGTGCTGCGTCACCCAACGGTGGCCAGCAAGTCGTTTCTGATCACGATCGGCGACCGCTCGGTGGGCGGCACGACCGCGCGCGACCAGATGGTCGGTCCGTGGCAAGTGCCGGTTGCCGACGTCGCCATCACCACGATGGACTACGCGGGCTTCCGCGGCGAAGCGATGACGATGGCCGAGCGCACGCCTTTGGCTGTCATCAATGCGCCGGCGTCGGGCCGCATGGCGGTCGGCGAGGCGGTCACCAACATCGCGGCGGCGCCGATCGCGTCGCTGGATAAATTGAAGCTGTCGGCGAACTGGATGGCCGCGTGCGGCGCAGCGGGCGAAGACGCCGCGCTGTACGACACGGTCAAGGCGATCGGCATGGAATTGTGTCCGGCGCTCGGCATCAGCATTCCGGTCGGCAAGGATTCGCTGTCCATGCGCACCAAGTGGGAAGACCGCGGCGTGGCGAAAGAAGTGGTCGCGCCAGTCTCGTTGATCATCTCGGCATTCGCGCCGGTTGAAGACGTGCGCCGCCACCTCACGCCGCAACTGCGCCGCGCGAGCGGAACGGACGGCGTGGGCGACTCCGTGCTGATCGCGATCGACCTCGGCCGCGGCAAGCAGCGCCTGGGCGGCAGTATCCTCGCGCAAGTCACGCAGCAGGTTGGCGACACGGTGCCGGACGTCGACGACGCGGAAGATCTGAAGCGCTTCTTCACGGCGATTCAGGCGCTGAACAGCGACGGCAAGCTGCTCGCCTACCACGACCGTTCTGACGGCGGCCTGTGGGCGACGGTGTGCGAAATGGCGTTCGCGGGCCACGTCGGCGTATCGCTGAACGTCGACATGCTGGTGCTCGATCCGAACCACGAATCCGACTACGGCGACGCCAAAGACTGGGCGAAGCAGACCAGCGGCCGCCGCGAAGACCGCACGATCCGCGCGCTCTTCAACGAGGAACTCGGCGCCGTGATTCAGGTGCGCGCGGCGGACCGTGACGCGGTGCTGGGCGCGCTGCGCGAACAGGGTTTGTCGGCGTGCTCGCACGTGATCGGCAAGCTCAACGAGCGCGACACGATCGAAATCTATCGTGACGCGAAGAAGATCTACGAAGCGCCGCGCACGGAACTGCATCGCACGTGGAGCGAAGTGAGCTGGCGCATTTCGCGTCTGCGCGACAACCCGGCTTGCGCCGATGCCGAATACGACGCGCTCTCCGACGCGGCCGATCCGGGCATCTCGCCGGTTCTCACGTTCGATCCTTCTGAAGACGTGGCTGCGCCATTCATTGGCAAGAGCGCGCGTCCGCGTGTCGCGATCCTGCGTGAGCAGGGCGTGAACTCGCACCTCGAAACGGCCTATGCATTCGACCGCGCCGGCTTCGACGCGCACGACGTGCACATGAGCGACCTGCTGGCCGGTCGCGCCAATCTGGCGGATTTCGCCGGCGCGGTGGCGTGCGGTGGCTTTTCATACGGCGACACGCTGGGTGCCGGCGAGGGCTGGGCGAAGGCGATCCGCTTCAACTCGCAACTGGCCGACATGTTCGCGGCGTTCTTCGGCCGCGAAGATACGTTCGCACTCGGCATCTGCAACGGCTGCCAGATGATGAGCAGTCTCGCCTCGATGATCCCGGGCGCCGAAGCATGGCCGAAGTTCACACGCAACAAATCGGAAAAATTCGAAGCGCGCTTCTCGCTGGTCGAAGTGCAGGCGTCGCCGTCGATCTTCTTCGCCGGCATGGAAGGTTCGCGCATTCCGGTTGCCATCGCCCACGGCGAAGGTTACGCGGACTTCTCGCAGCAAGGCGATGCGTCGAAGGTGGCCGTCGCGATGCGCTTTGTCGATCACCGTGGTCAGGCAACGGAGCAGTATCCGTTCAACCCGAACGGATCGCCGAACGGCATCACGTCGGTCACGACACCCGATGGCCGCTTCAGCGTGCTGATGCCGCACACCGAGCGCGTGCATCGTGCAGTGCAGATGAGCTGGCATCCGGAAGGCTGGGGCGAGGACGGCACGGACGCGAGCCCGTGGCTGCGCGTGTTCCAGAACGCGCGGCGCTGGTTGGGTTGAGGTAGGCGGGCAGTCTGCTGCGCTATTTACGCGCGGCAGACTGATGCCGGCTACGTATCCGATCGGGTACGAAAGAGTCTCAGATACGCCAATTCACGCATCTTCGTACCCAATCGGGTACGAAGGGCCGATATTGGCGTCCACGACCTCTCGCTGGTACCCGAGCGGGTACGAATTCACGCCGCCCGCTTGCTCTGATGGCATAATGTTCCCGAGCGGGTACGAGCGCGAGGGGCGAAGAATGCGGCAATCTGACGTTTTCATCAGCAACATGACGGTGTTGGGTGATCTTTTACGGGCGTCACGGCTTGCACAGGGCCTGACGCGCGACGAGGTCGCCATTGCCACCGGTCTGTCGCCCAAGTTCATCACCCATATCGAGGCGGGTAAGCCGACGGCTCAAATCGGCAAGGTGCTCCACCTGCTCGGCGAACTGGGCATTGTCCTGCGCGCACAGGTGTCCGTAGACATTCCTGCCGGCCTCGCCACCCAACCGCGGCATCGCCGCCGGGTGCCTCATGGCAGCTAGAACGCTCGTCGCCTACGCGAATGGCCAGCGCGTTGGCGTGGTGAGCGACGAGGGCGGTATCTGGTCATTTACCTACGATAGAACCTGGCTCGACCGCGAAGACGCGTTCGTGCTTTCACCCGCTTTCCCTCTGCATGTAGAACCTTTTGTCGATGGCTCGAGCCAGCGGCCGGTGCAATGGTTCTTCGACAATCTTTTGCCCGAAGAGGAGATGCGCACGGCGCTCGCTCGCGAAGCCAAAGTCAATGCGAGCGATGCATGGGGGCTGCTTGCCTATTATGGCCGGGAGTCCGCAGGCGCCTTGACTCTCCTCGCCGAGAGCGAACAGGAAGCTTCCGGTGGTTTGCAGCCTTTGTCGTACGCGGACCTGGAGGCTCGCATACAGGCCATGCCGCAACGAGCGCTCACCGCTACGGCGCCCAAGCGCATGTCCGCAGCGGGTGCGCAACAAAAACTGCTGCTGTCCCTGCAAGGCGACGCGCCGAACTACCAGCTCTTCGAGCCTGTGGGCAATGAGCCATCAATGCATCTGCTCAAGCCTGACATGCGAAGCACCGGCTATCCTCATTCGGCAATAAATGAATTTTTCTGCATGCAGCTGGCACGAGCGATGGGCGTGCGTGTGCCGCCTACGCATTTTATGCGCGTGCCCTCGGCCTGCTATGTGATCGACCGTTTCGACCGCGATACGGCCGCCGAGCCGGTCCGGCGCTTGCATACAGTCGACGCAATGCAACTGTTGAACTACGACCGCAACTTCAAATACCAGAACGCCACGGCGCAGGTACTCAGGGATGCGATTGAAAAAACCGGCACGCGGGCAATGGCACGTCTCGATATATTCCGCTGGGCGGTCTTCAACGTGCTCATCGGCAACGCGGATTCCCACCTGAAAAACCTCTCGTTCTTCGTCAACGCTCGAGGCTATATGCTGGCGCCGTTTTACGATCTGGTCAGCACAGTCGTCTACCATACGCCGACTTATCAGCCGCAACAGCGGGACCGTTGGCCGCAGTGCGATCTGACAATGCCGATTGGAGCAGCCACTCGGTTCGCTGATGTCTCCAGAAAGAACATGCTGGCCTTCGGCGAAGCGCTTGGCCTCGCGCCAAAAGGCCCGGAAAAATTGCTTGATGAGATGCTGGCCGTTGTCGATACCCGAGTCGCGGACACCCGACGAGCCGTCGACGAGCTCGCGAAGCCGAATGCCGGCGAAGTCCGGTTGCTCAACTCGATTGTTGCCATGCCACTTGCCGAGATGAGCCGGGCACTGCGCAAGTGATGCAGGCGTCGCAACGCTGATCAGGATGGGAGCATAAAAAAACCGCCACGAAGGCGGTTTTTTTTCGAAGCAGCAGGCAAGGAACGCTTACTGAATCTTCGCGTTCTTACGCAGACCTTCTTCGAATGCCTGCAGCTTTTCTTGCTGAATCTGCTGCACGATCTGCGGACGCACTTGCTCGAGCGGCGGCGGCGTGATGTTGCGCACGTCGTCGACACGGATGATGTGCCAGCCGAATTGCGTATGCACCGGCGTGTCGGTCATCTGGCCTTTCTGCAGATGCGTGGCCGCGTCCGCGAATTCAGGCACGTAGGCCTTCGGGTCCGACCAATCCAGGTCGCCGCCGTTCTTACCCGATCCCGGGTCCTTCGAGTATTGCTTGGCGAGGTCTTCGAAGCTCGCGCCGGCCTTGATCTTGGCGATCAGATCCTTGGCTTGCTGTTCGTTGTCCACGAGGATGTGGTGCAGGTGATATTCCTTGCCGCCCGCGTCCTTGATCAGCGCGTTGTAGCGCGCGGTGATTTCGGCGTCGCTCGGCGTGTTGTTCTTCACGAAGTCTTCGATCAGCGCGCGCAGCACGACGGTTTGCTGCGCAACGGCGATTTGCGCCTTGATGTCCGGACGATTCGGCAGGCCGCGGCGCAGCGCTTCCTGCATCAGGATTTCGCGGTTCACCAGTTCCTCGCGCACGGCCATTTGCAACTGCGGCGTGTCTTGCTGGCCTTGATGAACCAGTTGATCGACCAGCGCATCGGCGCGCGCTTTCGGAATCGGGGTGCCGTTCACGACGGCAATGTTCTGTGCGAATGCAGGTGCGGCCGCAAAGGCAGCCAGCAATACCCAAAGGCGGGTTTTCTTCAAGGTCATCGAGAGGTTCCTAGCGGGGCAACAAAGCGAATTCTTCGGGCGTATACGCCGTGATTGCAAGGGCGTGAATGCCGCGCTGCATGGCGTCGGCCAGCGCATCATACACCATGCGATGCCGCGCCACGCGGGCCTTGCCGGCGAATGCGGCCGCCACGATCGTGACACTGAAATGACCGCCGGCGGAGGCGCCGGCGTGGCCCGCGTGCTGCGCGCTGTCATCCGAAATCCGGATTGAGGCGACCGGCGCGAGCGCCGCGCGCAGACGCGCCTCGATCAACGCCGCGCGCTCCGCGGTGGTGGCGTGCATGAATACATCGCTCGTCATGTCATTCTTCCTTCATATACTTCGACAGCCACAAGCTCTGTCCGATGATGAACACCACCAGACACCCGGTGGCGCCGAACAGCTTGAAATTGACCCACTGATCGGTCGTGTAGTTATACGCGACGAATAAGTTAACCAGTCCGAGCAGCACGAAGAAAATCGCCCAGACGACATTAAGCTTGCCCCAGATCGCGTGCGGCAGCGTGATCTGCTTGCCCATCATCGCTTCGATCAGGTTTTTGTTGAAGGCCAGCTGCGAGACGATCAACGCAACCGAAAACGCCCAGTACAACACGGTCGGTTTCCATTTGATGAAGGTGTCGTTGTGCAGCACGAGCGTCGCGCCGCCGAATACGGTGACGACGCCGAGGCTCACCCACAGCATGGGATCGACCTTGCGGTGGCGGAAGGCCACCCACGCGATCTGTACCAGCGTGGCGACGATCGCCACTGCCGTCGCCGTGAAAATGCCCCAAATCTTGAAGGCGACGAAAAACAGGATGATCGGGAACAGATCGAACAGGAATTTCATTATCTGGTCGGGAATTCGGAAGAGTAGGTCGAAGAAACAGGACGCGGCGCGGGGCGCCCGGTGGCAGGGATGCTGCAGAAACCCGCCGCGGCAAGCGGGGAACGGCGTGTTGCGCCGCTCGTAGCCTGCTGCCGCGCCGGGTTGACCGATTCGCAAGCCGGACGAAGGGTGTCGCGGCGGGCGCTTGAAACAGGCGCTCGCCGCGCTTCAACCGGCGCTGAACTCCGCGCTGCGTTACTTGGGCTCGAATTGTAACGCAGCCGAATTGATGCAGTAGCGCAGACCGGTCGGTGCCGGTCCGTCTTCGAACACGTGGCCCAGATGCGCGCCGCAGTTCTTGCATTGCACTTCGATACGCAGCATGCCGTGCGAGCGGTCGGTTTTCTCGGCGATCACTTCGCCGTTGATCGGCTTGAAGTAGCTCGGCCAGCCGCAACCGGCGTCGAACTTGGTATCCGATTCGAACAGCGGTGTGCCGCAGCACACGCAGTCATAGATGCCGCGGTCCCAATGGTCGTGATAGCGGCCGGTAAAGGGGCGCTCGGTGGCCGCGTTGCGGGTCACCTGGTATTCGATGTCGGAGAGCTGGTTGCGCCATTCGGCGTCGTCTTTCTGCACGGCGGGGGCGTCGGTCTTGATGTCGTCGGGCTTGTTCATGATTGGGGTTCCTGTCTCGGGCTTGTTTTTCGGGGCTGCAAAAGTGTTCAGCCAGATTCGGCTCATTACACGGATTCAGCAGATTCAAGCGGGTTCAAAGCGGGTTCAAAGCGAAATCAAGCGGCTTCAAAGCTGATTCAAGCGAGTTCGGCTCGCCGTCACGACGAGCAACTCACTTCCAGCGAGCTGGCCCAGTCCGGCGGCAGCCCCGCATAAGCTTCGTGTTCAGGCTGTTCGTCGAACGGGCGGCGCAGCACGGCCGCCAAACGCTCCACTTCGGAGAAATCCTTCTCTTTCGCGTGGCGAATCGCCGTTTCCGCCAGATGATTTCGAAGTACGAATTTGGGGTTCACACGGTTCATTGCAATGGCACGCGCGGCGTCGTCGCGTGTTTCTTCGGACAGGCGCGCGCGGTAGTCGTTCACCCACGCGTCGAACGCGGCGCGGTCGAGGAACAGGTCACGCACCGGCGCGTCGCCGCTCGCGTCGTGCTTCGAAATGCGCGCCAGGTTGCGGAAGGTCAGCGTGAAATCCGCACGATTTGCGTGCATCACTTCGAACAGGCGGTTGACCAGACTATCGTCGCCATCGCGCTCGATTTCGAGGCCAAGTTTGGCGCGCATGCGTTGCTCGAGAGCCGGCGCGAAACGGTCCTTGAAGCCGCCGAGCACCCGCTGCGCGTCTTCAATCGCCTTATCGCCGCGCACGCTTTCCTCATGCTGAGCGCCCAGCAGCGGCAGCAGGCCCTGGGCCAGGCAGAAGAGGTTCCAGTACGCGATCTGCGGCTGCATCTTGTACGCGTAACGGCCCTGCGAGTCGGAGTGATTGCAGATGTAGCCGGCGTCGAAACCATCCATGAAACCGAACGGGCCGTAGTCGATCGTGAGACCGAGGATCGACATGTTGTCGGTATTCATGACGCCGTGGCAGAAACCCACGGCTTGCCATTCGACCATCAGATCAGCCGTCGACTTCACCGCTTCATCGAGCAGCGCGAGATACGGATCGCCGGCTTCGCGGCAGTGCGGATAGAAGCGATCGATCACATGATCGGCGAGCGCGCGCAGTGCATCGACCCGATCGTTCGAATAGAAATGCTCGAAGTGCCCGAAGCGCACGAAGCTCGGCGCGACGCGCGTGACAACCGCCGCGGTTTCGACTTCCTCGCGCCGCACCGGCTGGTCGGAGCCGATCACGCACAGCGCGCGCGTGGTCGGAATGCCGAGGTGGTGCATCGCTTCCGAACACAGATACTCGCGGATCGACGAGCGCAACACCGCGCGGCCGTCGCCCATGCGTGAATAAGGCGTGCGGCCCGCGCCCTTGAGTTGCAATTCGAAGCGTTGGCCGTTGTGTTCGATTTCGCCGAGACCGAGCGCGCGGCCGTCGCCGAGCTGGCCGGCCCACACGCCGAACTGATGCCCCGAATACACCGACGCGTACGGCAGCGCCGCGGAAGGCCACTCGCGCGTCGCGTTGCCGGAGAAGAGTTCGGCGAAGCCCGGATCGTTCTGGAGGCCCGGCTCTAAACCGAGCAACCCAGCGGTTTCTGCGGAGAATCCGACCAGGTAGGGCGCACTGAGCGGCGCCGCGGGCAGACGCGTCAGAAACGCGCTGCCGAGTCGCGCAAAGGCGCTTTCGGGCGACGTGACGAGTGCGTCGGAGAGAGCCGATAAAGGCCCGGATAACCCTGCAATGCTTGGGGAAAACGACATGTTGAGCGCCTCTGGATTAACCGATATTGTAAGTCGGCGCCCGCGGCGCTGCTGGCCGGCCCTTAGGCCGACGCCGCCGGTGTGCCGGGCGTCTCCCGCCAGCGCGCCACTGCGCCGCTTCGGAACGCGCCACGCGACCCACCGGAACGTCCCCCGCGACGCAACGGTGCCCGCGCGGCCCCGAACTCCACACCAATGACGCAAACAACGCGAGGAGACCTCTCTTTATGACGATGACGACGCCGCTGCTTGGCCAGATGATGGACGTGCCGCTCACTGTGTCCTCGCTGCTCGCGCATGCCGCGCGGCATTTCGGCGACACCGAGATCGTGTCGCGGCGCATTGAAGGCGACGTGCATCGCTACACCTACCGCGACTGCGAAAAGCGCGCGAAGCAGCTGGCGCAGGCGCTGATCGCGCTCGGTGTCGAGCCCGGCGAGCGGGTGGCCACGCTGGCCTGGAACGGCTACCGGCATCTGGAAGCGTATTACGGCACCACCGGCTTCGGCGCGGTCTGTCACACGATCAATCCGCGTCTCTTTCCCGACCAGATCGCCTACATCGTCAACCACGCCGACGACGCCTACGTGCTGTTCGACACCACGTTCGCGCCGCTCGTCGATTGTCTCGCGCCGCAGTGCCCGAAGGTGCGCGGCTGGATTGCACTGGCCGACGAAGCGCATCTGCCGAAGCTGCAAACGCCGGTACTGAGCTACGAAACCCTGGTCGACGCGCAGGACGGCAACTACCCATGGCCGCAGCTCGACGAGCGTCAGGCCTCGTACCTTTGCTATACGTCCGGCACCACCGGCAATCCGAAGGGCGCGCTGTATTCGCATCGCTCGACGGTGCTGCACGCGTTCGGTGCCGCGCTGCCCGATGCGATGAGCCTGTCCGCGCGCGACTCCGTGCTGCCGGTCGTGCCAATGTTCCATGTGAACGCGTGGGGCATTCCGCACTCCGCACCGCTGACCGGCGCGAAGCTGGTCTTTCCCGGCAAGGATCTCGACGGCAAATCGCTGTATGAATTGATGGAAAGCGAGCGCGTCACGTATTCGGCCGGCGTGCCGACCGTGTGGCTCGGCTTGCTCAACTATCTGCGCGAGGCCAAGCTGCGTTTCTCTTCGCTCAATCGCACGGTGATCGGCGGCTCGGCCTGTCCGCCGGCCATGCTGCGCGCCTTCGAGGACGAGTACGGCGTGCAGGTGATCCATGCATGGGGCATGACGGAAATGTCACCGCTCGGTACCTTGTCGAAACTGACGTGGGAACAGAGCCAGCGTCCATTGGCCGAGCAGCGCAAACTGCTCGAAAAGCAGGGTCACGTGCTGTACGGCGTCGATATGAAGATTGTCGGCGAAGACGGCCGCGATCTGCCGTGGGACGGGGTGGCGTTCGGCGATCTGCACGTGCGTGGGCCGTGGGTGATCGACCGGTATTTCCGCAAGGACGATTCGCCGCTCGTGGACGGCTGGTTCCCGACCGGCGACGTCGCCACCATCGACCGTGACAGCTTTCTGCACATCACGGATCGCTCGAAAGACGTGATCAAGTCGGGCGGCGAGTGGATCAGTTCGATCGACCTCGAGAATGTCGCCATCGCGCACCCCGCGGTGGCCGAAGCCGCGTGCATTGCCTGCGCGCATCCGAAGTGGACCGAGCGGCCGCTGCTGGTGATCGTCAAGCGGCCCGGGTTCGACGTGACGCGTGAAGAGTTGCTCGCGTTCTACGACGGCAAGGTCGCCAAATGGTGGATTCCCGACGACGTCGCCTTCGTCGACGAACTGCCGCACACGGCCACCGGCAAGCTGCAGAAACTCAAGCTGCGCGACATCTTCCGCGACCATATCCTGCCCTCCGCGCTCGAAGACGCAAAGGACTGCCCGCTCACGCCGCTTGCCAGGGGAAACCCCGTCTAACGATAAATTGAACGAGCGTGCTTTTTTGTGTATTCTGCCTGCTGACCCCCGGCAAGTCGCAGAATGGGTCGGCTCACGAGTCGATCTCTCTGCGGCTCGGTGAACCGGGACGGGCAGCGCGTCATGCGCCGCCTCATCGCATGGAGACAGGCAGATGGCAGTGGACTACACAACTCATGACGGCGTGGCCGTCATCACGCTGAACAATCCCCCCGTAAACGGCCTCGGCCTCTCGACGCGAGCCGGTATCGTCGAAGGGATCGAGCGCGCGCAGAGCGATCCGGCCATCAAGGCAATCGTGCTGACAGGCGCGGGCAAAGCCTTCTCGGGCGGCGCCGACATCACCGAATTCAACACGCCGAAGGCGACCCAGGAGCCGACGCTCGCCACGGTCATCAAGACCGTCGAGGGCAGCGCGAAGCCGGTGGTTGCCGCGATTCACAGCGTCGCAATGGGCGGCGGGCTGGAGTTGGCGCTCGGCGCGCATTACCGCGTCGCCGCGCCCGGCGCGCAGATCGCACTGCCGGAAGTGAAACTCGGCATTCTGCCGGGCGCGGGCGGCACGCAGCGTCTGCCGCGTGCCATCGGCCTCGAAGCCGCACTTAATATGATCGTTTCCGGCGCGCCGGTGATGTCGGAGAAACTGGCCGGCTCGGGACTGTTCGACGAAGTGACAGAAGGCAATCTGGCTGAAGCGGCGCTTGCGTTTGCCCGCAAAGTCGGCGCGCAGGAGGGCCCTCATCCGAAGGTGCGCGAGCGCAAGATCGAGCATCCGAATGCGGCCGGCTTCATTCAATTCGCGCGCAATACCGTCACGGCGATGGCGAAGAATTTCCCGGCGCCGCTGAAGTGTATCGACGCCGTGGAAGCGGGCGTACAAAACGGTTTCGACAAGGGCCTTGCGTTCGAACGCGAATGCTTCATCGCGCTCGTCCAGACGCCGGAAAGCCATGCGCTGCGTCATGCGTTCTTCGGCGAACGCGCGGCGAGCAAGATTCCCGATGTGCCTTCCGATACGGTTGCCCGGGAGATCGGACAGGTCGCCGTGATCGGCGCGGGCACGATGGGCGGCGGCATCGCGATGAACTTCATCAACGCGGGCATTCCTGTCACGCTGCTGGAAACGAAGCAGGAAGCGCTCGACCGTGGCGTCGCCACGATCCGCAAGAACTACGAAGCCACCGTCAAGAAAGGCAAGCTCAAGCCAGACGTGCTGGAACAGCGCATGGCGCTGATCACGCCGACGCTCTCCTACGACGACCTGAAAAACGCGGACCTGATCGTCGAAGCCGTGTTCGAAGAACTCGGGGTGAAAGAGCAGGTGTTCAAGCGTCTCGACGAAGTGGCGAAACCAGGCGCGATCCTCGCATCGAATACCTCCACGCTGGATGTCGACAAGATCGCCGCCTTCACGAAGCGTCCGCAGGACGTGGTCGGCATGCATTTTTTCAGCCCGGCCAACGTGATGAAGCTGCTCGAAGTGGTGCGTGGCAAGGAGACGGCGAAAGACGTTCTCGCCACCGTCATGAAGCTTGCGAAGAAGATCAAAAAGACCGCGGTGGTCTCGGGCGTGTGCGATGGCTTTATCGGCAACCGGATGATCGAGCAGTACATCCGTCAAGCCCTGTTCATGCTCGAAGAAGGCGCATTGCCCGCGCAAGTGGACAAGGCCATCGAGAAATTCGGCTTCGCGATGGGCCCGTTCCGCATGAGCGATCTGGCCGGTAACGACATCGGTTGGGCGATCCGCAAGCGCCGCTATCAGGAACATCCGGAGATGCACTACTCGAAGATCGCCGACCGGCTGTGCGAGACGGGGCGCTTCGGGCAGAAAACCGGTGGTGGCTGGTACGACTACAAGGCGGCCGACCGCACGGCGTATCCGTCGAAAGTGGTCGACGAGATGATTACCGCGTTCTCGAAGGAAACCAACACCGGGCGCCGCAAGATCAGCGACGAGGAAATCGTCGAGCGTCTGGTGTTTGCGCTCGTCAACGAAGGCGCGAAGATTCTCGAGGAGGGCATTGCGTCGAAGGCGTCGGACATCGATATGGTTTATCTGACCGGGTACGGCTTCCCGCTCTATCGCGGCGGTCCTATGCTGTATGCGGATACGGTTGGGCTCTACAACGTCGAGCGCGCGATTCGCCGCTATGCGTCGCGGCCGAATGGCGACGCGTGGCAGTTGGCGCCGAGCATCGCCGAGCTTGCGGCGAAGGGCCGTGGGTTCAACGGCTGAAGCGCCGTCTGGATGCAATGAGTGAAGTGGGGGCGAATGGGCGGTTCGCCGCGCGCCCGCCGTCAACATCTGGGAGTAGCAAACCACTTGTTGGGGACCGGAGTCCGTGCTTTGCGCCAACTCTGGTCGACAACTTTGTATGGGATCAGAGTAAGCGCTATGGGACCAGAGTAGACGCTAAAGCGCCAACTCTGGTCGACACGCTAACTCTGATCGACAACTTTGTATGGGACCGGAGTAAGCGCTATGGGACCAGAGTAGACGCTAAAGCGCCAACTCTGGTCGACACGCTAACTCCGGTCGACAACTTTGTATGGGATCAGAGTAAGCGCTAAAGCGCTAACTCTGATCGACACAGGAGACATGCATGACTGATGCCGTAATCGTATCGACCGCCCGTACGGGCCTCGCCAAATCATGGCGCGGCGGTTTCAACATGACGCACGGGGCGACGCTCGGCGGGCATGTGACGCAGGCCGCTGTCGAGCGCGCGAAGCTGGACCCGGCGCGCATCGAAGACGTGATCATGGGCTGCGCGAATCCTGAAGGCGCGACGGGCGCCAACATCGCGCGCCAGATCGCGCTGCGCGCCGGTTTGCCGGTCAGCGTGCCGGGCATGACGGTCAACCGTTTCTGCTCGTCCGGTTTGCAGACGATCGCACTGGCCGCGC
>NZ_JAXDPY010000316.1:0-17046 GCF_034668105.1 Paraburkholderia sp. | reverse complement strand
GCGGTATCCGTGACGTGATCGTCGACCAGTTCGGGACGGCTGCTGTGCTGAGAGCGGAAATCCATGGTTGCTCCTGAATGGACATGGTCCAATGAATCGCCCGCCTGATCGGCGGAGTGCCGCGTCGGGGCCAGTGCTTGTCGCTGCGCCGCGAATGCGCTGACGCAAGGCCTGCGTCAGGGCGTGCTAGCGGAATCATGAGTTCGGTGTTCGGTGTTCGGTGTGATGCCACGGGCCTCATCATGCGTGAATTTACCCGTAAATGCAAATCATTCGCATTTACGTGCTGTATTTAGCAGAACATTGACCTGGAGATTGAACCGACCTGGATCGCCTGGATGATCCAGGGGCGGTCCGATGTCTGGCAAATGGCCGGTGGCCCGTGAGCGCTCGGGAGGTCCGCCGGTCAAGCGGCGCGGCATTCGACCCGCAGCCAACGGACAACCCCTCGAGGCGTCCCCGGATATGATGGCGAAAATGCCGCAGCGAGCCTGCCGCATCCTTGTTTATCCAAGCTAGCCAATGTCCACAAAATCTTTCGACGCCGCACGGACCGCCGGGTCCACCTCAACTTCCGCCGCAGTGGCGCAGCGCCTCCCCACTTTGCTGCTGGCCGCCGGCCTGTCGTTAGGCAGCGCAATCGCGCTGGGTCTTGCGCGCTTCGCGTACGCGCTGCTGTTGCCGTCGATGAAACTCGATCTCGGCTGGAGCTTCGCTCAGGCCGGCGCGATGAACACCGCCAATGCATTGGGCTATTTGCTGGGCGCACTGGCGTTTCCGCGACTCGCGCGCCGCTGGTCGGCTGCTGCGTTGTTCGGCGCCGGCTGCGTCGCCACTGCGGCTTTGATGGCCGTCAGCGGTCTGCTTGCCGACACCCATTCGCTACTCGTATTACGCGTGATGACCGGCGCGAGCAGCGCGGCGGTTTTCATCAGCGGTGGCGTGCTGGCGGCGCGGCTCGCGTCGGCGAGACCATCCGATGCGGGGCTCGTGCTCGGCCTGTATTACGGCGGGACCGGTTGGGGCATCGTTGCTTCATCCGTGCTGGTGCCGCTGACGATTGTCAACGTCGCGCACGGCTGGCAGTTTGCGTGGTTCGCCCTGGCGGCGGCATGCGCCGCGTTCGCCGCCGTCGCGATCGGCGCAGCGAGGAAAATCGAAAGCGTGCACGCGATGGGTTGCTCCCCCACGCAGTCTTCCGAGCCAACCGATGCACCGCGTTGGCCGCGTTTCAGTCTCGCGCTGGCAGGCTATGGCCTGTTCGGGGTCGGCTATATCGGCTACATGACGTTCATCGTCGCGCTGCTGCGCAACGCGGGGATGAGCGCGGTGGTGGTAACGGGCTTCTACCTGTTGCTTGGCATAGCGACCGTTGTATCGGCACGGCTGTGGTGCGGTTTGCTCGACCGCATGCGCGGCGGCCACGCGCTCGCGATCCTCAACGCCTTGCTCGCGGTGGCGACGCTGCTGCCCGCGTGGTTCACGCAGCCGTGGGTGGCGTTTGTCTCCGGCGTGCTGTTCGGCGCGACGTTTCTCTCGGCCGTGGCGTCGACCACGGCTTTTGTGCGCCACAATTTGCCGGTAAGTCATTGGGCCAAGGGCATCAGCGCCTTTACGATCGTGTTTGCGTTTGGACAGATCGTCGGGCCGATGGTGATCGGCTGGGTCTCGGATGGCGCCGGTCTTGCACGTGGACTGGTCTATTCGGCACTACTGCTGGCGGCCGGCGCGGTGCTGGCGGCTTGCCAGAAGCCTTTGCGCGGAGTCTGAGCCGGCGTCAGCAAGGCACCTGCGAAGCCGTTTTGAATTGTCCCCAGGAATTCCAGGAATACCGCCGGACTCGTTTAAGAACGTACACTCACGGCTTCTTCCCTACGCTGAGAGAAGCCGTGCCTGCCATCACCTGCATCGAAGATTTACGCGTACTTGCCCAACAGCGCGTGCCGCGCATGTTCTACGACTACGCCGACAGCGGCTCGTGGACCGAAAGTACCTACCGCGCCAATGAAAGCGACTTCCATCGCTTGCAGCTACGCCAGCGCGTGGCGGTCAACATGGCCGGCCGGAGCACGCGCACGGAAATGATCGGTCAGGAGACTGCCATGCCCGTGGCGCTCGCGCCGACGGGGCTGACCGGCATGCAACACGCCGACGGCGAAATCCTCGCGGCGCGCGCGGCGGAGAAGTTCGGCGTGCCGTTCACGTTATCCACGATGAGCATCTGTTCGATCGAGGACGTTGCCGCCCAGACCAGCAAGCCGTTCTGGTTCCAGCTATATATGATGCGCGACCGCGATTTCATCGTGCGATTGATCGAGCGCGCTCGCGCGGCGCGGTGCAGCGCCTTGATGCTCACGCTGGATTTGCAGATCCTCGGCCAACGCCACAAGGACATCAAGAACGGCCTGTCGGCGCCGCCCAAATTGACGCCGGCGAACCTCCTGAACCTCGCGACCAAGCCGCGCTGGTGCCTCGGCATGCTCGGCACGCGGCGGCGCACGTTCGGCAACATCGTCGGTCATGCGAAGGGCGTGGGCGATCTGTCGTCGCTGAGTTCGTGGACCGCCGAGCAGTTCGATCCGGGGCTGAGCTGGGCGGACGTCGAATGGGTCAAGAAGCTGTGGGGCGGCAAACTCATTCTGAAAGGCATCATGGATGTCGAAGACGCGCGCCTTGCCGCCGACAGCGGCGCCGACGCGTTGATCGTCTCCAACCACGGCGGGCGTCAACTCGACGGCGCGCCCTCGTCGATTTCGGCGCTCCCGGAGATCGCACGCGAGGTCGGCTCGCGCATCGAGGTGTGGATGGATGGCGGCATCCGCAGTGGTCAGGACGTGCTGAAAGCCGTTGCGCTCGGCGCGAAAGGCACGCTGATCGGCCGCAGCTTCCTCTATGGGCTGGGTGCGATGGGAGAGGCGGGCGTCACGCAGTGCCTGCAGATCATCCAGAAGGAATTGGACATCACCATGGCGTTTTGCGGCCACACTGATATCCGCCAGGTGGACGAGCGGATCCTGCTGCCTGGCAGGCGCTGAAGGGCAGGCACGTGACGGCGGATTCTGGTTACCCAGGCAAGCCGCTTCTACGCTGCCTGCAAGGCGCTCGTAGATGTCGAACTAGCTTGTTCCAGGGTCCGCCGGCGGCGATGCCGAAAGCGCCCCGGTACTAAATCTGCACCGACGGAATGCTCTTCATACACCGCAGCGCAAACATCGAGCGGCTGTGACGGATGCCGGCGATCTTGTAGAGCTTCTCGCGCAGAAACCGCTCGTAGCCGGCCGTACCGTCAACGGCCACTTTGACCAGGTAGTCGTACTCGCCCGACACCAGATACGCCTCCAGCACTTCAGTCAACGTGGCCAGTTCAGCGCCGAAGCGGGCCAGGGCGTCGTCGTCGTGGCGGTCGAGCGTGACCTCGAGCAATACCACGTCGGCGAAGCCCAGCTTCTGCTGATCGAGCAACGCAACATAGCCGCGAATATATCCCTCGGTTTCCAATTGACGCGTGCGATTCCAGCACGCGGTGGTCGACATGCCAACCAGTTCGGCAAGCTCGGCGTTACTCAGGCGCGCGTTCTTCTGCAATTCGCGCATGATCTTCCGATCCTGGTTGTCGAGTGGGCGATTTCGGGTGGTCACGGCGTTCTCGGAAGTTTATTCTGGAAAATGCCATTCTAAACGAAGTTCGTTCCGAAATTGATGAGCCGGTGGATTGCTTTAAGAAGCAAATCCAGCCTGCGCCCAGGTATATTTTCAGCGTGCATTCGTGCCCGGGACAACCGTCCGGGCCGCCGGCTTCGGGCCTGCGGTCTGACGCGGCCATAAGCTGCCAACTGGTGTCTCGCTGCCTTCACAGGAAGGCGGCACGCGGGCGAATTCCGGCGTTACCCACGCCGGGAGTCGCGCTCGCCGGGCATGGAGCATTTTCCTGACCGAATGCTCGTGTGTATCCACCGTCCGTATGTCGTCTTCGAACGATCGAATGAGCGCAGTAGCGCCGGAAAGGCGGGCGCGCCGGCGCGCGAAGGGCGCGGATGCAAGGATAAGGAAAGCGAGCGCAAGAAGACACCCACGAGCGCGGGCGTCGTTGGAACGCGCGGTCGCCGGAACAGGCGGCACCGCGCGCAATGACGTTCAGCTGAACTGCTGATATTGCAAAGGATCAGTGGAAAATGAGGTACAGGATCACCAGTACGATCAGCGGGACGCCAAGAAGCCAGCCGAGAAGATAAGGCATGATGTGATCTCCTTTCGTATCGAGGTTTGAATACGATGGTGATTCAGCATCCGGCGTGCCTGACGTTACCTGCTCACCGCCGCGCACTTGCTAAAGAGGCCGAAAGCCTCGCGCATCAAGGCAAATTCTCCCTCAGCACAATACTGAACTGCACCGGCTTCACATCACTCATCGCATCGCGTTTTTCCCGTACGTTGCGGAAAATCCGTAAACAATTCCCCACCATGGCCTGCGGTGTTTGTGTGATCAATGCATCCATGGTTCCGTCGATCAGCAACGCCCTTGTGTCAGGCGTCAAGCCGTGTCCGACAAACAGAATCTTCTGCTCGGAGCGTGCCTCGGCAATCGCGCGAGCGACGCCGTCTGATCCGCCACCACTGTTGTAAATCCCCGCGAGATCGGGCGTAACTATGCGCAGACGCGCAAGCTGCTGGAACAGCATGTTGCACCCGCCGCTGGTGTGGTCGGACGAACTCGCGGGGATTCTGTTCCTGTGGCTCGCCATGCTCGGCGCCGTGCTCGCGCTGCGGCGCGGCGAACATATGCGGATGACGGCTTTCGTCAGCCGTCTTTCGCCGGAGCGCCGCGCGTTTGTCGATACCCTCGCGATTGCCGCATCGGTTGCATTGCTCGCGCTGTTGATCGGCCCCGCGTACGACTACGCGTCCGGCGAGGCGGCGATCGTCACGCCCGCGCTGGAGATCAGCAACGCATGGCGCGCGCTCGCGTTGCCGATCGGTGCCGCACTCATGTTGATCGTTGGCCTGATCCGTCTCGCGCAAGTGAGTCGAGTGCGCGATGTGCTGATCGTGCTCGGGATTGCCGCACTGCTAGGCGTGGTGGCGGTGTTCGGCGCCCCGTGGTTCCAGACGCTCGGTAAGGCCAATCTGGTGATCTTCTTCGTCGGCGTGGTCGCGATCGGTATTTTTTCGGGCGTACCTATCGGCTTTTCTTTCGCGCTCGCCACGTTCGGCTATCTCGGCCTCTCGACCTTCACGCCGCTCGAAGTGATGGTCGGCCGCATGGACGAAGGGATGTCGCATCTGGTGTTGCTGGCGGTCCCCTTGTTCGTGTTTCTCGGCTTGCTGATCGAAATGACCGGCATGGCGCGCGCGATGATCGAGTTTCTCGCGAGTCTCGTCGGTCACGTGCACGGCGGTTTGTCGTTCGTGCTGATCGGCGCGATGTATCTGGTGTCGGGCATCTCCGGTTCGAAAGTCGCGGACATGGCGGCGATCGCGCCGGTGCTGTTCCCCGAAATGAAAAAACGCGGCGCGTCGGAAGGCGATCTGGTCGCATTGCTTGCGACCACTGGCGCGCAAAGCGAAACGATCCCGCCGAGCATCGTGCTGATTACGATCGGCTCGGTGACCGGCCTGTCGATCTCCGCGCTCTTCACCGCCGGGATGCTGCCGGGCGCGGTGCTCGCGTTGATTCTTTGCGTGGTGGTGTGGTGGCGCTATCGCAAGGAGGACCTGAGCGGCGCACAACGCTTCAGCAAGCGGCAGATCGGTCGACTGTTCCTCGTGTCGCTGCCGGCGCTGGCGTTGCCGTTCGTGATCAGAATGGCGGTGGTCGAAGGCGTGGCCACGGCGACCGAAGTGTCGACCATCGGTATTGCGTATGCAATGGTGATCGGGCTCCTGGTGTACCGGCGCTTCGAATGGAAGCGCCTTGGCCGCATGCTGGTGGATGCGGCGACCTTGTCGGGCGCGATCCTGTTCATCATCGGATGCGCGACGGCTATGGCGTGGGCGCTCACGCAATCCGGCTTCTCGCAGGACCTCGCGCAATTGATGGGTTCGATGCCGGGCGGCGCGTATGGCTTTCTGGCGGTGTCGATCGTCGTGTTCGTGATGCTCGGCAGTGTGCTCGAAGGCATCCCCGCCATCGTGCTGTTCGGACCGCTGCTGTTTCCGATCGCACGACTCGCCGGCGTCAATGAAGTGCACTACGCGATCGTCGTGATCCTCTCGATGGGCGTCGGTCTTTTCTCACCGCCGTTCGGCGTTGGCTACTACTCGGCGTGCGCGATCAGCAAGGTTAATCCCGATGCGGGCATTCGTCCGATTGTCGGCTATATGGGCGCGTTGATTGTCGGCCTGATTCTGGTCGCGGCGATTCCCTGGATTTCTATCGGTTTTCTCTAAGGTTTCTTTTAAGTCTCTTCACGGGTTCGACATCCGGGCGCTGCGTTCCCGCTGCGCCGGGGCGTCGCTCGTCTTTTAAAACTGGCAGCATCGGGAGAGTTTCATGAGTCGTTTCTTTGGCGAGATCCGCCAGGCCGGATACGTAGTGCGCGATATCGAGGCCGCCATGGACTATTGGAGCCGGGTGCTCGGTGTGGGTCCGTGGTTCTACAACGAACGCGTGCCGATCGAGAATTACACGTACCGCGGGCAATCGTATGACGTGCATAACTCGGTGGCGCTGGCGAACTCAGGACCGCTGCAGGTCGAACTGATCCAGACGCGCAACGATGCGCCTTCCATGTATCGCGACTTTCTCGCCGCGGGCAACACCGGTTTGCAGCACAACGCGTATTGGACCACTTCATTCGACGCGGACCTTGCCCGTTTGCAGGAGCAAGGTTTCAAGGTCGCCATGAGCGGTGAAGTCGGGCGCAACGGCCGCTTCGTCTACTTCGACACGGAAAATCATCCGGGTACGGTGATCGAGTTGTCGGAAATCGCCGGACCGAAAGGCAAACTGTTCGACATGATCCATGCGGCCTCGCTCGATTGGGATGGTCGTGATCCAGTGCGCCGCTTTCCTGATCTGAGCGCGCTATGAACGCCACGCTGCAACGGCAGGCTGTCAACCACGATTGCCTCGAAGCCGACTATCTGATTTGGGAGGCCGTGCAGGCACGCACGCCGCTGGCGGTCTACGCCGAGCACAATCCGGAACTGCGCCGTGCGTTGGAATTTTTCGGTGGCCGCACGTGAGCGAGATACAGGAGGCGAGTGGCATGCGTGACATCAGCGGCGACGGCCCTGCCTATGGCTTCTACGGTGACGACTTTACCGGCGCGACCGATACGCTCGCTCATCTCGCCCGCGCCGGTTTGCGCACCATGCTGCTGTTCGCGCCACCGGATGCCGCACGGCTGTCGCTGCTGGGCCGGCTCGACGCGGTGGGCATTGCGGGCGCCGCGCGGACCATGCCGCCGCAGGTGCAGCAGCAGGAACTGGCGCGCGTGGGGGCCGCATTCGCCGCGCTAGGCGTGAGCGTGATGCACTACAAGGTGTGCTCGACTTTCGATAGCGCGCCGCAGACCGGCAGCATAGGCGTGGCGATTCGCACGTTGCGCGAGTACTGCGCGAATCCGTTGGTCGCGGTGGTGGGCGGTCAACCGAATCTGCGCCGCTATTGCGTGTTCGGCGAACTGTTCGCGGCGGCGGGCGCGGACGATCATCGACAGTCGATCTACAGGATCGACCGTCATCCGACCATGAGCCGTCATCCCGTCACGCCGATGAATGAGGCGGACTTGCGCATTCATTTACAGCGTCAAGGGCTGGAGAACGTGCAATCGATCGACTGGCGTTGCTATGCGGACGACGACACGATGCTGCAAACGGAGTTGGATAGCCGGCTCGAATCGAAACCGGATGCCGTGCTATTCGATGTGCTCGACGACTCGCATTTGCGCGCGATTGGACGGGTGATTTCTCGTCATGCCAACTCGCAGGCGCCGTTGCTCGCGGTTGGTGCGAGCAGTGTGGCGCAGGCTTATGCGAGTGCGCTCAACGAGGCGGGTGAACGGGGAGAAGTCAACGTTGCGCCCGTGTCGCTGGCTCGCGCGCGCGGACCGGTGTTCGTGCTGGCCGGCAGTCTTTCGCCGTTGACCGAAGTGCAGATTGCCGCGGCGCAGTCTTATTTGCGCGTGGAACTTGACCCATTGAAAATGACGGGCGAAGGTGCAGCGGACTATCTGGCCGCGCGTGTTGCCGCAATCGTCGGCCCGTTGCGTGATGGACGCAACGTGCTCGCTTTCACGACGCGTCGTGCGGTGCATGCAGCCGATGCAACTGACGTGACTGACGCGGCCAAAGCCGAAGGCGAAGCACGCCGTGCCCTGCCGCAACTCGCCCATACGTGCGCCTCGTTGCTGCGAGAGGTACTCGGCAAGGTGAGATTGCAGCGCATCGGGATTGCAGGGGGCGACACGTCGAGTTTCGCCATCCGCGCACTCGACGCCTGGGGGTTGTCGTATTTCGCGCCCTTATCGGCGGGCGTCACGGTGTGCCGCCTGCACGCCGACAGCAGCGAACTCGACGGCATGGAAATCATGCTCAAGGGCGGCCAAATGGGCGATGCCAACCTGTTCGAGGAACTGCTGAATGGTCATGCCCGCGATGAGGCAGACAAGCACTAACCATTGTCGGCAAAGCCCGGGTATAGCGTCATGCCGCCGTCGACGAATAGCGTCGTGCCCACCACGTAGTCGCTTTCATCCGACGCGAGCCAGACAGCGGCTTTGCCGATATCCTCGGTTTCGCCCATGCGCCCATAGGGAATCAGCTTCAACAGTTTATCGAGCGCGGCCTCCGTATCCCACGCATCCTTGTTGATCGGTGTACGGATCGCGCCGGGTGCAATGGAATTCACGCGAATGCGCTCGGGCGCGACCTCTTGTGCCAGTGACTTCATGAACATCTGAATGCCGCCTTTGGACGCTGCGTAATTCACGTGACCACCCCAAGGGATCAATTCGTGCACTGAACTCATGCAGATGATTTTTCCAAGCGCTTTGGAAACAGGCCGCGGCCCACGTCGCCGAAACTCTTTCACGGCTGCCTGGGTCGTCAGGAACTGGCCGGTGAGATTGGTCGCCAGAACGGCTTTCCAATCATCGAGCGTCATATCGGTGAACGCATTGTCTTTCTGAACACCGGAATTGGCGATGACAATATCGACGCTCTCGAACTGTTTGCGGCACACGTCGAACATCTTTTCGACCTGAGCAGGATCGGCCACGTCGGCTTGCACGGCGATCGCTCTACCACCCGCTTTGCCGATCTTATCGGCGAGCGCTTCCGCCGCTTCGCCATGCGAATGGTAGTTCAGCACCACGGCCGCGCCCGCATTCGCCAGCGCTTGCGCAACGCCGGAACCGATGCCTGAACTGGCGCCTGTGATCAAAGCGACCTGATCGTCAAGTAACTTTTCCATTCCGCTCTCCCGCGTAACGACGCGATTGTCGATCGACTGCTGTCCGGCCCCGATCACTACTGACATAACGAGGCCGCCGGATATCGATGCAGGGAACTGCATCCATATCCGGCGGCCGGCTCGGTTCGATCTGCTGAAGCGAGCACCTCAGTCCAGCTATATCACGCCTGCGACGACCAGCACAATCACGACGATCACCACGATGCCAATACCGCCAGTCGGCGCATAACCCCATGAACGGCTATGCGGCCACGTCGGAAACGCACCGATGAGGAGAAGGATCAGCACAATCAGAAGAATAGTTCCCAACATATAAATAACCTCCGCTTGGGTTGATAGGACCTGCCTGTCACGACAGCCATGCAGTGCGCGCCGAGGCGTGCTTGCGAAAAGGCAGTATCGATGTCCTGGGAGTGAGCAAGCCGTGTGCCCAGGCTCGTCCGTTACGGGCGGTGTTACGTAGCGAGCGCGTTACCGAACACGATTTCGCCGTTTTCTCCGCGTTGCTGAAGCAGAGCGAACGCGGGAAAAACCTATATCCGACAAGCTATACGGCTACAATTTGGACGAACTTGCCAATAATGAGCAACGGGTGAGCCTCAAGGCCTACCTCACGTCTCTACTGACCGGCCGAAGAATGAGCGCCTTCAGGGATTGTGCGCGACGTGGATGGGGCACGCACTTTGGTTTTGACTACCGCGATGTTGGTGACGCGTTAGCTGCGCTACCGGTGACATATCGGTCATTCCGGATCGGATTCAACATGTTCTACCGAATCACAAAGCCCTAGAGGTTTTGGATGGGTTTCTAGTGTTTTTTGTGAGTATTCGCAGCTTTGCCCGTCCTCTGATGGCGCCAGCTTAAGAGCTATGCTGACGGCCTTCACGACGGGCAAAGTGCTTTTTGAGTCGTCCGATTCATAGGTCCGGCCCTGGTGGGATCGAGCCTAACCTCAAGAGATTCTTTCAATCGAGGCGCCAATCCTCATGATGGGCTCGCGGAAGATGACATGGTCCCCCGCTCCGCCTCAAACCGATCCAACTCCCCCAGCAAATGCTTGATCTGAAACGTCTGCATCGCAGTCAGCGGAAACTCATCCTGTATGCGTTGCAACCGCTTTCGCCAATAAGCGGGCGCCAGCACAGGTTCACCACGAAAGGCGCGCAGCGACGGCGCCATCACACGCGCGACGTGCGCGATGTCTTCATCCATATTCATGCGAGAGCCCCGAAAAACCTCGATGTTCAGTTTTGTTTTTCTGTGTGCGCTTTGAGTGACAACGAGTTCATGGTGGCTGCGCAAACGTCGACGCTTATAGTAAGAAATCAGAATCGCCGGGTCAAGGTTTTCGACCGAATTTCGCATGGACGGCGCTTGGAATTTGCCTTGATTTCAGGGATATTTTGATTACGCCGGGATTTCAATGGGTACTTTTCCGGGTTATCAATAACGGCCTTCTACTCGCGAGATCGCTCCGGTCTGGCACGCGTCAAACGGCGCAAGTGAGTACCTCCAAACCCCGAGACGCAGCTAACCCGAGCAACAAAGTCAGACATAGTTCAAAGCGCCTTCCCCCGCGACGGCGGCGAATCCTCTTGCGCCTGTCCACCACCCACCACCTCGACTTCCAAATAACCAATCCGCACCGGCGGCACAAACCACGCAAGACACAACCCGACCAACGCAGCCGCGCCCGCCACCAGAATGCCGATATGAATCGACTCCACCAGTGATTCTCGCGCGGAATTCATCATCGCATCGCCCGCATGCCCGGCGCTCACCAGACGATTGATCAACGCCGCCTGCTCCGCGCGGTCCACCAGCAGCTCGGGACTCGCAAACGATTTGAACCACTGCGTCGCCTGATACGACGCGAGAGAGCGATGCACACCCTGCGTGTAGAGATGCCCGAGCAGCGCACCCGTCATCACTGTGCCCAGCATTCCACCAAACGTCCGCAGCGATTGCAGCAAAGCCGTTGCCGCGCCAAGCTGATCGCGCGGCACGATCTGTTGCGAACAGACCGTCAGGCTGGTCGCCACCAGACCCAGTCCGAGCCCACTGAGGCCCATGCACGACATCCACACCAGATGCGGCTCGGTCCCTCTGAGTACGACCACGCTCAAACACGCCAACGCGGACAGCGCAAACCCGACATACATGATGCCGTTCGCGCGACGAATCCGTGTGACGATACGATTGTTCAAGACGCTGCCCACTGTCGTGCCCAGCAATAGCGGTGTAATCAGCATGCCCGAATCGTGCGCAGACATCGCATAGCCGCCCTGAAACAACAGCGGCACGTAAAACACCAGCGAAAACAGCGCGAAACCGCCGAGCACTGACATCGCAAAGAGTGCGGAGAGCTTGCGGTTCAGCAGCATATCCACTGGAATGATCGGGTACGCGATTCGCCGCTCCCACAACCACAGCGTCATTGCAAAACTCGCCGCGACGACTGCAAGCACGATCGTTATCGTGTCGACCCCGTACTTCGGAAACAACTCGATCAGTAACTGGAGTGAGCCGAAGGTGACCGCAATCACGAACGCGCCGAGCCAATCGAGTCGTATCGGGCCTTTACGCCGCAGATGATGCAGCGGCGGCAAGAACCGCTGCACGAACAGCAGCGACGCGAGGCCAACCGGCACATTGACAAAAAACACCAGCCGCCAGCCGCCGTATTGCGTGAGCATGCCCCCGAGCGTCGGCCCGACCATATTGGCGACGCCGAATGCGGACGTCACGAACACGAGCCAACGCAACCGCAGCTTCGGATTGGGGAACAGATCGGCGACGGTGGCGAACACCGTGCCGATCAGAATGCCGCCGCCGATCCCCTGCAGGCCGCGCGAAACCACCAGTAGCAGCATGCTGGTGGCGAGGCCGCACAATACCGACGCGCCGGTAAACAACAGAATCGCGGCGATCAGAAACGGCTTGCGCCCGAACAGATCACCCAGCCGCCCGAAGATCGGAATCGTGATCACCGAAGCCAGCATGTACGCCGTCGCGACCCATGCGTACAGATCGAAGCCCTTTAGATCGGCGACGATGCGCGGCAGCGCGGTACCCACAATAGTTTGATCGAGCGCCACCAGCATCGAGACGAAGGCGACACCGAGCATCGCCAGCAATGACTCGCGAAACGGCAGCAATTGTCCGCCGGGTAGAGGCGCGTCGAGACCCGGAGTCATGGCAGTCCACTTTGCGCGCTGATGCATCCACTTACTTGCCGGCCGCCTGATGCGCGCCCAATGCCGCGCCGAGATCCTCGTCGGTCAACGCCGGGAAGATGCTCATCGTCAGTAAATCGCCCCATTCGAGCGCCATCGCCGCGAGTCCTCGCGTATCGTCCGCTTCGACGATCGAAACGCCATGCAGTCCGCCGATCGCGTGCCAGCGCCCCAGCATTTTGACACCTTCAGGCGGCTGGCCGCCGGTTTTCATAAAGCGCTCGATGACGGAGTTTTCCGTAGTAGGCAGGCCATTCCATTGCACGATGAATTTCATTGCATGTCTCCAGTTGGATCGGCGATGCCGGCTCGTGGCGCGCTGCAATCGTCCTCAGTGCCGTAAGACGCATTGGCTTGCCTCGCGCCTTGAACACTTTTGCGCCAGCATGCTGTCCGGTTAGCACGTGCGCTATCCGCGGACGGCATAAAACCACGTGGCGTCCTAAACAGCATAGGTGAGCGCACGGTCATCAACGTCGCCCCGTGCGGACATTCACCAGGCCAATTGAACACTGCGCGTCGCTGGGAGAGCATGACGGCACGTCTGTTTCCAATTCCGGCCATCTCGCGCGTCCTATAGAAAGGAGCTTTTTATGCGGCTGTCGAAAATGGGGATGTCGATCGGTCTTGAAGCGCGCCGCACAATGCGCCGGCACGACCGGCGCGCATGCGGATGGCAAACCGAACAAGCGAGAACGCGTCAAGTACATCAAACGCAAACGGCACGCGTGTTGAACGCGTGCCGTTGTAGTTACTGTTGTTTCGAGTGTCCGAATCCGGCTCTAGCGGCGCGGCAAATTGCGCGGCACTGCAGTAGCGGGTGCACCGGCAATAGCCTGACGCGCTGCGGGAAAACCCGGTGGGTATTCGACGACGCGCGCGGAACCGGGCGCTACCTGTACGGCGACGCTCACAGCATGCACACCGATTCGTGCGCCGCCAACGATAGCGGCCATCGCCTGGCGGTCGAGTTCGACGCTGTCAGTAAGGTCCTTGATGAGGAGATTTGCCATGACCGCTCCGGGGGAAAGACCGAGGCGGCGGCTGGTGTGATTCTCCAGCCGCCGCCCGGGTGTGTCGTTAAATGTGTTGAGGTCTCGTCGCACTATCAGTATAGGAAATCTGTTCGCAGCTCGCCTGTTGGAAGTGGACAGGCGGCAATAGGGAAGCCCCCGCCTCCGCGCTACTGCATGCCGTTAAACGTTGGCGTAATTGGCGCCCCAAAGCGACGGGCTGACATTCAGCTTCAACGGTGCGAAGCCCGCGCCGATCACGCCGATGTTGTTGAGTGCGGCGACGTTGACGGTTTGAATCTGGCTGAGGTTCTGGACGACCGAGACGTTGACATTGGCAATGCCGCCAAGGCCGCCTACCGACGGCAAACCGGGCACGTTGCTGCCGGTGCCGCCGGCCACCGCCGACATTGCGCGATGATCGAGCTCGCGGGTGCGGGACAGATCGCGAATCATGAGGGATGACATGGTGATTCTCCAAAGGTGCGCGGAAGACGGGCGTGATCGAAGCGAAGTGGAGATGGCCGGGCGGCCGTCCACTTCGCTGAATCAGGCTTATCAGGCTTTAAACGTGGATGTTGTTGCTCGACGTGATGCAGGGAACGATCGAGCTATCGATGCCAGCCGCGAACGCGACGTTGTTGCCGTTGGCGTTCTGCACATTCACTGCGTTGCTGATCAACTGCGTGGCGTCGACATGCTTGCTGTTGTTCGGCGCGACCACCGGGCTGAAGTTGAAGTACGACGAGGTCGGATAGCCGTGGCCGCCGCGCACGGCGCTCATCGCCTTGCTGTCGAGTTGTTCGGTGATGGACAGGTCTTTGATCATCAGCGTGTTCATGGTAAATCTCCTGGAAGGGGAACATCACAGTGTTGCGATTGGGTTCGAGCATCTTGTCTGCTCGAGTGTCACTAATGCATGGGCTATGCCAGGTTTATTCGTGGCTCCTAAGAAAGTTTCTGGAGGCTTGATGCGCAAGGCTTTCACCTCGCGTCGCAGCGTTGGATCCGCAATCCAGCCACCAGCACACCATCAGAGCCTGGCGGCACGTACCCAACAACGCGCCGGATTCTGTTGGATGTCGCAAGACACTCGCGGGGTATGCACGCAGCGGGCCAATCCTGGTTTGCGAAAGCGCGGGTCGGGAGCTAGTATCGAAGCGGCACATGTAACTGATTACGACAGGTTTTCTATCAGCCCGAGGGTTGCCGGTTGCATGCGATGCGGCCCAACGGCAGCGGGGACGCTTCGCACAAATGGCTAGCCTTGCGCATGTGATTCGCGACTATCAGAACGGCGAGCTGTCACGTGACGAGTTCGTCGCTCAACTCGACAGCACGTTGACGACCGAAGGACTCGGTCCAACGCAGCTGCTGGAAATGCTCGGCGTAGCGCATCGCAAAGCCCCTCTGCCCGACGATCTCTACGCCGAAGTGCGGCGGCGTATCGAACAGTTGCGCGTCTCGAACGTGGCGGCCGGCGGCGAAGAAACCGGCATTCAGACCACCGTTGAGATACCGCCAGTACATTCGGCAAGCTCGGCAAGCTCGGCCGGTGCCGCGAGCGCTGCCGGCACAGCCGGTCAGGATCAGATCAAAGGCACCGGTGACACGCTGAATAACCGCTTCGTCCTCGAGGAGTGTCTGGGCGTCGGTGGAATGGGCACCGTGTATAAGGCGCTCGATATGCGCAAGCTCGAAGCGTCGGATCGCAAACCGTATGTCGCGATCAAGGTGCTCAACGTCCAGTTCCGCGGCAACCCGAATTCACTCGTCGCGCTGCAGCGCGAGGCGCGCAAGGCGCAGGTGCTCGCGCACCGCAACATCATCACGGTGTACGACTTCGATCGTGACGGACCGATCGTCTACCTGACGATGGAGTACCTCACCGGCAAGCCGCTCAGCCAGCTATTGCGCACGCCCGGCTATAAGGGCATGCCGGTTCGCGCCGCGCTGCCGATTGTGCGAGGCATGTGCAACGCGCTCGCCTATGCGCACGAACACGGCTTCGTGCATTGCGACTTCAAGCCCGCCAACGTCTTTCTCACGACGAATGCGGAAGTGAAGGTGATCGACTTCGGCATCGCCCGTGTGTTCCAGCGGCCGGAGGAGGAGAGCGACGCAACTGTCTTCGACCCCGGCAGTCTGGGCGCGTTGACGCCTGCGTACGCGAGCCCGGAGATGATCGAACACCGCGAGCCGGACCCGCGCGACGACATCTACGCGCTCGGCTGCATCACCTACGAGTTGTTGACGGGCCATCATCCGTTCGACCGGCTATCGGCGACGCAGGCCCGCAATGCCGACTTCAAACTTCAGCGTCCACCCAATCTCGATGCCAAACAGTGGCGCGCGCTGCGCACTGCGCTTTCGTTCGATCGCGATACGCGCATGCCGAGTGTCGTGCGCTTCATCGCTGAGTTCGACAACGAAGCGCGCGCGGAGAAATCGGGTGCCCTGGTCAAGGTAGGGTTCGCAAGTTTTGCTGTGGTGTGTGCCGCGGCCGTCGGCGTGTTTGCGTTGCGCTCGGCGCCGAATCGACAAAGTGGCACGCCGCCGGCTGCGGCGACGTCCGAGGCGTCGGCGGATCAAACGGTCTCTGCGTCGTCGTCTCCGGTGGCTGCCGCGGCGGTGGCGAGCTCGCCTGAGCAGTCCGCCTCCGCTGGGCCAACAGCGGTGCCCACCGCGCCTGTAGCGCCGCAGATAGCGCCACCGGTAGCGCCACCGGTAGCGCAGACGCCCACTCCGCCCGCGCCCAAACCCGCCCTTACCCTGGCGACGGTTGCACCGGTGCTGGCACAAGTACCGTGCTCGGCGCTATCTGCTTCGACCCAGGACCACACGTTGGCGGTGCGCGGCTACGTTTCGCAACGCTACGGTGCAGCGCGCCTGAAGGACACGCTGACGGCATTGCCGGGCGTCGATGCGCTATCGCTCCAGGTGGAGCCGCTCGCCGACGACAAATGCGCAACGATCAAAGCGCTCGCCCCTTATTGGACCCGCAACTGGCAAGCAGGCCATGTTGCGTCGCTGCATGTGCGTCCGCCCGGCGGGCAGTTGAGCGAAGGCGATCCGCTGGTTGTCGACGTGACCACGCCCCCTTACGACTCGTACGTGAATCTCGACTACTACCAACTCGACGGCAGCGTCGTGCACATGGTGCCGAGCCCCCGTGCGAAGGACAATCAGGCGCCCCCGCACTACGCGGCCACGATCGGCAGCGCGGGCGACTGGATCATTTCGAAGCCGTTTGGATCGGAGATGGTGGTGTTGTTGATCACGCCGGCGCCGCTATTCGACAAGCCGCGGCCCGAAAGCGAATCACGTGCCGATTATCTGCGTGCGCTGGAGACGCGGCTCACGCAGATTGCCGGCAAATTCG
>NZ_JAXDPY010000315.1:0-18015 GCF_034668105.1 Paraburkholderia sp. | reverse complement strand
GAGGCTATCTCAATTGTTGGCTTTTTGATGTGCTATCGAGTACTCATGCAATTGTCGTCGTCGAGTAAGCCGTGCTGGCGAACGCGCGACCAGTCGCATTGCGTCTGATTTTGCCACTCCAATTTTTCGTGGGAGTTGCCAGGCGTTCAGAAGGAACAGGGCGGCGCGCCACTGGACAAACGTGATATGCCGTAGCCTAGACTAAATCTGACGGTGGTCGGTTTCTCCTGCTGTTGCGCGTGGGCGCGGAGGACGTAGTCCGAAGCGGCAGCGCGCGCGGCTTCTGTCCCTTCGGCGCCATGACCAAAGATCAGTCGGATGGCACTCGACCGCAGGTTATCAGGCTTCCGGCGGTTCGTCGATTGGGTGTTGCGTGACCTTCAGATTCTGTTTGATGCCAGGTCGACCCGATGCAATCACATTGAGCACTGCAACTCCAAGTTGTCGCGCTAATTCGTCGTCAAATTCAAATTCTTCATCGTCCAGAAAAAACGATATCTCCATAAGTCCACTTACCAGCGAAGCCAGCTTCGCTGAGTCTACAACTTGCATGATCAACTGCTTCGGCTCGTCGGTGTAGGTCAGAACCATGGAATACGGTGGATGCTTAGTCATCGATACCTTCTGCACTTTGCATAGATTTGGATTGCGCTTCGATTACACATTACGACGACCAAACGCCGGTCGATCATGTCACTCAAGCTCGGCTCAATTATTCTTCCCATAGTCCGTCGATTGGCCGTTGTGTGGCGCTCATGTATTGCTTGATGTCCGGCTGACCGAGCGCAATCAGATTCAGCATGGTTGCACCAAGCCCTCGCGCGAATTCGTCATCAAGCTTGGAATCGAATTCGTCTAGCAGGATCGGTACTGCAAATTGTCCGGATATGAGCGGAGCAAACCTGGACCGATCAACAGCTTGCAAAGCAAATTCTTGACGATTCTCGAGGTAGGTCAAAACCACACAATACGGTGGATGATTAGCCATCAATAACCTCTGCACTTTCGATAATTTTCGAATGCCTGCTGTTTGCTTGGCGCGATGCCGCATGCACTGCCTCTGTGGAAAGCAATCGCGTTGCACATTTCGATTTGAGCTTCAGACTGCGCGAAATATTCGTTCTGAAAATCTTCGGAGGTGCGCGACCCGCGCCGCCGGACGAGGTGAGAAGAGGACGTTTCGCGCTTTCCCGCGCGATACAATCATGCTCGCCCTGGTCCCCTCGGCGCTATGACCAAACGTTGGTCGGTCATGACACTCAACCCTCCGGCCAATTATTCTTCTGCAAGTCTGTCGATTGGGTGTGGCGTGAAAGTCATATATTGTTTGAGTTCCGGCTGACCCAGCGAGATCAGATTGAGAAGCCCCCCTCCAAACCGACGCACAAATTCGTCGTCAAGACTGAAATCGAATTCGTCTAGCAGGATCGGCGCTTCAATTGCCTTAGCCAAAAGCGGAGCCAACCTTGCTGGATCAACCGCTTGCAATATCAACTGTTGACGATCTTCGTCGTAAGTTACAACCACGGAACATCGCGGAAAATCGATCATTAATACCCTCTGTAGTCTCAACGCTTCAGGAACGCCTGCTGCTTTCACGGTGCGACGCCGAATGTGGCGCGCCTGTTGAAAGCAATCACGTTGTACATTTCGATTCGCGCCAAAGTCCGCGCGAAGCATCCTCTCTGTGATGTCCGGAGGCGCGTGGCCCGAGCCTCCGGACGGCGATAAAAAGAGAACAGCTCACACTTTTCCCCCAGGCCCATCGGACTGCCGCGCAGCTTGTTACTGTCCTGATGGTCGCTCGATTGGCTCCTGCGTAACGGTCATGTATTGCTTGATTTCAGGCTGACCCAGCGCACCCGCATTGAGCATTGCGACTCCGAGCCGACGCGCGAACTCGTCGTCAAGCCTGAAATCGAAATCGTCTAGCAGGATAGGCACTGTGAATTTTCCAGCCAGAATCGAGGCCAGCTGGGCTGGTTCAACTAACTGCACATTCAACCGCTGACTGTCCTGATCGTAGTTGAGAACTACGGAACGAGGTGAATCAATATTCATCAATACCCTCTGCACTGTTGATATACGAAAAGGGTGGGTGTCACGCCGGTCCCTTTTGCGTTATAGCTTCCAGTCACGTTCCTTGTGGCTCGCTACTCCACTCGTCCGACGACTAGTCGATTGGATCCTCCGTCACGCTCATGTATCGCCTGATATCCGGCTGCCCGAGTGCAATCAGACTAAGCATCGCAGCTCCAAGCCGACGCGCGAACGCGTCGTCAAGTCTGAAATTGTGCTCGTCTAGCAGGATCGGTGCCTCGAGCGTTCCGGCCACGAGCGGAGCCAGCTTGGCTCGATCAATAGCTTGTACGGCAAACTCTTGACGATCTTCGATGTACGTCAAAACCACGGAATACGGCGGATGCTTAGCCATCAATACCCTCTGCACTCTTGATAGATTTGGAATGCTCTCTGCTTGCACAGCGCGATTGCCCGCGCTCCGCCCATATGCGGAGCTATTGTGTTGCACATGGTCATTTGAGCATCATACTGCGCGAAACACTCAGCTTCGTGCCCCTCCCTGCCACCACACTTAACCATCCCACCATCACCACCTCCAGCTCCGAATAGCCTGTTGTAAAGCATCGCCCTCTTAGCCGAGCCAGTCAGATCCGGCACAAGAGCCGGATACGGAACCTGCGACTGATCGCTCAGCATCAGTTCCGTTGTCTCGCCCCACTCCGGCAGTGTATCGCTCAACTCACTACCAAAAAGCTTCGCCGTAAACTGCGCTTTCCACGCCACATAGCATTCAACACACATATCCGGAACGAAGGCGCCAGCATCAGCCTTGATTCCCGTGAGCATCGGCGGTGGCGCGACCGGATCATTACCCAGCTCCCAGTTGGTCAGCCACACACCCAGTTCAGCGTCGCTGATCGGCTGCCACCACGCGCCGTTAGTCGACACCATCGCCGAACGTGACGACACCGCCCCATTCGCACCATAGTGATAGTCAACCGACAGTACACGGGACAGTCCGCCATTTACCGAACTCGCCGGTTCGCTATACTGAAACGCCTTAACGCGACCACGCTCGTCGTAAGCGATGCTCGCCTGACCGCTATTGCCCGCTATCTGTGTTGCACGGTTCGCCGCGTTACGCTCGAGCGTTCGCATCGACCAACCCGACACAGCATCCTTCGTCGTTGCGATGTTGCCTTTTATGTCGTAGGTATAAGTCCAGTCCTCAAGCTTTTGCCCGTCCTGAATGACCGTGGCCGACACAAGACGCCCGCCGCCGTCATAACGAGCGCCGACCGTCATCTTGCTGCCCGTGCCGGCCGCCTGCAGCCCCTGTTCGCCTGTCAGATCAGTGGTTTGCACCTCCGCGTAACCTGTGGCGTTGCCTTGCGCGTCGTAGACGAACGCGCGAATCTTGCCCGGCGTTGCGACAAGATACGGCCGCAACGAACTAGCATCGGCGTACTCAATCGTCGTGACGGTCTTTTTTCCGGCAACGGTTGCAATTGCCTTCGTTGGCCGGTTGGCGCTGTCCCAGGTGTACTGGACACCCCCATCGGGCGTCTGCCTCTGCTTCAGGTTCCCTGCCGCATCCCACGTCCTCGATACCGCACCGGCTGGCGTAGTAATTGACCGGGGGCGCAACGTATCTCCGCTATCAAAAGCGTAAGTGCTGATGCCGGACATGTCGCTGAGCGTCGTCGTGCCCGAAAGATAGCTGAGCGATACATTCCGCGTCGTGTCGGGATGCGTGACCGAGATTGCACGCCCGCTAGAATCGTAGGTCCACGTTGCAATCCGCGAACCGGATTCGTCCTTCACGCCGGTCAGTGCGTTCGGAAAGCGGGCGTCCTCGTACAGATACTGACGAACGTGGTAATAGGGTGCCGTTACCGAAGCAAGATTGCCTTTCCCGTCGTAGGCATATTCCGTGGGCATTCCCAAAGGATCGACCAGGGTAACGATACGGTCGCTACTGTCGTATTCCACACGAATTGACGTCGCCGCTGCCGGTATTACGTTATCGGCCGGCCACTCGGCGATCGATGACAGACGCTGCTTGCCGTCATAGAAAACCTTGCGGATCACACCCGTGCGGGTCGTTTCCGAATAGAACTTGCCAGTGGTGTCCGAATAGGTTTCCGTCGTACCAAGCAGTTCGTCCTTCAGGTCGAAGTACCCGTCGCCTGCTTTCGTCAGGGAAAGACCAGCGGCTCCTGGCACGCCCCACGCTCCGCCAATCCACTTGAATGTGAGAGGTTGTCCGTTACCCCGATAAGCCGCGATTTTCGGTGTGCTCGCATTGACTGCCGACAGATCGAGCCTTCGCTGCCAGTTGTTGACCCAGTAGCCGCCCATCGCGGTCTGCGTTTTGTCGTAGGGTTTCGAAAGATAGGTACGCCTGAAGACGAGTGGAGACGTGTCGCCGCTTGCAAAGTCAGTTTCAGAAAGCGTGACGATGCCGTGTGCTGGAAACACCGGGTCTGCCACCGGGCAGGAGTCGTCAGTTGGCGTTTCGGTTGCGTTGCACCACTGCTCGATCAGGGCGAGATCATTGATACAGGCGTGGTTACCCATCCCGCCTGGCGTATTGCTAGTCACGTCAATCTTGCAAGACTTTGAACCGGGCGTTGCGCCAGATTTTGAGTAAAGCGTAAAACAATCGTCCGCGTTGGCGGCAAACGCGACCGTCAACAACATGAATGCGGCAAGCAGGCGCGTCGCCATGCCTACCGGTCCCTCCTGGCGTTTTTTCTTTTTCATAGTCATCCTTATTGGTTGTACTTGTTTGAAACACAAGCACCCTATAAGGAAGACTCCATCGCGGGAATCCGACAAATCCTAAACTTGCGATGTCCTTGCACTGTCACAACCGAAGCTCTCGACACGGTCAGCACACCCCGTGGGAAATCACGAAGGACCATGTAGTCAACCAACAAGTAGCGACGACGGCACGAGAAAAGCAGACGCAGGAAAGCCCTCGCGACTAATCCAGTCACGAGACATTTCTGTGCAAAAGTAGATGGAGGCAAAGAGGCCCGATCGGGCCGAGAAGAAAGTGACTGTGTGTCCGCGCAAAAAACGAAGCGACGCGTCAGCCGCTAGCGTTCGAGCGAACACCAAAGAGTTATCCCCGTTTTTTGCTCAGAAGGCTGTGGATAATGTTCCGACAACAGCCTTAAGTATTTGATCCGCTTATCTTCCGGCACGCTGCGCGCGATAACAACGCGCCTGTCGCCAGACGCCACTCACGCGGCGTGACATCGGATGTACCGGCCTCAGGCAAAACAGGGGCAACCAGACGATTCGCATGTCGTGATGCAGCCTGGGAACTTGTCCACAGAAAATGTTCAGAAGCCTGTGGATAACATTCTGGCAAGCGCGCCAAGTACTTGATGTATTGGACTTCTCTCGCGCTGCACGTCGGCACGGCCGCGTGTGCGGACGTGCCTTTCGCGTCAAAAATAAGCGGACTTCGCCGCGGCCTTCATGACCGCGCCGCCCTTATCAAAGGTAAGCAGACTTCGCCGTGCCCCGGCTCGGGGAAACCAGCAGTTTGCTCCGCTCGACCATTGCACCGAACAGCAGCCCGATGGTCGTCCACATAATCACCTGCATCCCGATTGCCGCGACGCGGAACTTCCACAACAGCACCGCCGGGAAAGCCGCCGGGACTTCGTTGATCACCGGCATCGACAACTGCACGGCAGCGATGATCACGACGAACACCACGCCGGCCACGATCGAGCCATTCCACGCGCCCCACTTCAGCGCCATGCGGCGCCGCACCTTCAGCGAAAACACCATTGCGGCCAACGAGATCGCAATCATCAGAAAGAACAAGCCGGTCCGCGTCCCGATCGTTTCGGGGTCGCCCACCGAAGGTGGATTCGCCGGATATTTGATGTTCGGGACAATCACCAGTGTGACAAACGCGCCAAGCGCCAGCCACGCGGACAACGCACGCGCACTCAACGCGCCGACGCGGCCATACGCAAACGCGAACACCAATGAGAACAGCCCGCCGAAAGCGGCGCCATACGTCACCACGCCGGTCAACAATCCGAGACCCGCTTGCGTACCGCGGCTCACCAGTTCGGGTTCGGGCGCTTCGCCTTTGGCGGCGTCGACCTTTTCTTCGAAGGAAATCGCCTGATCGACCTGCGGCTCTCCCACCAATCTGGCGAAGCCGAACGTGAGCAATCCCGCGGCAATGCCTGCAAGCATGCCGCGTACCAACAATTTACCAACCATGTTCGACTCCGTTAGTGGCAGGGAAAGCCAAGCAGATGGCGGCCGTCGTGCACGAACTCATGCACATACATGCCAGGCACGAGCGACGTGGCGCCTTCTTCGGCCCCAACGAAGTAGATCGCGAGCAACAGCAGCAGGCCGCCGAACACGACCCAGGGTAGCAACTCACGCAGCGGGATCGGCGTGGGTTGAACAACGGGCTGGCTCGCGGAATCGAAAACAGCGTTGGACATAATGGACGTCTCCTGGGGGTAACGCGCCCCGATAGTCGATTGAAAAGAGATGCTGCGAAGTTTGGGTCTGGCTTTCGGCTCGTGAATGCCGAATACAGTGGCGCGACCGCGCCGGGCTCTCACCGGCTTCCGCGCTTCGCAGTGCCGCTATTCTACGCGCTAAACTTGACGTCCCGGCTACGCGGAGCATGCGCCTCATGCGTCCTACTTTAGTCCGGCCTCCATGGGAATCAACTGAATGGACACAAGGCTGCTGCTGATCAGCCACGCAGCGACCGCGGCGATGCGCGCGGGCCGCTTCCCCGCCGACGATCCGCTCGACGCACGCGGCCTCGCCGAAGCAGACACCGCGCGAGCGCGCCTGTCGATTCCGAGGGATGCGGCGGCTTTCGTCAGCCCTTCGGTTTGCGCGCGCGAGACGGCGTCGGTCTTGGGTCTCAGCGCGGTGATTGACGAGGGACTGGCGGATGTGGACTACGGTCGTTGGCATGGCCGCCGTCTCGCCGATCTCGGCGCCCAAGCGCCGCAAGACCTCGCCGCATGGACACACGACCCCGATGCCGCCGCCCACGGCGGCGAATCATTCAGTCAGGTCGTGAAGCGGATAGGGAACTGGCTCGATGCGTTGGAGGAAGCATCGTGCAATACGCAAAACGTCGTGGCGGTGACGCACGCACCGTTGATTCGGGCTGCCATTGTTCACGCGCTCGGCGCGTCGCCGCAGGTGTTTTCGCACATCGAGATCGCGCCGCTTTCGGTAGTCGAGTTGCGGCGCTCGCGACGCAGATGGACATGGTGGCCGGCGTCGCAATAACGGCCGCCGCAACACTTGCCGCGTGCGGACAACCCATTCGAACCCGCATGCGCCGACTCACTGACCCGAGACAACCAACCTCAGCTTGTTCGAACCGGCCGGCGTCAACGTGATATCGGTCCGCGTGGCCCGCGTCCCTGCTTTATCGAACTGGTGAAGGAGCGCGTTCGCGGCTAACTGCTCCGGGACTTTTGCAACGAAGCCGCAAAGGCCTGAAACCGGTGAAACCAGGTTGGACCAGCGAGGCAACGCCCGTAGGCATACAAATTGCGTTCGATCCGCACCGGCTCGCAAAACAACGCCCACATCGACGCACTCGCTACGCTATGCCCAATACACCTGCTACCACTTCAGCGGCCCGCCTCTCCTCCGGAATCGAGGGCATCGACGACATTCTCGGCGGCGGCATCACTCCCCACCGCATGTACCTTGTCGAAGGCGCGCCCGGCACAGGTAAAACTACCCTTGCGTTGCAATTTTTACTCAAGGGCGTGGCAGAAGGCCAGGTGGGCTTGTACATCACGCTGTCCGAGACACGCGCCGAGTTGATCTCGGTGGCGGCCAGCCACGGCTGGGACCTCAGCCAGTTCACGATTCTTGAACTGCTGTCCGACGAAGGCCTCGATCCGCGCTACGAGCAAACCGTACTGCACCCGGCCGAAGTCGAGCTCGGGGAAACCGTGCGCAACGTCATCGAGCAGGTCGACGAACTCAAGCCCGCGCGCATCGTGCTGGACAGCCTCTCCGAATTGCGTCTGCTGTCGCAGAATCCGTTGCGCTATCGCCGGCAGATTCTCGCGCTCAAACGCTACTTCGCCACCCGCGAATGCACGGTGCTGCTACTCGACGACAATTCGTCCGACCCCGGCGACATCCAGTTGCACAGCATCGCGCATGGCGTGATCGCGCTCGACAATCTCGTGCACGACTACGGCGGCAACCGGCGGCGCATGCGCGTCGCCAAGATGCGCGGTATCAAGTTCCGCGAGGGCTACCACGACTTCACGCTCGACACGGGCGGGATCCACGTTTATCCCCGCCTGGTCGCGGCCGAGCATCACGCTGCGTTCAAGACCGACGCGCTGAGCACCGGCACGGATGGCCTCGACGCGCTGCTCGGCGGCGGCCTGATCCCCGGCACCAACGCGCTGATGATCGGCCCGTCGGGTGTCGGCAAAACCACCACGGTGGTGTCGTGCCTGATCGCGGCGCTCGAACGGGGCGAGCGCTGCGTGTACTACGTATTCGACGAAACCCTCACCACGCTGATGGTCCGCTGCGCGACGCTCGGTATGTACCTCGCGCCGCACGTCGAAAGCGGCTTGCTGACGCTGCGCCAGATCGATCCGGCGGAAATCTCGCCTGGCGAATTCGCAAGCGACGTGCGCAACTCGGTCGAAAACAAGGGCGTCAAATACGTCGCCATCGACAGTCTGAACGCCTATCTCCAGGCCATGCCCGGCGAGCGCTATCTGCTGCTGCAGATGCATGAACTGCTCGGCTATCTGAACCAGCAAGGCGTCGTCACGATGCTGGTGCTCGGTCAGCACGGCATCATCGGCGAAGTGCAGAACGATCTCGACATCAGCTATCTGAGCGACGTGGTCGTGCTATTCCGCTACTTCGAACATCAGGGCGAAGTGCTGACGGCCGTGACCGCCGTGAAGAGCCGCGCCAACGCGCACGAACGCTCGATCCGCCAGTTCCGGCTCGGCCGCGGCGGCGTGGAGGTGGGCGAGGTATTGCGCGACTTCGAAGGCGTGCTTTCCGGCCTGCCTGCCTATCGCGGCAGCACCGCCCTGCTAGGCGCGCAGGATCGTCTCATCGACACGTCGCGGCAGTAACGATATGGAGCAACGCGTCCTTATCCTGGCGCCGTTTGGCCGCGACGCCGATGTGATTGCCGAAGTCCTGCAGAAGGACGCCCGCACCTGCGTTGCTTGCCGCAACGCCAATGTCCTCGCCGAGGCGCTCGACGCCGGCGCGGGCAGCGCGCTGATCGCCGAGGAGGCCCTCGCGGACGGCCAGGCAGCGCGTCTGTTCGACTGGCTCGACCAGCAGCCGGCGTGGTCCGACTTCCCCTTCATTCTGCTCGCCGCCAATCGCGTCGGACGCCGCTCGGCACGCAGCCTCGAAGTGCTCGAACGGCTCGGCAACGTGGTGGTGCTCGAGCGCCCGCTGAACTCGGAAACGCTGCGGCGCGCGGTGGGCTCGGCGCTGCGGGCGCGCTCGCGGCAGTACGAATCGCGCCGCCATCTGGCCGAGCTGATCGAGGCGAAAGAGGCGCTGGTGCAACTCAACGATTCGCTGGAGAGCCGCATCGCCGAGCGCACCCATGAGCTCGCGTCCGCCAACAACCGGCTGATGATGGAGATTCACGAGCGCGCCAAAGTGCAAGCCGTGCTGGTGCAATCGCAGAAGATGGAAGCGCTCGGACAGCTCACCGGCGGCATTGCGCACGACTTCAACAATCTGCTGAATGTGATCATGGTCAACTCGGAGTTGATCGCGCGGGTGAGCAGCGACGATCGCATCCGCGCCATGGCCGCCACCGTCAAACGCGCCACCGAGCGAGGCGCGAAACTGACGGGCCAGTTGCTGACCTTCTCGCGCAACAGCAATCTCGATCTGAAAGCGGTGGACATGGTGACCTTGCTGCAAGGCATGCGCGACATCATCACCGTGTCGCTCGGTTCGAGCATCCGTTACACCACCGAATTCGATTGCGAGGAAATGTGGACCCAGGCCGACGCCAATCAGCTCGAACTGGCCATCCTCAATCTGGCGATCAATGCGCGCGACGCGATGCCCAATGGCGGCCAGCTCGCCATTCACGTGAAACAGCGCACGGCCCCCGATCAAACGCTCGACGAGGGCCAATATATCGTGCTCGAAGTCGCCGACACCGGCTCGGGGATCGCGCCCGACGTGGTCTCCCGCGTGTTCGATCCGTTCTTCACGACCAAGCCGATCGGCAAAGGCACGGGCCTCGGCTTGAGTCAGGTCTACGGCATCGCGCGGCAAGCCGGCGGCACCGCACGCCTGTTCAGTGAAGAACGGGTGGGCACCACGGTGGAGATCTGGCTGCCGTTGCGTGAGCGGGTGGTCTCGCAGACTGAAGTGGTCTCCGACGTCGAGGAGAATGCAGTCGGCGTAAAGCGCGTGCTGGTCGTGGAAGACGACGGTGAAGTGCGCGCGATGCTGGTCGAGTGTTTGCGCATGCTCGGCTACACCGTGACCGAAGCCGCCGACGGACAGGCCGGGCTAAATCGTTTGCAAGACGACAACCCCGACTTGCTGATGGTCGACTTCGCGATGCCGGGCATGAACGGCATCGACGTGATCGCGGCAGCGCGCAAGATGCGCGAGGACCTGCCCGTGATCCTCGCGACCGGTTATGCGGACGTGGACATTTCGGGCCTCGCCGTCAAGCGTTGCACGATCTTGCGCAAGCCTTTCCAGCTCGACGACCTCGCGCGCACCGTCAGACTCGGTCTCGCGGCCTGAGAACACCATGCGGGGCGGACATCAGGACACGCCCGCTCGCTGAAACAGCTCGCCTTGGGCTTCAGACTGCAACCCCACTCCAGGGAGTGTCTTCACAAATTTTCGTAAATCAATAGTTTGCTAACGAATATTTTGGAAATACAATACCGGCCATGTCGAATCTCGATATCTTGCGCCGCACCGTCAGCAGCACGCTGGTCGTCGCTGCCAGAAAATGGCGGCGCACGAGCCACGGCGTGCTCGCGGCCTTCAACGTCTCCGAGGCGTGCGCCACGCCGCTGCTCACCGCCAGCCGTCTCGGCGAAGCGGTGCGGCAGGTCACGCTGGCCGAATACATTGGTATTGAAGGGCCATCGCTCGTGCGGCTGCTCGATCAGTTGTGCGCGGCCGGCCTGATGCGCCGTGACGAAGACCCGGAGGACCGGCGCGCCAAGACCGTGGTGCTCACCGAGGAAGGCCGCGCCGTCACGGCAAAAATGGAAGAAGAACTCGTCACGCTGCGGGCGCAAGCTTTGAAAGGCATCTCACGCAGCGATCTCGAGGCGACCTTGCGCGTGCTGAATGCTTTCACGGCCGACGCGGCGCCACCGCAGAATGGCGGAGAGTCCGAGTAACGGCTTATGGTCTATCCCTCCATTCGCGACTGGCTGTTCTCCGTCAAGACTTTTGCGGCGGCGATGATCGCGCTCTACATTGGCCTCGCACTCGAGCTGCCGCGTCCGTACTGGGCGATGGCCACCGTCTACATCGTGTCGAATCCGTTTGTCGGCGCGACCCGCTCCAAGGCGCTTTATCGTGCGCTCGGCACCGCGCTCGGTGCCTCGGCCGCGGTGCTGCTGGTGCCGCCGTTCGTCGAATCGCCGTATCTGTTCAGCGTGGTCGTCGCGTTGTGGACCGGCACGCTGCTGTATCTGGCGGTGGCCGATCGCACCGCGCGCAGCTATGTGTTCATGCTGGCGGCCTACACCATGCCGATCATCGCGTTGCCTTCGGTGACGAATCCGGCGGGCGTGTTCGATCTGGCGATCAGCCGCACTGAAGAGATCACGCTCGGCATCGTGTGCGCGAGCATCGTCGGCAGTTCGCTGTTTCCCAGCCGGCTCGCGCCCACCATCATCGAGCGGACCGACGCATGGTTTCGCGACGCCGCGTTCTATACGACCGAAACGCTCTCCGGGCGCATTGCCGGCGCGGCGATCTCGGGGGCGCGCCAGCGGATCGCGGCCACGATCAACGGGCTGGAACTGCTGCTGAGCCAACTCGCTTATGACCATACGCGGCCGGACATTCTGGCCCGTACTCACGAGCTGCGCGGGCGCATGCAGTTGCTGCTGCCCATGACGTCGGCGCTGGCCGATCCACTGATCGCCCTCTACAACAGCGGCCGGCAGACATGGCCCGAGGGTCTCGAGGCATTGCTCAACGACGTCATCCAGTGGTTCGAGGCGCCGCTGCCCGCAGCCAGCCGCGGCAACCACCCCGACCTCGCCGCCGACGCGCTGCGCGCACGCATCGCGGCGATGCAGCCGACGCCGGCCGCACTCGCGAGCTGGGACGGGGCGCTGCTTTCGAACGCGCTGTGGCGCATGACACAGGTGATCGACGTGTGGCAGGACTGCCGCTCGCTGCGCATCATCATCACGCGCGAAGAAGGCTCGTGGCGGCCACGCTTTCGCCACTGGCGGCTCGGCGGCACCGAGCGTTTCTTCGACCGCGGCATCATGCTGTTTTCAGCGGTTTCGGCGGGCGCCGCGGTGGTCCTCGCGTGCAGTCTGTGGATCAGTTCGGGCTGGGCGGACGGTGCCAGCGCGGTGACGTTGGCGGCGGTGGCCTGCTGCTTCTTCGCCGCGCTCGACGAGCCCGCGCCCCTGGTGTTCAGGTTCTTCGTCGCCACGGCGATCGCCGTAGCGGCCGCCGGCGTCTATCTGTTCGCCGTGCTGCCGCACGTGCATGATTTCGCGATGCTGGTCATCCTGTTCGCCGCGCCGTTCATTCTGGTCGGCACCTTGATGCCGCGCCCTCAGTTCAACCTGGTCACAGTGCTGGTGGCCGTCAACACAGCCACCTTCATCAGCATTCAGGATGCCTACTCGGCTGACTTCCTGATCTTCATCAACAGCAATCTCGCGGGCCTCGCCGGCTTGCTCTACGCCTATCTGTGGACCCGCGTGACGCGGCCGTTCGGTGCCGAACTCGCGGCCTCGCGGCTGTTGCGTTCCAGCTGGGCCGACGTGGCGCTGACCGCATCCACACGCACGATCGACGACCCCCGCAATCTCGCCGCGCGCATGCTCGACCGCCTGATGCAGCTGATCCCGCGTCTTGCCGCCACGGACGACCATCGCCATCCGTCGATCGAAAGCTTCCGCGATCTGCGCATTGCTTTCAATGCCCTCGACTTGCGCCGCCTGGCCCGCAAGCTCGGTGGCGATGCGCCGGCCGCGATCGCGCATGTGCTCGAGGACGTGCAGCAATACTTCGAATCGTGTGTCGATCTGCGGGTGCGCCAGCCGGTGCCCGAAAGCTTGATGTCGTCGATCGACGCCGCCGTGGCGCGTGTCACGGCCCAAGGGCTCGCCAACGCCGAAGCACCGAACGCGACCTCGCCGACCTCGGCGCGCCAATTGCGGGAAGCGCTGCACGCGCTGGTCGGCTTGCGTCTTTCGCTGTTTCCGGCCACGCTGATCACACCCGCGCCGCCCGAACCGGAGGCCGCTGCCTGATGCGCCTGTCCGCCACTCCCATTCACCCCTTTGCCCATTCTCGCGATGATCGGTGAAATCGATATCTTCGGCGTGTTCGTGCCGGCCGTGCTCGTGCTGATGTTGATCGCCTATCTGATCAACCTGGGCATTCGCACAGTGCTCGCGCGCGTCGGCTTTTACCGCTTCGTCTGGCACCGTTCCATTTTCGATCTCGGCATCTATGTGCTGGTGCTGGGCCTTGTCGTCGTCGTTTCGCACAGACTAATAACGTGAAAAAAACCTGGTTCTCCGTCGGTCAAATTCTGCTGACCCTGATCGTCGTGGTGGTGGCAGCCTTCGTGCTGTGGAAACTGGTCGACTACTACATGTTCGCGCCGTGGACTCGCGACGGACACGTGCGCGCCGACGTGATCCAGGTCGCACCGGATATCTCGGGTCTGATTTCATCGGTCGAGGTGGCGGATAACCAGCAGGTCAAGCAAGGCCAGGTGCTGTTCGTGATCGATCAGGCCCGCTATGCGCTCGCTCTGCGCCAGGCGCAGGCCACCGCGCAGCAGCGCCGCGCCACCCTCGACCAGGCGCGCCGCGAAGATGCGCGCAATCGCCAGTTGGGCAACCTGGTCGCGGCCGAAGTCGCGGAAGAAAGCCGCTCGCGTGTCGAAACAGCGGAGGCCGCGCTCGCCGATGCGAACGTGGCGATCGATACCGCCAGGCTAAATCTGCAACGCACCACGATCGTGAGTCCGGTGGACGGTTATCTGAACGACCGCGCGCCGCGTGCCGGCGAGTTCGTCTCCGCGGGGCGCGCGGTGCTCGCGGTGGTGGATATGCATTCGTTCCGTGTCGACGGTTATTTCGAAGAAACCAAGATGCGCGGCATCGACATCGGCCAGCAAGTCGATATTCAGGTGATGGGCGAGCCGACTGTTCTGCGCGGTCATGTGCAAAGCATCGTCGCGGGGATCGAGGACCGCGACCGCACACAAGGGTCGAATTTGCTGCCGAATGTCAATCCCGCGTTTAGCTGGGTGCGGCTGGCGCAGCGGATTCCGGTGCGCGTGGCGCTCGACGAGGTGCCCGCCGACTTTCGTCTGATCGCCGGGCGTACGGCGACGGTGTCGGTGCGTGATCTGTCGCCGACCGGTAAACCGCGTCCGGCTGCGGGGGCTTCGGGCGCGGTGGATGCGTCGGCGGCTTCGGCTTCGGCTTCGGCTTCGGCTTCGGCCGCTGTTCCGGCGGTCTCTGCTGCTTCGGCTGCGCAGCCGGCATCTGCTGCCGTCATGTCGGGCGCATCGCAATGAAGCTGTCGCGTGCCCTGCCCTCATTGCCGCGGCTGCCGCTGTTGCCGCTGTTGCCGCGATTGCCTCGATTGCCGCTATTACCGCTGTTGCCGCTGTTGCCATTAGCCTTGGCGCTCAACGGCTGCATGAACGTCGGCCCGGATTACGCGCTGCCGAAGCAGGCGCTGGTCAACGCGCCCCTCGCCAATGCACCGATCGAAGGCGCCGACGCCAAACTGACCACCCGGCAGGACGTGCCCGCGGTCTGGTGGAAGCTCTATGACGATCCGGTGCTCAACAGCCTCGTCGACGCAGCGCTGCAATCGAATACCGACCTACGCGTAGCGGCGGCCAATCTCGCGCGTTCGCGTGAAGCGCTGGGCGTCGCGCAAGCGCAAGGCGGCTTCTCCGGCAAGACGTCGGCGGCCTTCGAGCGGGCTCAGGAATCCGCCGAGCAATATCTGCTCTTCAACAAACTGCCGGTCGCTAACGAAGGCGACATCGGCGTCAGCATCTCGTACGAAATCGACCTGTTCGGCAAACTGCGGCGAGGCGTCGAAGCGGCGGCGGCTGACACGGAATCCGTGCAAGCGGCCGGCGATCTCGCGCGAATCACGGTAGTGGCCGACGTGGTGCGCTCTTACGTCGAACAATGCTCTGCCGCCGAGGAGCTCAGGATCGCGCAGCAGTCGCTGGCGTTGCAGAAGCAGCGTGTGGACGTGTCGCGCCGATTGCGCGACGCGGGCCGCGGCAATCAGCCTGACGTGACACGCGGGCAGACTCAGGTCGATACCTTGTCGGCGGATATTCCGCGCTATACGGCGCGCCGCCAGATCGCGCAATACCGGCTCGCGGCGCTGCTGGCGCGCGCACCGTCCGGTTTGCCGCCGGCCGTGCTGGCCTGCAACACGCTGCCGCAAATCCGCCAGCCGATCCCGGTCGGCGACGGCGCCGCGCTGCTCAAGCGCCGCCCGGACGTGCGCGAGGCCGAGCGCCAACTGGCGGCTTCGACGGCACGCATCGGCGTCGCAACCGGCGCGTTGTATCCCACGGTGAGCATTGGGGCGTCCGCGGGTTTGACCGGGATTCTCGAAGACCTTGGCACGTCGCCCACGGCCCGCTGGGCCTTCGGTCCGTTAATCAGCTGGACGTTTCCCGCCAACGGCGCGCGTGGCCGGGTCCGCGAAGCGGCAGCGTCGAGCAACGTGGCGCTGGCGAAGTTCGACGGCGTCGTGCTGACCGCGTTGCGCGAAACAGAGACAAACCTCGCAACCTATGCGTCGGACGCCGCCCGCGCCGACGCTCTGCGTGCCGCGTTGAAATCGGCGACCGAGTCGGCGGATGAAACGCATCGGCTGTATGCAGCCGGACGCGAGTCGTTCATTTCGGATCTCGACGCGACGCGCACGTTGACTTCGACGAAGGCTCAGGTCGCGGCCGCGGAAGGTCAGGTGGCGATCGATCAGGTCAACCTGTTCCTCGCGCTTGGCGGTGGCTGGGAGATTGATGCGCAGACGGCGCCGGGCGCTACGGGAGCGGGGGCAGCGACTCCCCCTGCTGCCGCGACGGTTAACGCCGTACCATCTACGGCCACAAAAGCGCCGTGACAGGTTTTGCTCGACTCGGGGCGGCGAGCCGGCCATGGCCTGGGCCCTCCCGCTCCACTCATCCGGGTAAATCGCTATCATTGACAAGCTTTCTTTTACCTTTCAATTCAGGTTAAATACGAGCCTCAACACACGTTTCGGGGTCACGTATGTCGCATTTCCTGCAAGGCGCAGCCACACTCGGCGGTTGTATCGGCGTTTTTACGGTAGTTGTCGCGGTCGTGGAGATGCTGGCGAATTGAGTTCGCCTGGATGGCGAGCGGCGCGTGATCGGCGTGTCATCGGCGAGTGAGCGGCAAGCGCCTTCGCCCGCCTCCACATTTTCAGCCCTAAGCGGGCCGCCGCTTCGCGGCCGCCTGATGAATCGCCGCCCGCACCCTCGGGTACGTGCCGCAACGGCACACGATGTTGGACATCGCCGCGTCGATGTCCGCATCGGTGGGATCAGGCTTCTGCTTGAGCAGCGCGCACGCGGCCATCAACTGCGCGCTTTGGCAGTAGCCGCACTGCACCACGTCGAGATCGATCCACGCCGCTTTTAGCGCCTGCGCTTGCGCGCCCTGCACGCCTTCAATGGTCGTGATCTTTTGCGAGTGCAAGCTCGACATGAGCGTCTGGCAGGCCAGGCCCGCCTTGCCGTCCAGATGGATCGTGCACGCGCCGCAAATGCCCACGCCGCAGCCGAACTTGGTGCCGGTCATGCCGAGGTCGCAACGCAGCACCCACAGCAGCGGCATATCCGGTTCGGCTTGCACGGCCACCGCCCGGCCGTTGATGTTCAGCGATCCCATGCTTGTCTCCGTCACTCCGATGCGTTTCATGCGAGCCTCAACGGCAACGCGCGCAAGCGCTGGCCGGTCAGCGCGAAGATCGCGTTGGCCACCGCCGGCGCGACCGGCGGCACGCCCAGTTCGCCGACGCCTTGCGGGTGCAGCTGGCTCGGCATGATGTCGGTTTCGATCAGCGGGCAATCGTTCATCCGCACGACGGGGAAGTCGACGAAGTTCTGCTGCGTCACCTGTCCGGCCTCGATGGTGATTTCGTCCTGCAACGCTGCCGAGAGGCCGAACACGATCCCGCTCTCCATCTGCTGACGAATCAGGTTGGGGTTCACGGGCAGTCCACAGTCGATCACGCAAATCACCCGATGCACGCGAATCTGTTTGTTCGGACCGACCGATACTTCCGCTACTTGCGCGACGACACTGCCGAACGCTTCGTGCAGCGCAACACCGCGCGCCTGCTTGCTGCCGTCGGCGCGGTAAGTCATTGGATGGTCCCAATCCGATAGCGCGGCAACGCGCCTCAACACTGCCAGGTGACGCGGATGCTGCGCGAGCAGCGACGCGCGAAACGCAATGGGGTCCTGACCGGTGGCGACGGCGAGTTCGTCGGTAAAGCCCTCGGTGAAAAACGCCTGATGCGAATGGCCGACCGCTCGCCAGAACCCCACCGGCACCGGCAATTCGACGATCTTGTGTGCCACACGCGCGCTGGGCCATTCGTAGGGCTGATCGAACGCGCCTTCGCAGCTGGTCTTGTCGAGCGGGATGCGGGGCGCGCCGTAGTAACGCGCAAGCGCTCCCGGCA